>NZ_JBEXPR010000046.1:0-41698 GCF_040612135.1 Streptomyces sp. NPDC006458 | reverse complement strand
GGCGGGGCAGGTCGCGGGCGCGGTCGAGCGAGGTGACGACCAGTGCCTGGCCGCCGTCGGTCTCCTGGCAGCAGGCCGGGCGCATGTCCGCCCGGCCCCGAAGACACCCCCGCGAGTATTCAGTGCGCCAGCGCGAACCCCTGGCCCGCGCTGGCGTTCTTCGCGCGCAACTTCTCGTCGCGCGCTCGCTGAAGGCTGCCGAATGTCTCCTGCCCCTGTTTCTTGAGAAGGTGCGGAATCCGGTTCGCCGGGATTCCGACAAGAGGGGACTCGCTGAGGACCGACAGGAGGTCGGACTCTGTCTGGTCGGTGTAGTCGGCTGCGATCAGCGCTTCCACGTCGGGGAAGACGTCCGCATGCCTCTCGGTACTCAGGTCGATAAGGTGGTCCTCCTTTCCTCCGAGGCTGTAGCACCAGAGAAAATTCTCGGGCGCGTCGTTCACGACCAGCCGCTTAAAACGAGAGATCTCCTTGGTGTAGCAGTAAAAGCGAACCTCAGGCGAGCTGCGCATAATGCGCATCCAGGTGAGAAGGTATTCGTCGGAGAAGAATTCGCCTGAATCGTGCACGCGAATCCACTTGCCGCCGTACCGCTTGTGCCTGAGTTCCTCTGTCATCTGCCTCTCGAACTCCTCCGGATTGTCCCGGCAGAGGAGGAGATTCCGGATATGGGCTGCGCGGACATTCTTGAACCGGTAAGTGCCGACTCGGGCGTAGCACAGCTGGGCGCACACGCCCGCCTGAGGGCAGACGTTGAAATGGCTTCCGTCAGGCATTTCGATCACGAAAGCCGGAAGTGTCCAATTGAATACGCCGATCCTCCTCAGGTCCGAGTTCTGGGTGAGGAGCCGCTTGGGCGTGGTGCGGCCGGTCGTGTTGCTCTCAGACATCTCGTTCCTCGTGCTTCGAAGGGGAGGAGTGGGCGGGTGAAGTGCCGGGGCAGTAGGCGTGGGGGCGGACGCACGCGTGGATGCCGAGCGCGGTCACGCCGCCGTCGGCTCTCGCGAGCACGGCGAGCCCCTGGGCGATGGCGGTGCGCGCACTGCGCTGGTGGTGGCCGCCGTACTGGGCGTCGTCGCCGTGACTGGCGATCAGGTCTGCGGCCCGCGCCGAGACGCGCTCGATCTCGGGCTCCGAGAGGTCCCGCAACTCGGCGATGCACAGCGGGACCATGAACAGCAGCCACGTCACCCACCTCGTCGACGCCGACGTTGGACTGTCTTCGGGGGCGGTGACCACCCGGCCGAAGGGGCCGTGTGTGTCAGGGGTGGGTTCGGGGGCCGGCACGTGCTGCACAGGCTCTTTGCCGGCGCCGGCGAAGGGAATGACTGTCGTCATGGTGAGGTGTCGCTCCATGCAGGGCGCCCCCGGCTGCATCAGCCGGGGGCGCCAGTGGGGAAAGGGGAAGCGCGATCAGTCGCCGCGTGCGAGGCAGTCGGCGGCGTGCGCGGGGGAGGTGCGGAGGCGGGGGGATCCCCCCAGCCCGTCGCGGGCCTGGAGGAGGTAGTCGCCCAGGTCTTCCAGGGAGTTGATCTCCTCGGTGGGCACCGGCTTGCCGCACAGGTCGCACGGCGCGAGGAGGTCGAAGGTGAGGCGGCGGCGGTCGTCGTAGGTTGCGAGGAAGTCCAGCGTTCCGTCCGTGAAGGGGATGGACAGCGCCACCGCGGGGAAGTGCACGCCGTCCGCTACGAGCGGGTGGGTGTCGTCGTGCCTGGTGCGGATGGCGACCGGGCGGCCAAGGGAGTGGAGCGACAGGCGGTGGCGGAGTACCGCCTCCACCCAGTGAAGCTCGGACGTCTGGCTGTGGAGGGTCGGGTCCGGGCCGATCTTGCTGGCCTGCCCCGTCTGCGCGCGCTCCACCGCGGCCTGGACGGCTGTGGCCTCGACGGGGGTGAAGGGCTTTCTCATGGTGCTCGGCATGGGGTCTCCGAGAAGGATCGGTCCCGTGATCGGCACGCTGGCGCGCGTCATGGTCACCGGGGCTGGTTTCGAAGGCCGCGAACAGCGGCTCCGATCGGCGGGATCATCCCGACCGACATCATCACAGTACATATTGGAGTACCAATACGCAACATGCTGGGAGAAGAGGCGGCCGGCAAGCCGCTGCTCCCTGGGAAGTCGTACGGGGAAACAGCGGCGGCCGGCACTTGCCGCGGACGTGGCCTACACCGGCGCGGCGGTGAGCTGTCCGACCTTGTCGAGCAAGAGCTGGGCCCGGGCGAAGGCGGCCGCCTTGTGACCGTACGAAGGAACGACCAAGTGCATGGTCTCGTGCGCGAGGGCGCGATCGGCCTCTTCGCGCGTGGTCACCAGGGCGAGGTTGATGGCCATCAACGGCACTCTCAGCCGCGCGGACTTCGGGCCCAGATAGACCTGGGCGGCATAGTGCGAGAGGTAGGGCATGCCGCTGACCGAGGCGTACGCCGAGAGATCGGTGACAACGTGGAACTCTCGACCGGACACTGCCGCGAACAGCTTGGCGCGCCGGCGCAGCCAGTTCACATCGACGGGAAGGTCGCGCTCCTGCTCCGTCAGCGGGCTCCGCAGGTCAGCGTGCCGTTGTTCGGTCACCGGGTGTGCTCGATCTGCCATGTCTCCTCCTCTCGAGTGCGGTCCGGCTCTTCCGTCAAGATCGTTGTCCCCGTTCGGGGCCAGCCAGTGGTCCTCTCGCGGCCCTGGGGCCGCGGGGACATCATGCCAACACGCCCCGCGGCCGCCCTTTGCCATCGGCGACGGGACCGCTCACGCATAGCGCCCATGCCAGGAGTCGGCGTCCAGCTGCCCCAGTGCGGCGTCCTCGTCCGGGGTGAGACGGTTGGTGAAGTCGTCCCAGCGGGCCACCTGCTCGAGCTCGGGGCCGTCGGCCGGCTCGATCCGTGCCTTCTGTCCCGTTGTCAGCTCCATCTCCACGCCGTCGTCCACGAGGTCGGCATGCGCCACCGGAAGGGATCGCCGCCGGACCAGGCTGAGGTTGAACAGGTAGCCGCTTTCGGTGTCCTGGCCACCGACCAGGGGGCGGATCCATATGACGTTGTCGTCGTCCTCGAAGCGGTGGTGGCGGGCGAGGGCGGCGCGGAAGACCTCCGTCCCGTCGGGGTCCGACACGACCAAACGCGCGCCGGCGTCCACCGGGTCCCCGGTCGGGCTGTGGTTGCCTGCGACGAGGTCGGAGAACCGTCGGCGCCACTGCTGCTGTGTTCCTGTCATCGAATCGCTCCTGGTCAGCTTTAGTAGTCGGCTTCCGTGCACAGGACATCCTCAACGGGCTTCCCGCCGAGTTGGGTGATGCCCCGCGCGGTGAGGGAGGCAAGGATGCTGCTGCGTTCCGCGGCGGTGTGGCACACGATCCGGCTGGGGGCCTCCGCGCCGAGCAGATCGATTCCATTGCGGAACATGATCTCGTTGCTGCTGCCGGTGAACTTGGCGATCTTCATCGGGTCCCGGGTGATGGCCCCCGCGTTGTAGTTGTGGTGTGCGGGGTTGATGGCGCCGTAGTGGTCGCTGTTGTAGGCGTAGTAGTCGCTGCGCTGCATGAGTACGCTCGGGTCGTCCCAGATCAGCCGGCCCCCACCCGGGGAGCTGGGCGTCTTCTTGACCCGCAGGAACACGCTGTTGGCGCCGCCGGTCATCTTGTCGGCCTGCTCGCTCAAGCCCAGTCCGCCACCGATGCCCATCACGGCCCGCTTTTCCGTGGAGGCCAGGACCCCGACGCCGAGGAGACTGGCGAGATCGCCGCCGTTGAGGTTGTGGCTCAGTGACCGGCCCTTGAACGCGCTCTGGATCTCCGCCTTCTTGCCCGTTACGTCGAAGCGGGACCAGGTCAGCCACTTCCCTCCGGTGGAGGGCGTCGGCTCGTAGCCGGGGCTGGCCGCGAGTTCGGCGCCGCTGGAGAACCCGGAGGCCTTCGCGACGGCGTCTCGGACAACCTCGACCTTCATCGGCAGCACCTTGTGGGATGCCTCCAGGTGGATCCTCTTCATGGCCGTCTGCAGCGCGTCGCTGTCGAGACCCATGAGGGACTCCATGCGTTGGTGCACGATCTCCTGGACCTGGAGGTCCTGGAGCCCCTGGGCCGTGTCCATGGCGGCCTTCACGCCGGCGGAGCCCTCCAGCCCCTGGGCCTGGATGTTGTTCGCCAGGTACGTCCACTCGCCCTCGGCCGCGGTCATCGGCTTGTTCATCAGGTGCAGCTGTTCCAGCCGCTCCACGAGGTCCTTGCCGTGGCCGGCGCCCGCAGGGGCGTGGACTTCGAGCTGTCCTCGCAGCGAGTACTCCGTGTGCTTCGGGTCGTTGTCCTTGTACGGGCGGTAGACGGCCTTCCAGCCGTCGCCCATGTCGATCTCGTACTCCGTGCCGTTGGCGGAAGAGCGGCTGACACCGTCCCAGGACGTCTGCCCGGTGGCCGGGTCGAGGTTCGCCTGGATCCTGCTGGCTTTGCGGACCGTCGCCGCGAGCGTGCCGGGCTCCGGATCCCCGTTGGGCACCGGTATCTGCTTGGTGACCATTTTGGTCGCGGTGACCTCGTAGGCGTCCATCCACGGCATGGGCGCACCGCCGTTGTCGATCTTGTCCTTCACGACGTTCAGCTGGTCCATGTAGTGCTGGGCCATGGCCTTCTCGTCGTCGCTGATCGACGGGTCGTTGAGGACGGCGGAGACGGCGTCGACGGCTGCCTGGTGCTTGGCGATCGATGCGTCCGACATCTCGGAGCCGGTCTTCAGCTTGTGCTGCACCGAGCTGACCGCGGTCTTGGTCAGCTCGGCCAGCTTCTTCTCCTTGTCGAGATCGAGGCGCTCCTTGACCTCCTCCTCGACCTGGATCTCCTCCATGTGCGTGCCGGGGATGCTCAGCGCGTCGAGGAGTTTCTCCTCGGCCTCCTCGGATATATGCGTGAGCAGCACTTCATGCGGGCCGTCCGGCGAGTTGTAGGCAACCAGGGTGGCTTCGGAGTTGATGAAGTCGTCCCCGCCCACCAGGATCGGCGTACCCGTGGGCTCGCCTACTGGAGGCGCCGCCGGCACCGGCGTCAGCGGCGGGTCCGTCTCCTCCTCTTCCTCCTGGGCCTCCGCGTTGTCCTCGGCCTGGAGCAGCGCGGCTTCCTCCGCCGACGGCTCCTCGCTGCTGCTCTGCAACTCGCCTTCGGCGGACGCTTCCTGGGCCTCTTCCTCAGGCGGCGCGGCGGCCGTAAGAGGCTCGGATTCGGATTCGGTGCCCAGGAGCGCGTCGAGCTCCGCCAGCGGATCCTCGCCGGCCGGAGGTTCTGCAGGGGGAGCTGGCTCGACAACCGGCTCGGGGAGTTCGGGCACCTCGAACGCCGGCTCTCCCGCAGCTCCCGCGGCCGCGCCCGTGAGGTCGGTCCCCTCGCCCGGGGCCGGCGCGCCGGTGATGTCCAGCGGGGCAGCGGGGGCCTCGGCGAGTGCGGTGGGGCTGACCGCGTAGCTCTGGTGGCTCGACTTCGATCCGGTGCCCATCAGCTACCACCGCCGTGCTTGAGGGAGGCGCCGGAGGGCAGGCCCAGCTGCTTGACGAAGAAGTCGGAGAAGTTCTGGCGCAAGTTGTTCTTCCTCTCTACGGCGTGGTCCAGGAACGCCGTGGCGATCTGCTCGTGGGTCACCTGGGATTGCGGGATCTTCAGGGCCTTGGCCGCCCGGCTGCGCATCTGCGGCACCCACGCCACGCCGGCCTTGGCGCCCTCGTGTGCGGTGGAGTGCAGGATGGAGCGCAGCTGCGCGTCCGGCACGGACTCGAATTGCTTGATCACCGGGTGTGCCGCGGCAGGGTTGATCTTCACTCCGTTGGCGAGGCCACCGCCCAGGGCGGCCTGGTAGAGCTTCTGGTGGACCGGGGTGAAACCGCCTCCGCCGCTGGGGGCGTAGTCGACCGACAGCTTGTCCGCGCCGAAGTGCTTGAAGGCCTGGCCGCGGTCGATCTGCACGAGCCCGCCGGAAGGCGTGGAAAGCCAGTTGTCCTGGTGGCCGTCGTGCTCGCCGACGAGCCACGACCCCACATGCGACCGGACGATCGCGTCGACCTGGGACTGCGTCCACTGGCTAGGGCTGGACGTGAACGGCTTGGCGTCCTTGAGGAGCGGCTGGATGGAGCCGGCCGTTCCGTCGGCCTTCTTGTGGTGGTACACCGGCACCGCCGGGACCCCGCCCAGCGACAGCACGTGGGATGCGGCGGCTTCGGTGTGGCCCAGGGCGCCGCCGTGGTTGTGGTCGGCCTTGAACATCCACTGCGAGCCGTCGGGGGCAGCGTGGACGGTCTTGGCGTACGTCCCGCCGAGGTTCGACGCTGTGGTGCCGGGGCCGAAGCTCCAGCTGGCGACCTCTTTGGCGTCGACGCGGGCCGGCAGGTCCTGGTTGGTCGCCTTGGCGTGCTGGACTGCGGCCATCATGGCCTGGACGTTGGCGTTGAACGAGCCCGGCTTCGGTGCCTTCACCGGCTTCGCCGCAGGCGCGGCTGGCTTCGCCACGGAGCCGGCGCCGTTCGCTGGCAGCTTGCTTGCCAGGGCCTGGACCGCCTCGTCCGACGCCAAACCGCCATCGGGCGTCGCCGATGGGGCCGTGGCTGCTGCTGCCTTGGTGGCCTTGGCTGCCTCCTTCTTCGCGATGTCCGCGGTGACCTTGTCTTTGATGGCCTGCTGGTCGTACTTGTTGTTGAAGCTCGCGGCGATGTAGTTCTGGACCTGGGCGCGCGTGGCCTTGGCGTTGTTGTCCATGCCCAGCTCGGCCGCGACGGTACGCAGGTCGGAGAGCTTCTGCTTCGCGGCCCACGCCTTGAAGTCGCTGGTCAGATCGCCGGGGTGAATGTACTTCCCCGGTCCGAGAGCTGGGTGCTCTGCGTACGGGGTGTCGCTGGCACCGCCTTGCTGGGTGTAGGGGTACCAGGCGTTCACGTCCGTCTGCATGTCCCGGACGTCGCCGGCGTTTTTCGCCCACGCGGCGATCGCCTGCGGCGCGCCCGGGTCGCCCGCCGGCGGTAGGTTCAGCGGCTGGTCGCCACCGGGAGCCATCGCGACGTGGGCGGCGTAGCCGGCGTCGAGGTTCGCCAGCTGCTCCTGCCGCTTGACCGCCAGGGCCTTGAGCGACTCCACTTCGCTCTCGGGTGTGCTCGGCCGCATCAGTGCCACGAGCTGGTGACCACCGAGGTGCATCGCCTCGGTCTCGCTCAGTTGTCCCGAAGCGAGAGCCTCCTGCACCAGGGGCTGGACATCCTTCGGATGCACGTACGTGTGCTGGAGAGCTTCGTCGACCGCCAACTTGGCCTCGGCCTTGGCCGTTGCCAGGTCCTCGCCGAGCTCGGGACAGTCGGCCGACGCCAGCTTCTGCTCAGCCGCGAGCATCGTGTGCAGGGCCTCGGCCCTCTGTTGCTGAGATTGAGGTCCGTAGGTCTTCTTCGCCTCGTTCCAGGCGTCGATCGACGCGGTCACCGCCTGGGCGGAGGAGGCGACCTCGTCCGGCGTGGCCTTCCAGGCGCCGCCGCTGAGGGGCGGCTCGGTGCCCTCGATCTCGTGCAGGTCGGCGAGCGTCATTCCGCCGACCGTCTTGCCTGCGAGCAACTCGTTGTACCGGCTGAGCGCGGCGGCCTGGATCTTGGCCTTGGACGGAATGTCGCTCGGGTATGCGGGGTCGAGCCAGTGGACCAAGGGGTGCTGGCCCTTACCGGACAGGCCCACCAGCGCGGGGTGCTCGAAGCCCTTGGCCTCGGCGATCTCGCGCAGGTCGTCTTCGTCGAGCGAGTTCAGATAGGCCAGCGTCTGAGCCTTCAGCGCCTTGGCGTGGGCCTCGATCTCCTCGTCGGAGGCACCCGCCTCCTTCAGCTTCTCGATGGCCTCCTGAGCCTGCTCGACCTGGCCGACGAAGAGGTCGTACCGCTCGACGGGATCCGTCGGGACCTCATCTTCGGGGTCGACGCCGAACGGCGGGTCGGCGATCTCCTCCATGAGGTTCATCGCCACCAGGAGGTCGGCCTTGGCCTGGACCTCCTCGTCGGACATCGGCTCTGCGGGCGCCTCGGCCACCACGTCGTCCGCTTCGGACGCCGTGGTGGGCCCGACAGCGTAGGAGGCGTGCGAAGACTTGCTGCCGGTGCCCATCAGCCGTCACCCCTCGGCGGGAGCGCAGGGATGACCTCGGCGAGCAGTTCGTCCAGAACGAGGTCGGCTGCGTGCGTGAGGTCGAGCGCACCCTCCGGAACGTCGGCGGGCTCGAGCGAGCACGCGCCCCCGGACTGCGCGATCCAGCGCTCGATGTCCTCGCTGGTGGTGGTCTCGCCTAGACGCTCGCGCCAGGGATCGGCCTGCTCGTAGACAAGGGGGACCCAGCGCACGACCCGCTCGACCGGCTGCCGGCCTTCGTCGAAGCCGAGCACGGCGACGGGGGCGACGGGGAGGCCGAGTGCGGGGTGCCAGACGAGCAGGATCCACAGTCGCCAGGCCGGAGCGGCCGGTGACGGCTCCGCCGTCTCGGCATCGGTGGGGTTGGGTTCAGTCGTCACGGAGGCTCCTCCCGAAGGTGCTTTCACCTGCTACAGGTGTGGGAGGAGCCGCCGGTGTGACAGTGCGGGCGAAGAAGTTTCAGCGGCTGGGCAGGAGCGAGGCCATGTACTGGACGGTCGCGGCGAAGGCGTCCTCGGTCCGGGCGTGGACGTCTTCGCGCCCGTTGGCGGTCATGACCGCGCCGTGCAGGGCGTATTGGTGGGGGTTCTGGGAGATCAGGGTCAGCCTGGGGCCGAAGATCTGGGCCATCTCGGCGATGCGGTTGGCCCGGGACAGGCCGGTGAGGATGACCGGCATGTCGTCGGGGAGGTTCTCGGCCAGGAAGTGCAGTCCGGGCCGCTCCCAGCTGTCCCAGTCGGCGTTGTCGCGGACGGTCTGCACGTTGATGGCAATGCCGGCCGGCTCGGTGTCCTCGATCCAGGAGAGGTAGCGCTGGAGGTCCTCGAGCCGGAACCAGTACACGTTCGGCACGACGTTCACGCCGGCCTCAGCGAACTCCTGCGCGAGCAGGAGCGATCGGCGCATGTTGAGGAGGTGCTCGGTGCGCGGCCAGTCCCCGTAGATGCTGTAGTTGCACGAGAGGACCAGGTCCCACTCCTGCTCCGCGATCCGCTCGACGAGCCTGTCCCGGCCGCGGCGGGTCCAGAAGGCCTCGACGAGCGGGTCCTCGCCGTAGCCGACCAGCACGGCCTTCTGGTGGTCCCCGAGGGCGAGGGCCTGGCGGGCGGTCTGCTCGGTGAACCGCTTGTAGAGCGTGTGGGTGTCGGGCGAGAACACGCGCCGCAGACCGACCCCGTAGGCAGGCCAGTTCAGGCTGGCGTCGAGCTTGGTGACCGCTGAGCCGTCGGTCATGGGGATGAAGGCAGGCAGGCCGTCGGGCAGCGTGCTGTCGACGGTGATGTCGTCGAAGGTCAGGGTGCCGCCGACGTCCGCCATCCACCCGGCTATGTCGGTCCGGCTCCCGCACCGGATCGGGCATTTGCGGGTCACGCACGCGTTCGCCGGAGCGTCCGCCTCGGCCGCCGAGCACCCGCAGAACCGGCAGTCGGAGTTCTGGCCGGTGCACAGGGGCTCGACGGTCGCCGGGCCGCCCCGGCCGTCGGGCCCGGCGTAGAAGGCGCAACTGTTGCAGTCGCAGCCGCGGCCCGGAAGGGGCACGCCGACGGTCGGGATGGGCAGGGAGACACTGGTCATGCTGCTTCGCTTCCTTCGGTGGTCGCATCGTGGTCCGTCGCGCCGTCGGCGGTGGCGCCTTCGAGGTGGTCGTGGAGCTCGCGCAGGGCAAGGCGCAGGGAGCCGCGGTCGTACCGGGCGATCTCCTTGCCGGCCCGGACCTCGGCCAGCAGCCCGCGAATCCCATCCAGCGCCGTGCGGATCGTGTTCGCCTCCACCGCCGGACGACTCGGGGCGTCGTCGGCCGGCACCGTTTCTGTGGCGGCTTCCGCTGTCGGCACAGCCGGCTGCATCAGATTGCCCAGCTCCGATACCTCTGCCACCTCATCCACGCCGGAGGCCGAAGTAGCAGCAGCGTCATCGCCTTCCTCGCTCTCCTCCTGGTCCTCAGTCTGGGTGGGGACCCGAGTGAGCTTCGCCCGGCGGCCCGCGTTCGCCGCGTCCTGCCGCTCCTCGGCTTCATTGATGATCTCTTCTGGCCCGAGCTCGGGCTCCTCCAGGCCGACGTTCACGGCGGTCGGCAGCAGGTGGAGCCGCTTGGAGGACTTCAGCGCGGCCCAGATGCCCTCGGCCGCCTGCGCCCGGCCGTTGCGGAGCTCGGCGAACCTGATCCTCGTGTTCAGGCGTACCGCGGCCTCGTCCATCTCCTCGGTGAGATCCCGAGGCAGCGCGCGGAAGGCCCGCACGAGCTCGCCGGCCTTGCGCTCGTTGAGCTGCAGCCCCAAGCGGTCCAGCACCTCGCTCCAGGGCGCGGCGCAGGAACTGTCGGTGCCACGGATCTTCTCCAGGGCAAGGAACCGCTCGGCCGGATCGGGGATCGCGTAGACCTCCTGCGGCACCGGCTTGCCGGCCTTGAGGAGCTTGCCGACGAGGATGGCGCACCGCTGGTACAGCAACGCGGCGGCCTGCTCCCCGGGCCGGAGGGGCTCGCGGGCGAAGTTCTCGACGAAGCGCCACATGTGACGCTCCTCCTCGGACAACGGTCCCGGGCAGACCACGGCCGGCAGGGCCTGGAAGTGCGGGTTGTCCGGCCTGTTGACGGCGCCCCAGCGCATCGCGCGCAGGCGTCGCTCCCCGGTGACCAGGCGGATCGTCGGCGCCTTGCCGTCGACGACGATCTCCTCGGCCAGGACCGGCTCAAGGAGGCCGATGACGGACATGGAGGAGATGAGGTCGGCGAGTTCGGACGGCGGCAGGGAGTCCGAGGGGTTGCGGGCGTGGGGCTCAGTGAAGGGTGCGCCCTGGCCGCGTAGCGGCAGCATCTCGAATCGCCGCTGCCGCAGCTTGACGCTGCGGTGCAGGATCTCGGTGAGCCGGATCATGCTCCCGCCGTCCGGCGGAGCCTCGAACGAGGTACTGGTCATGGCGCTGCTTCCTTCAGGGCCGCGAAAAGCGGCCGGTCACTTCGTGGCGAGGTAGAGGTCGGTGGGGGCAGGGCGGGCGGCCGGCGTGCCGCGCAGCAGCGGCGTGAAGATCGGGGCGAACGGCCCGTGCTCCTGAAGTTGCTGCAGGGTGGTGACGCCGATGTTGATGTCGCCCTTGAGGCGGCTGAGGCGGACATCCGCGCCGGCGCGCGTGTAGAGGTCCTCGGTGCGCGCGGCCAGCCGCTGCGGGCGCCGGTCCGGCTCCCCAGCCTTCGGCGGCGCCGCGTCGAGAACCACCAGGACCCGGGGAAAGACCGGGTAGTTGTACATCCACGCCGGCCGGGTCGCGTTCGGGGTACGCCGCGTACGGTCCACGCTCTGCGGGACGTACTCGTACAGCCGGCCGTACGCCTGCAACTTCGCGGCGAGCCGCGCCGAGGTCATCGTGGCGCGGTCGAGCTCGACGAAGAAGCTGAGCATGGTGCGCCGCCCGTTCTCCACGTGCACGTAGTTGAGGACGGCGTCGCTGATGACGTGGTCATCCTCGAAGCGGCGCTGGCCGTCACGGATCCGGTTGGCGACCTCGGGCGTCCAGTCCAGCGGCCCGCACTCGTGCCCCAGCCGGCGCGCCCACTCGACGAAGGCGACCCCGACCTCGTTCACCGCGAGCGTGTGCGCCTGCCGGGCGCCAGCGACGGACTCGGGCGTCACCCGGTACGGCCGCGCGGGCAATTCGCCGGCCTCCTCCACGGACTCGGCACCGGTTTCGGTGAGGAACCACAAGAACGGCTGGCTCTGCACCCGCCCGCGGCCGCCGGGCCCTTGGGCACGGATCCGGTCGACCAGCCCGGCCTGGTGCAGCTCGCCGAGCTGCCAGCGCAGGTACACGGGGCGGGCCGGCCGCTTCTCGGGCAGAGTCAGCAGCACGTGCAGCTGCTGGGTGGAGAGCACTCGGTGCTGGTACAGCAACTCCAGGACCTCGCCGCCGATCGCGTGGAAGCTGCGCGTGGGTGACACGAAGCGACGCGTGGGCGCCGCCGCGGCGGCCGCTTCGACAGGGGGCGTAGTCATCCGAGCCTCGACTGGTTCTGGTGGGGGTTGATCGGGTGGACGTTGTCGGGGGCTTCATCGGCCGGGGCCGGCTCCGCACCGCTGATGACCGGGCCTTCGCTGTCGTGGACTCGCGGTTTGGCCACCCCGCCGCCGGACGCGGTGCCGTCGACCGGTCCGTCCGGGCCCTCGGCGTCGGGCGGTGCGGCCTCGTCGAAGTCGGGCTCGTCCGGCGGTAGATCGGCGCTGGCCGGGTCGTCGTCGTCCGGCGGGACGGGGAGGGTGACGATGAACCGGCGCAGCCGCGAGTCCAGGCGGCGCAGGTCGGTGAGGATGTCGCGGACCGAGCGGCGCTGCAGGTTCTCGTCGATGGCCCGCGCCAGCCGCTCCTCGTTCTGCGGCCGGTAGTAGTCGCCGTACAGGTCCTCCACCGAGGCTCCGCGGACCCGGAACGGGTCGGTCGTGCCGCCTTTGAGCGTCACGGACATCACGTAGCTGTACCGGTTGAGCTGGACAATCGTGTCGGGCGCGACCTTCTTGCCCCAACGGCGGGTGACCAGCGTCGCCTCGTCGACATCGGAAGCGGTCGTCGACAAGATGGACAGGTTCTGCAGCAGGCCCTGTCTGGTGGTGGCGCTCAACCGCTGCGCCATCTGCGTCATGGCGAGCAACTTGACGTTGTACTTCCGCAGCTGCTCGGTGATCTGCGCGAGGGTGCCCTTCGACGCGCCGTCCACGCTGGTCAGCTCGTCGATGAAGGTGTAGAAGTCGCGCCGCTGGTTGGGCGGGGTGTCCCGCCGCGAGAGACCGGCCCGGAAGAGGTCGTAGATCAGCAGGCTGGAGATGATGCGGTCCACGTCGCCGGTGCCGGCGGGGCAGACGAAGACGATCTTCCCGGTGTCCATGGCATGCCGGATGTCGTACGTCGACCGGCTCGATCCCAAGAAGGCCTTGATCGCGTTGCTGGAAGACAGGCGTTCGATGATGTTGGTAACGACCGGGATGGCTTCCTTGCTGTAGCCCGGGAAGACGTTCTCCCAGAAGTCCCGGATGTCCTTGGGCAGGTACTGCAGCACGTTGGTGCGCCAGACGGCGTCCGTGAGGATCGTGCGGATCTGGAAGACGGTGGGCGCCAGGTCGGGCCGGCCGGCGCGGCAGACGTGCCACGACAGGTACACCAAGGACTCGACCGCGCGCGTGAGGATGGTCTTCGCACGGCCGGCGGAGTCAGACCAGTTCAAGGCCGCGGCGAAACCGGTGACGATGTACTGGACGATGTCGGGGATCTCGGACTCACGCCGGCGCTCCATGGACAGCGGGTTCCAGGAGCCGACCATCTTGTCGAGTTCGGGGCTGGTGAGGTCGATCTCCCAAATCCGGTCGGCCAGTTCCTTGTGGGCCAGGTACGGCCGGGCACGGGTCCAGCCGTCACCGTGGGGGTCGAGGAAGAGCACGCCGAACCCGCCGTGGGCTAGCGCGATGGCCTGCACGAGCGACATCTCGGTCTTTCCGAAGCCGGACTTACCCAGGAACAGGGCGAAGAGCAGGTACTTCAGCGGGACGCCGGCGAGGCGCTCCCCGCCGCCGGCCTTCGCCACCCACCCCAGGGGCAGCAGGCCGCGCTGGCCCGTCCACGTCGGGAGCGCTGCGGGCGGCGGTGGGACGACCCCGCCCGAGCGGGCGATGTTCGGGGCCATGTTGTTCTTGGTGGGCGGCTTGAGTAGCCCGGCGATCTCCTGAGCGGTTACCCAGGAGTGCCGGCGTGGTACGAAGAGCCCAGTCTCGAAGCGGCGGTCGAACCTGCCCCGGTAGATCCAGTGGTCCGCCCGGACGCGGGTGACACCGAGGTGAAGACCGACGGGACGCAGGTGGTTGTCGCCGGACCACGGCTCCAGGGCGGAGAGGACCTGGTCCAGCAGCATCCGGGCCCGGTACTCGTCGCGAGCGCAGGTGCGCACGAGCAGCTGCATGGAGAAGACGGGCTCGGCGCCGGGGACGAGCTTGCCCATGGCTGCCTTCATGTCCGTGATGCGGTGGATCGTGCGCTGCTGCTGGTGGTGCTGCCGCTGGCGGGCGCTACCGCCCTGGTTGCCTTTCATCTCGGTGGCGATCTCGGACATCACCTGGCCGAGATCGAAGCCGAACCGGTTGGTGCGCTGCTGCGGCATGCCGGGTATGGCGGGCCCGTCGGAGGGGTTGCGGCGCGCCTGGGCCAGCAGGCGCCGACGGCGGCTGCCGACACGGTTCGCGGCGACGGGCACGAGGTCGAGGACGACGTCGGCGCTCTCGCCGAGGTCCTCGCGGACGTCGGCTACCGCGTTGGCCAGCGCCTCGAGCGGGTCCGGGGTGAGCGGCACTTCGCGCAGGGCGAGGTGGTCGGGCAGAGCCAGAGCGAGCTCGGCGCGGGCGTAGTGCATCTCCCGGGTGGCTGGCTTGCCGCGGCCGTCCGCTTCCGGCTTGGCGAGATCGACCGGCGGAGCGGCGGTCGTGTCTGGTGCGATGGTCATGGTCTACCTGTCTGTGGTGTGCGTCGGGGCGTCAGGAGCCGAGCCGGATCTGCGGCTGCTCGCGCGCAGCCCGGCCGTCGGCCTCCACGGGCCGCATCTCGACCTGGGCGTAGCCCTGGTGGCGCAGCACCGACATCGCTCGGTCCGGGCCCTCGACCCTCATGGACAGCGATCCGTTGGAGCAGGTGAAGCGGATGCGGAGGGCGCTGGTGCGGTTAGAGGAGACGAGCCAGCGCGACACGCTCTTGTGCGCGCGGGCCATCTGGTGTCCGAAGCGGATGACCTCTTCCGGCTTCGGGTCGAAGCCGGTGGTCGGCAGCACTTCCAGAGCCGTTCGCTTGGACATCGGACCGCGGGAGAGGGCCCAGCGGACCGCGGCCGCGGCACCGCCGGCAGCAAGGGCGAGCAGCGCGACCCACCAAGCGTTGGCCACCACCGTGTCCGCCAGCCGCTCGGCGTGGCCGGGAAGGTCCCCGATGAAGCCGATCGCTCCGTCGACGAGGTCGGTCGTGGTCATCGCCCACCGTCCCAGGACGAGGCGCACGGCGGCGCCGCGGCGGCCGGAGCGGGCACGGGGTAAGTCGGGAGCACGGCGGCACCTCCAGAGAGCAAACGGGCCTTTCACCTGCTACAGGTGTCGGGATCCGGCTCGGTGTGACACTCCGCTCCGAATTTCTCCGCGGTGTTGCGCTGGCCGGCGTCACGAGCCCTTGCCGGGGCCCGTGACGCCGGCTCCGGCGGGTCAGATCTTGACGCCGTGACCGCGGAGGTAGGCCACCGGATCGATGTCCGATCCGTACTCCGGTCCGGTGCGTATCTCGAAGTGGAGGTGCGGGCCGCTTACGTTGCCCGTGGCACCGGAGTATCCGATCCGGTCGCCGCCGTTCACCTTCTGGCCGACGGAGACGTTCAGCGAGGACTGGTGCGCGTACTGCGAGTACATGCCGTCTCCGTGCTTGATCACCACCTGATAGCCGTACGCGCTGTTCCAGCCGGCCGTCACCACGGTGCCCGGGCCCACCGCGCGGATCGTGGTCCCCGTGCGCACGGGGAAGTCGATTCCGGTGTGGTAGCCGCTCGACCACATCGAGCCCGAGACCCGGTAGCCGGTGCCGATGTGCTTGTCTGCGACCGGGGCGACCCACGAACCCGAACTGCCGCCCGAGTCGGGCTCGGTGTAGTTCGGCCGCTTCATGATCAGGATCCGGTCTTTCCAGAATGAGAGGGGCTTGATCCGGACGCGGGCACCGGTGTGCGGCGCGTCGATCGCCTCTCCGCCGCCGATGAACATGGCGACGTGCTCCGGGCTGGAGGCGCTGCCGCCCGAGAAGATCAGGTCGCCGGGGCGCAGGTCCTTCTGTGAGTTCACCTTGGTGCCGATTTCGACCTGGTCGTACGTAACCCTGGGGAGGTTCACGCCGACCTTGCTCCAGGCGTACTTGACCAGGCTGGAGCAGTCGCACCCGGTGGAGCCCACGAAAGGCGGCTTGCAGCTGCCGCCCAGGACGTAGGGGGTGTTGTACGCCTCCTTGGCCCCGGCCACGACCTTGGCCAGACCGCCGGAGACCTTGCCGTCCATCGGCGCTGACCACTTCTCCGCCCGATCACGGATCTCGCGGACGTACCTGCGCGTCTCCTCGTACGGCGGGATGCCACCGTATTTCTTCACCTTGTACCCGCCGGCGTTGTAGGCGGCGAGCATGTTGTCGACGACGTCGCCGGGGACCTTGCGGATCTCGTCGGCCATCTTGCAGTCGTAGGACACCATCGACGGGACGGCGTCCTTCGGCTCGAGCGGATCCCGCTTGCCGTCCTTGTTGCCGTCGATGCCCTCGGCAGCCCACGTGTCAGGGATGAACTGTGCGATGCCCAACGCTCCAGCCCCGCCGTCAGGCGGATTCACGCGGAAATTGGACTCCTGGTAGAGCTGGGCGGCGATCAGCGACGGCGTGACCTCCGCACAGCCGTGGTCCCGCACCGCGTCCAGGATGATCGGACGCAGCCAGTCGGGGATTTCCTTGGTGTCCGAAAGGCCGCCGCCGAACCCGGCGTTCTCCAGTGCGTCGCTGGTGTTGTCCTCACCGATCGCCGACGTCAGCGCCAGCACTGCGGCCATGATCAGGCCGAGACCGAGCAGACACGAGAGAAGGATCGCTATCAGCACTCGGCGCAGGGTTTTGGACTCGCCCTGCTCAGACATTGGGCAGCCCGATGACGCGCCAGCTCCCGTCGGCGACACGGCGGAGCTTGAGGGCCACGTGCTCTTCCGACTCGACGGCGGGACCGCTGGCCGGCGTCTCCGTCACCTTGTAGATCACACGGGCGAAGCCGGAGTCCTCGGTGGGGGCGGGCGCCCCGTCCGGCAGCGACACCCGCAGAACGGTCACGGTGACCTGGACTTGGCGGTCCTTCCAGTTCTGCCACTGCCGCCCACCGGCGCTGCCGCTGGTGTAGGTGCGCAGGTCCTCGGCGAGATCACCGTCGGTATAGGCGGCGGCACGTCGGGACGCGTCGCCGTACGCGGTGTCATGGCCCGGGCGGGCGTCGTGGCTGGCCCACGCGGTCGTGAAGGCCCGGGCTACCTCCTGCATGGGTGCTGGCAGCTGACTCGGCGAGGCGGCGGGAGACTTGGCTGGCTCGGCGACGGGCGACGTTGTCGTCGGATGTGCGCTGCCTGAGCTGCTCCCGGTGGTGGTTGCCGAGGGTGTGACCGTACGTGGAGCGGAGTCCGGGGCCGCTGGACGATCGGTTCGACCGAGCCCGAGGAACAGGGCGACACCGACAGCTGCCAGGACTGCCGCAGCGGCGAACAGCGCGATCGTTCCGCGCTGGGCGCGGGCACGCGCGACATCGGGTTTGGGCATGAGGGTCCCCCGTGTGGTGGTTCTGGTGCGGTGATCTGGGCGGCCGGGGCCTGGTGGGCCCCGGCCGCAGTCCGGCTACGACCGGGGCCGGGGCGGGCCGGGCGGTCGGGTGGCGCGCCGGATGGCCCGGGGCGGCGCCGGCGTCGACGCGGCCGGCGGTGCAGGGGTGGGCGGGGTCGGCATCTTCGGCACCGCGGTCGGCCCGGTGGCCGGGGGCTTCACCGAACTTGGTACCTTCGTGCCGGCTGTCGTGGGCGCGGGCTTGCCGGGCGTCTTGGCTCCGGCCGCCGTCGGCGCGCCCCCGGGGGTCTTCGGTGCGATGGCGCCGGCCCGGGGGCCGGGAGGAGTCGCGGCCCTGGGGCTCGACTGGATCTGTGCCAGGCCGAGGTTGACTTGCGCCTTCGTGCCTTGCTTCGCGACGAACTTGCTGGCCGTGGCGACGTTGCGCTTGTACTCGGCTCCGAAGTCCTTGGCCTCCTGGACCTTCTTGTCGATGGTGCGTTCCTTGACGGCCTTGAGCTGATCGCGCACCTGCCCGGCACGGGCGGTGGCTGCGGCTGCGCCCCGCTTGGTCGCGGCGACGCCACGGGGAATGCCCACCGGCGCGCCGACGGTGGCCATGAAGGCGAACTTCGTTGCCTTCGCGCCGTACTTGGCGGTGGCGGCGGCCGCTTTGCCGGTGGCCATGGTGGCCCTGCCGCCCCGGGTCTGGGACATCTTGTTCGCGGCGGCCGTGGCCAACCGCTTCTTGAGGGTCTGCTTGGCCGCCTGCTGTGCCGCGACCTTTGCGGCCGCGCTCGCTCCGCCGGTGCCGACGGCTGCGGCGGCGTTGGTGGCGAGCCGGGCCGCGGTCCGCAGTCGGCTGGCCTTGCGGTTGGCCTGCGGCGAGCCGACCCAGGCGTTGCGGGCGGTCTTCAGGCCCTTTCCGACGGGCTGGGTCACGCGCCGTGCCTCGCCGCGGGCCTCGCCCCACATCTGCTTCAGGCCGGGGGCTGTCTCGGCATAGCGACCGGGGCTGTTGAACACCGAGCGGCGGGATCCGCCGACGCGGGCGTTGGCGAGCTTGCGGTTGAGGTTGACCGCGATGCTCTGGGCGGTCTGCTTGATGCGCTTGTGGCCGGCCAGACCGGCGACGGCGGTGACGTCGATGACGATGAACTTCACGGCGAGGACGTCGCCGGTTTCCGCGTCGATGAGGGCCAGGACGATGAGGATGAAGATCGCCAGGAAGAGGATGGAGATGATGACGCCGAGGACTGCCTTGGTGATCGCGGAGCACCAGCGCCACAGGGTGGCGCGGCCGCCGCCGGGCAGGATGCCGGCGGTGAGGGCCCAGTGGCCACGGATCGCCTCGAAGGCCAGCCAGCCCTGCGCGGTGAGGAAGGTGCCGGTGACCAGGATCATGAGGATGGCGACGATGACGGCGGCGATCGCGACGAAGAGAGCGGAGAAGGCGAGGTCGGCGGAGGCCCGCTTGGCCTTGGGCTTCACGTCTCCGCACGCGGCCTCGAACTTCTTCGAGTTCTCGGTGAGTTGCCCGATGAAGTTCGTGTCGTAGATCGAGTCCATCATCGCGGCGTCCCAGTAGTTCATCCCGAGCTGGTCGAGGTTGTACTCGGCGAGCTTGAACTCGCGGAACGCCTTGTCGCACTGTCCGTCGAAGGTCTGCCCGTAGACCATGAGCTGGTTGGGCTTGACGATGAACGCCTCCACCAGGGCGTCGGTGATCGGCTTCGCCACGTTGTTGGGATCGGCGCTGCCCTGGGCGCTCGCGGGATCGTCGGCGAGCACGATGCTGGCGACCTCCAGGGTGAAGTCCTTGGACTTCCCCAACAGGCCTTCCTCGGAGAGCAGCATGGTGGAGCCTTGGGGCTGCGCCTGGTCGTGCTGGCCGAGCAGCACCTGCGCGGGGGAGACGAGCACGGTGGTGGTCAGTGCGGCGACGACCAGGGAGACCCCGATCTCGGCGAAGCCGCGCGAGCGCTCCTTGAAGAGGATCAGCCAGCCGCAGTAGAAGCCGGCGAACGTCAGGAACAGGCCGGGCAGGCCGAGCCGGTCGATGACCTGGCTCTTGATGGTGCTGGAGATGTCCTCGACGGGGCCGACCATGACCTTGGCCAGCCCGAAGTTCAGTGCCCACTTGATCAGCCAGCAGGTGAAGCCGATGACCCACTTGGCGACGCCGAAGAGCAGCTGGGCGACGATGTTCCAGATCTTGAGGTCGATGTCCTTCCAGCCGCCCGTGTCCGTCTTGACGGTGTAGGAGCTGATCGGGACGCCGTCCTTGTCGGTGACGTTGAACGGCTGGAGGAGGCCGTCGCTGCCGTCCTTCGGCTTCTGGTTCAGGTTCGGCGGGCCGGCCGCCGGCTTGGCGGGCGCGGACGTGCTGGGCGACGGTGAGGGGTCTGCGGTCGCGGCAGGGGCCAGCACCACGGTGAACACGGCCAGCAGTACGGCGATCAGACCGAGGCGCCGCTTGATGCCCCTTCTCTGTATCCGGCTCATGCCAGGGCTCCGTCCGCCAGCTCGGCGAACTCCACAACCTCGTCTTCCTCATCCGTGTCCTGCCCCGGCGTCGTAGTGATCGCGGCGGCCGCGTTCTCGTCCGCCGGGATCAGCACCTTGATTCCTGCGATGCGCTTGCGGAGGTCCCGGTACAGGCCCTCGCCGGCCCGCAGGGCGCGCTCGGTCTCGCTGACGTTGAGCGGGCTGAGGTTCTCGGTGATGACCTTGAGCATCTCGTCGTCGGTCGGGTCGAGGTCGAGGAACTCCAGGCAGCGCGCGGCCAGGGCCTTGCCGCGGTGGCGGAAGACGAAGATGTGGGACAGCAGTGCCCGGATCTTGTCGCCGATCTCGGACTTAGGGCCGATGTCGTAGGGGTCATGGCTGCCAGCGAAGGCGCCGGCGTTGTGCTTGCGGCCGTCGGCGATGAGCTCGAGCAGCAGGTTGGAACCCTCGGCGGACGAGGTGAGCCACCAGCACTCGTCGAGGAAGACGCCGGCGAACTCGTTCGGGTCGGCGAACGCGATCTCCCGGCACAGCGCCGTCATCAGGTACATCAGGCGCCAGCCGAACCGCTTCTCGACCTCCAGGCTCGGCAGCCGGTGCTCGGAGAGCTCCTCCTTGGTGGGCAGGCCCAGCCGGTCGACGGCGAAGACGATGCTGTCGGCGTCCGTGATCCGTACGACCGGCAGCGTGGGGTCGAAGATAACGCGGCCGAGGTCCTTCTTCGCCAGCGACCGCAGCTTGCGGACGAGTTCAGAGGCTGCGGCGCGCACGGCGCCGTCGTTCGGCTCCTCCGGGTCGGGCGTGCGGGCCCGCTCGGCGAGCGTGTCCATCAGCGCAGTCATGCTCGGCTTGGGCCCGAGCCGGGTGGCCTCGATCGCCTCGGCGAGCGTGATGCCCTCGATGCTCATCGAGCCGATGTCCAGGAGCGGGGTGAGGAAGGACTCGGTGTAGCGGGCGGCGCGCGGGCCGCGGAAGACCCGCAGGGGGTCGAGAGAGACGCCGGCGTTCTCGTCGACGTTGATGATCTGGGTCGTACCGGGGCAGGCGTTCGCGAACCGCGACCACTCCTGCTGCGGGGTCCGGTCGATGACCAGGGCTCGGCCGCGGGAGTTTCTCTGCCCGGCCCGGTGGCCGGTGGTGAGGATCGAGTACATCGCGCACTTCATCGCGACGGACTTTCCCGAGCCCAGCTCGCCCACGAACGCGGCGGACGCGGAGGCGTTGACGCGGGGGCCGTGGGAGAAGTCCACGAGCACGGGGCGGACGCCGCCGCCGTTGAGCTGGAGGCCGAAGAGGCTGCCGGAATCGTCGCCCAGGCCGGCGCCGCAGAACGGCATCGACATGGCGAAGTCCCTGGCCAGCAGGTACTGGGTGTAGTCGAGCATCGGGCCCGGGGTCTTGATGCCGGGCAGCATCCCGTGGAACAGCGCGACCTGGTCGCCGGTGGGCCGCACCAGCGTGTAGTCGTTGCCGCCGAAGTGGTTGGCCAGCGACGTCGCCTTCTCGTCCGCCTCCTCGGGGGTCGTGCCCCACACGCAAGTGGCGACGGTGGCACGGATCTCGACCTCGGTGCTGGAGGCGGTGAGCCGGTCGCGGTACTCGTCCAGAGCAAAGCTCGCCTTGTCGAGCGAGGCGGGCACGCCGGAGGTCTCCCCGTCGTATTCGCCGCGCTGATGCGCAAGCTCGCGCTGCTGGCGCCTGCTCTTCGGTTCGGCCTTCGAGCCGGACTCGACGTGCAGCCGGACGGCCCAGTCCACAGGGAAGTTGAACTCGTCCAACGCCGCCAAGTACTCGCTGCCGGGGAAGCGGAAGGCTTCCGGCATCTCGGAGAGCACGCAGAACGCCTGGTAGGAGTCGCCGTGCTCGCTGGTGGCGCGCAGGTAGCGGCGCTTGAAGGGGTTGGTGGGGCCCTTGGAGGCCCGGGTGCCGCGCCCGCCCTCGTCCAAGATCACCTGGGTGTGGGCGGTCACCGTGTGGCCGCGTCCGCGCAGGGCGCGCGGCGCGCCGTCCTCGGGAAGGAGCGGCTCGCTCAGGCCTCGGCGGGCGCTGTGCCCGTAGATCCACAGGATCTCCGCCTCGGTGGCCGGCCTCATCTTGATGCCGGAGGGCCAGCCTGCCGCCAGGCGGTTGGCCTGCTCCAGGCGCTGGCGTTCCTCCGAGACGGATATCGGGGCGACCGGCAGGCCGAGGGCACCCATGACCTCGACCTGGAGGGAGGAGAAGACGGCCCGGGTGCTCTGCTTGAAGTCGAGGTGGGGCAGGGGGACGGCGAGGAAGTCGACGCGGCCAGTGAGTTCGAGGTCCTGGAGCTGGTCGAGAACCTTCAGCGCCAGGTCGACGTACTCGGGGGAGGCGTCGAGGTCGACGCCGGCGGTCATGCGGGTGACGACCGACGCGGCGTCGACGCTCGGGCACAGGCTGAGCAGGAGGGCCTCGCCCCGCAGGGACTTGAAGAGAGCCTCCAGGGAGTCCAGCCGCTCACGCTTCGTGGACTTGCTGGCGTGGGTGTAGTTCTCGGTGTCGACGCGCCACACCGCCCACACGGTGGCGGCAGTGGTCCAGATCAGGTGGCCGCTGATGTGCCGGACGGGGAGACGCATGGGGTTCTTCCTTCTGTGCTGGTGGTGATGACGAGACGGCTGCTCACTGCTCGTCGAGGGAGGCAAGGAGGGCCTGGAGCCCGGTCTTCGGCTCCGCCCGGCCCGCCGCAGCCGCGGCCGGCACGGGAACCGGGCGGGCTGACCTGGCCACGGGAGCGGGCTGCGGCACGGGCTTCGCTGCGGCCGCCGGGGCGGGCCGCTCGGCGGACCGGACGCGCACCGTGCAGGTGGCGGTCGCCAGTCGCGGTCGAGCGACCCGCTGCGGCTTGCCGGCCAGGCGACCCTGGGCCGGAGTGGAGGAGTAGATGAGCAGGCTGCGCACGGCACGCGCCGGGTCCCGGCCGTCAAGCCGCGCGTACCGCAGCACCCAGGCCAGACCCCACGGGATCAGCGCCATGAGGATGAAGTTCATGGCGCCGAAATGGGCCCACAGGTCCCTCGTCATGACGAGGAGCCCGAAGCTGATCACCATCGTCATGACCTGGGTGATCGTGTAGGGCCCTCCCGGGAGCCGACCGGCTCCCGGGAGCTTGCCGATGACGAGCGGGTGCTTACGGGCTCGCGTGTACGAGTGCCCGATCAGCTCCTCCTCCGAAGCACTCACGAGACCCGCCAGCCCTCACCGGCCAGAGCGGGGGCGTCGCCGGGGCCGTGGACGACGGACATGGCGGCCGTCCCGGTGTCATCGATCTCGGAGCCGACCTTGGTCTTCAGGACGTTGAGGTTGCTGATGCCCCAGAGCACGAGGGCGGCCAGGACGAAGGCGACGAGGGTGCCGACGAAGGACCGGGTCTTCCACCAGGCCATCAGCACGGCGATGATCGCCATGAGGGTGGCCACGGTGAGAACCAGCGTGCGGACCTGGCCCGTCTTGGTGTTGGCCCAGTCGAGGACGTCGCCGGCGAGGACGACGTGGTCGGGGTTGGCTGCTGCCAGGGTGCGCATGAACGATTCCTCTTTCTCAGGAGTTCGACGGCGACGGCGAGTCAGATGCCGTGGCTACGTCGGGGCTCGGGGTGGTGGTGTGCGGCGCCGCGGAAGGCGCGCTGCTCGCGCGGATGGCCGGGGCGTCGTCGACGGACGCGACCTCCCAGCGGCCGGCGCGGGACTTGAGGGTGAGCGCGTAGCTCAGCGAGACCGGGCTGCCGGCCTGGTCCGTGGCATCGACCTGGACCAGCTGGTGCAGCACCGTGCCGTCGGCCGGCACCTTCTGCTGACCCGAGCCGGACGAGTCGTCCTGGACACCGGTCACCTTCACCGCGGCGTACGGCGCAGGGCTGATCGGCTGGAGCCGCGTGCCAGGCGAGGTGTAGCGGTCGAGCTCGGTCGTACCGGTCAGGTAGGCGGCCAGGAACCCGCGGGCGGTCTCGACCGACGGGTCCGCGCTGCTCGACCCGCGGTCGGTCTCGTACGCCAGGCCGCCCGGCTTGAGCGCGGCGGGTGCGGCCACCTGCGCCGGCAGCGACGTCGCCGCGTAGCCGGCGGTGGCGCCCTGCTCGGTGCCGCCGGCGCCTGCCGGGCCGGTGGCCTGGATGCCGACGCGGAAGTACTGGACGCCCAGCCGCGTGGACTTGCCCTTGTCGTCGTGGGCGGTGACGTCGGCGGCGACGGTGACGGACCAGTAGCCGGGTTGGACCTCGCGGGAGGCGACCACGGTGGACTGCGTGGCCGTGCGGGTCCCGGGCTTGACCGCGAGCGCGACGGAGCCGGAGTAGTACGGCGCCAGGTCCCGCTCGGTGCCCTGGCCGGCCTGCAGATAGGCGGAGACGAACAGTTCGGCGAAGCCGGCCGGTCCGACGGGCGACGCCGGCGTCGCCGCGGCGGCCGGTTTGGCCGCGCCCTGGGCGGGAGCGGACGAGGAGAGGAACGCGAGCGCGCCGAGGACCGGGCCGGAGACCACGAGCGCCCAGACACCGGCACGGACCAGCCGGGAGAGGCCGGCCATCTGGGCCGTGCTCGTCGTCCACCCGGTCTCATCCGGCTCGTCCGCCGGCGTCTCCTGGGGCTCGTCGACCTCCTCGTCCCAGGCCTCCGCCTCGACGAGCTGCTTCTTGGCCGCCGTGCGCGGCCGGCGCTGCCGCTTCACGACGCCGTCCGCAGGGCCTGGACGGTCAAGACCGTTGAGATGCGCTCCTTGAGCTGGTCCGGGGTGCGCTGCAGCAGCACGTCCCACGACGCCAGAGAGGCCTCCGACTCCTTGTCGAGGAAGGCGCGCATCTGCTCGTGCAGCTCGCGGTCCATCGGCCGGCTCACCAGCGCGGCGGCGATCTTGGTCAGCTCGCGCGAAGCACGGGCCACACGGGCCTCGTCGGCGTCGAGCAGCTGTCGGCCGGTGCCGGCCGGGGACATCCTGGTCACGTCGGTTCTCCCGGAGTCGAGAAGGGGCGGGGACGGGGGTGTTCAGGTGGGGCGGGACCGATCTGGCGGCCCTCTCGCCTGCTACAGGTGTCGAGAAAGCGCGCGGTGTGACAGTCGGGCCGAGGTTTTTTCAAGCGACTTCTGCGGCGCCCGATCCGAGGGGCGCCGGCGCTTTCAGGCGGCCGCGCGGTACTGCGCGAGGTCCGACTTCGCGCGCAGCGTGCGCACGGCACGGCTGGCGTGCTGCCGCAGCAGATCTCCCTCGTGGCCCATGGACCGGGTGGTCATGTGGCGCTGGTCGGGGCGCTGCGAGGTGGACAGGTAGTACCGGGCGATGCGCTGGGCTTCGAGCTCCTTCAGCGCTCCAACCTCCACCGCCCACAGCAGCAGGTCGAGGACCTCCGTCCGCGTCTCGTGACGCGACAGGGCCGGCTCGTCGACGTCGACGAGCTCCATCTGGGCGGCCCGCACCAGCAGGTCGGCGAGCTCGACTGTGTGGTGCGGGGTGTCGGGGTCCTCGCTGGCGACGACGTGCGCGTATCGGGTGTGGGACTCGGCTTCGGCCAGGGGCGCGACGCCGGCGGCGAACTCCTGGACGTCTTCCACGTCGTCGAGGCAGGCGGCCAGGGTGCGGCGGGTCAGCTGCAGGGTGTCGAGCGCGAGGTTGTTGAAGATCCGCCGCGGCCGCCGGTCGAGCGGGTAGGTGCGGACGACCTCGAAGGCGGCGCCGAGCACCGTCGCGCAGACGTCGTCCCACGGAAGGCCGTAGGACCTCCGCTGCGTCTTCGCCATCAAGACCGCCTTGGGCAGCAGAACCCGCACGGCCACCCGCCACGCGAGGTGGGCGTCGAAGCCGGTCCCGCCGGCCCGCTCGACCAGCAGGTGCATCACGCGGTCGTGGCTGTCCATGTCACCGCGGCGGTGGAACGCGGAGATCTTGTCGATCACGTCCTGGGGACCGGCCGCTCCGGCGAGGTCTGGGTGTTCCCCGGCCCATGCGGCGACGCGGTCCGCCGCCCGGAGGTCGCGGCAGAGCGCGGCCCAGTCGCGGTTCATCACGGTGAGCGTGTCGTAGCGGGGCGTGGACTCGGAGGAGTCGAGTGCCGGGGTGTGCTGGGTGGTGGCCACGTCCGTGTCCGTCCTTTCGCGCCATCTGGTCTCGATGGCGCTCACACTCCCGACGGCCCCCTTGACCGCGGTCTGACCGCGGGTCGGGGCCTGACGAGGTCAAGGGGAAACCGGCCTTGCCCACCTGGTGGCCCAGCTGGGCAAGGGGGCCGTGGTCAAGGGGTGGGTGGAGTGGTCAAGGGGGATGGGTGTGCAACCAGTGGGGTGGATGGGTGCGCCCCACTTCCACCGAGCGCGGGAGTGGAGGCCACTGGCAGTGGATGGACTGCGGCGCGCCGGCCCGGCTCCATCCACTGGATTGGATGGAGCACACCGAGTGGATGGACATGCCCTGCCGCGGGGCGCTCCTGTCCACCCGCAATCTGGCCACCCGGTGGGCCACCGCCCCCACCCATCCGTCCATCGCGTTGGACGCCACCGCGTACTCGGCCTGATGCCCGCGGGCTGCCATCGCCTCCGCACGGGGTCTCCTGTATGACTCCGGCGCGCGCTCGGGAGGAAGTCCTCTCCGGCCGCGCCGTCCATCCGCCGACCGGACAGCGCCTCTCGGGTCGGCTGCCGCTGGCATCGGTGCGGCGCCTCGGCCTCACCGGGTGATGCAGGGTGAGCGGCCGCCGGGATTCCCCTTGACCCGGGCCGAGGTCAAGGGGAAACAGCAGGTGCCCCGGCCCCTGGTCAAGGGGTGGAGGCGCGGCCGGTCAAGGGGGGCGCTGCTTGTGCGGTGAACCTGGTCAAGGGGATGGCGCGGAGAGAAAGGGGGGGCATCGCCCGCAGGTGTCCGCCGGCGGACACCCCGGGGTGGGTGGCGCGCTCCGCTCCCCACGACCGGTCCGTGCTCCGGGCTGACGGTCTCTTCCCGCCCATCGGTCCACTCCTCATCGGCGGGCTGAGAGTGGGTGCCACTGGTGTAGTGGAGTGGCATCGGAGCATCGAGCGGAGTCCACCGCGTGGATGGACCATGGCCGATCCATCGGGTGTTGCCCATCGAGTGGAGTGGACCGATGGGCACCACTCGGTGACAGAGGCCAGGCTCCACTCCACTGAGTGGGCTCCACCGTGTACGCGGTGGACCCGGGATGGAGCCCACTCAGTGCGCGGCGCCAGCGATGGATGGTGGGCTCCGCGAGTGGGCCGGGGTGGAGGAGGCCGTCGCACTGACCCCGGCAGACGCCCACTCCTCGGGTGGACTCCACCCCCGGCCCCAGTCCGCGTCGGCGTTGCCGATGCCCAGCGCCGGGCGATGGCCATTGAGGTTTCCCCTTGACCTGGACTGCGTGTCAAGGAGGAACCCGGCTGCCGGGGAGGCCGGTCAAGGGGGCCTCGGACCTGGGTCCGGTTCATGGGCGTCGACCACGAATGCGCCCCGTTGTCCGGGACGGCCGCTGAAGCAGCGGTGCAGTTGGTGGCCGATCTCTGCCCCATGGGTGCCCGCGGAGAGGAACGCGCTCCGGTGGATGGGACCCGGCCCCACCCGGCAGTGGCGAGCCTCGATGGGGTGGAGTGGGCGGCTCACGATGCGGCCCACTCCATCCGGCGGGTCCGGCACCGGACACAGAGGCCGGTGGAGCCGAGCGCCGGACGGGTGCATCCACTGCCGTCCCACCCCGCGCACACCTCGGGGTGTGCCGACGGGGATGGACCGCTGGCACGTCCACCCTCGTGTTCCTCTCGGCACGGCTTGCATCGGGGGGCGGCCGAGTCGGCGGGGTTCAGCACCAGGACGGTGCAGCCGCACTCCGGGCACCGGCCGCGGGGAGCTGCGGGAGTGGACCGCGGGACGGGAACGCGAACGGGGGTGGGGTGGACGATGGCGAGAGTGGGGGCGTCGGGCTGCGCGGTGGCCTGGCGACGGTCACGGACGATCTCCTCGCACACTGAGCACTGGCGGCCGCTGCTCCACAGGACGCCGGCCTCGCAGTCGAAGATGCCGCAGCCCCAGTGGGGCAGGCCGACGCCGAGGATCCACCGGCCGGGGTCGCGGATCTCGTCAATGAAGGTGCGGCAGAGCCGCGTCTGAAGGCGCTGCCGAAGCCGGGCGTCATCGATGCCGGAGCGCAGCTGGTGGCCGACTTCCCGGGCGATGCGCCGCTGCATGTAGACGCTGGTCTGCCGGTAGAGCCGGTGGACCGGCTCGAGGACGGAGTGCACGCGGGCGCTGATGGTCAGCCCGGGCCCGCCGTAGGCGCCGGTGGGGTTGGTCAAGGGGGTGCCCGAGGGCTTGGTCAAGGGGTTGGTCAAGGGGGTCTGGTGGTCATCCGCGCGCAGCGCGAGCCCGCCTTCGCCGTCGCTGTGCGGAGGTTGCGCACCGCGGTTTTCCACAGCTTCACCTACCTGTACCTCGCCTACGGCGGGTGAGAAGAGGGCGCGCTCGTCATCAGGTCGGTCAGTCCTAGGTTCTTCCATAGTCGCGAGTGATCCCGCATCAGCCGACGGACCCGATCCCTCACCAGGACCAGAGGTGGAGGAGGGCGCGACGCCCGCGGAGGACGGTTGTCCACAGGCCGCGTCCTGGGCGGCGGCCGGGATGTCGTGAGCGACGAAGTGGTGGCGGCCGCGCACGCCCGCCCGCCGCTCCACGGTGATCCACCGCGTCGCCTCCAGCTCGTCGACGATCTCGCCGGCGGCCGCGGTGGTGAGCGGTTGGCCGGCCCGTCGGCCGCTGTGGTGGTGCAGCGCCCCTGCGATCTCCGACTCGGTGAGGGGGATCTTCTGGGCTTGGGCGTAGGCGATGAGTGCGTACGCGCGCAGCTGGCGCGGGGTGAGGTCCTCGGACGCGGCCACCGGGATCCACACGAACCGCTCCGTCGCGGACAGCGGCCGGGTACGGCGCACCGCCGAGGTGCCGTTCCCGCCGGGCAGGGAACGCCGGGTCGAGGACAGCTCGACGACGCCGTCGGGCCCGGGGCGCATCAGCTGCGTCATCCCGCGCTCGACGGAGGACTTCGACAGGCCGACGTACTCCGCGATGGTCACGGTCGCCGCCGTGCATCCCTCCGGACGCGACGCCAACGCGGTGACCTTCACGTAGACGGTCACCGCGACGTCGGCGTAGTGCGGGTTGGCGACGAGGCGCAGGGGCACCTTCACCCGCTGGCGGCGCTGCGGGCGCGCCTGATCGCCCGCCGGCGGCGGGCTGCTGGGAACTGCTGCTGTGCGGGGCACGCTTCTCCTGGCGCACCGGTGCCGCAGGGCGGCGACTCGGGTGCGCTGGGTCTCGACGGCGTCCGGCAAGGACGCGCGGTCTGGGGTCTGGCCAGGGGCACTCGGGCGGAAGCTGAAGGAACGGGTCCTTCAGCTGCTACGGGTGTCGAAAAAGCCGACGGTGTGACAGTCCGGCCGAGAAAATCCCTGGCGAGCCTGTGACCTGCGGGTCAAGGGGGTGACCGGGGCGGCGGCAGACCCCCTTGACCAGACCCCCGGACGGGGCCGCGAAGTCCCGTCCGGCATGAGTCGGATGCGAGGTGGTCAAGGGGTGCCGGCTGCACCTGGTCAAGGGCCGGCCACCGGACCGCGCTGCGGCGCGGCCGGTCCCGGCCGGAGCGCCGACCGCGAGAGCGGGTACGCAGCGTGGCGCTGAAGTCACGGACGGGCGAAAAACAGCCGCGATCGGCGTGCTTAGGTGGCGTCCGAGCTGACAAAGGCCATGGGTGTACTGCAAGATGGACCCCGTTCTCCCGGGTCGCCCCGGGAAACGACAAACCCCCTCGGGGGGATTGCTGCTGGAGGGCAGTGATTGCCGGACCATTCGGTCTGGCCCTCGCTCAAGCTGGGCCGCTAACCCAGGACTGAGCGGTGACGGCCGGCAGAGGAGCTGCTAACTCCGAAGCCGGCGGAGAGGGGCGAGGAGCAGCCTTTGCTAGAGGCGCCCGCCCGGAAGACCTACGACATCCTCAACTCCCCCTTCCAGGGGGCTTTCGCGTTTCTGGGCCCGGACGCGCCGGGCAGCGCCCACGGCAGCTCCGCGCCCGCCGCGGTGGATCCGCTCGGGGCCTGTGCGGTGCTGGTCATGGGAGAACCGCCTTCTCGGTTCGCCGGGCTCGGCGCTGTGTGCCGGGGGCCCGAGGTGAGGCGTATTGGATCAAGCGGAAGTCACCCTATCCCCTGACGCCCGTCGTGCACACGCACTCGGCGGGTTGTCCACTCGACGTCGAAAAGTGCGGCCAAAAGGGGCAGTTGACTCGGAGGTGTTCTAACTGGCGCTTCCTGTACGGATGGTCACGCGATCCGCCCGTACTACCGTCAAAAGGTATGAAGTTGGGCGCTCATCCGTAAAACCGGCTCTTCGAATTTCGAACACTGTGGTGCCGACCTTGGACTTGAGGAGCGAGCACTCCTCGGTGGTGGCCGGCCTCGCGTCCCAGTTGCTGGCGTGGCTGTCCTCGCGCCGCAGCGGGCCAACCGTGAACGGCGCGACGGTGGCGGCTTCGGCCGCGGTCACCGTGAGCGCGGCCGGGGTGAAGAGGGTCTGCAGTGCCCATGGAGTGCCGGCCTGCAGCAGTACCGCCTGCCGGACGGACAGGGCGGCGTCCGGCGCGACGGCCAGAGCCTCGACCGCTGCGGCATCAGTGCCGGGATCCCCGCGCCTGATGTCGTCGTGGCCGCTGTCGCCGGGATCCGTCGGTCGGAGCAGCCCGTCCTCGTGCAGTCGGACCTGCATGGCGGAGGCCGGCTGCAGTACCCGACTGCGGCGGCGCGGCGCCGTCTCGACCAGGCCCTCCTTCTCGAGGAGTCGTAGGGCCTGGGCCACGGTGTTCGGTGCGACGCCGAGCTTCTCACCCAACTCGCGCTGACCGGGGAGCTGCTCGCCCGGGGCCAGCTTGCCGCTCAGGATGTCGGCGCGCAGTGCGGCCGCGACCTGCTCGTGCGGGTGATGGGACGTCATGGGCATGGGCACATCTTGCCGCACCCGCCAGAGCGCACGGCTCATCCGCTGGACCTTCTTCCTTGACGTGATCGCCAACAGCATGCATCATCTGACGCATCTGCATTAAGGCAGTTAAGGCAGATGGCGCGTGGAAAAGCAAGCGACCCCCGGGGCTGGTCCCCCCGGAGGCCGCGAACGCGCCTCACCACCCACCAGAGCGTCACAGGAGATGAGAACGCGTGAACACCATGATGGCAGCCTGCCCGCTGGCCTCCCGCCCCATCCCGGAGACGGCCGAGGCCAGCATCGCCCAGTTCGTCGCCGCGACCGATCCGCTCGACAGCCTCGTCGCCAGCGGCTTCCTCGACCGGCAGGACGGCCACTACGTCGCGCAGGAGCTGCGCACCCCGCAGCTGCGCCAGTCGATGAAGTACTCGGTCTGCCTCACCGCCGACCCGGACATCGGCCACTTCTACCAGGAGGACGGAGAGCCGGACACCGACTGGCGCCGGCGCCGCGCCCAGACCGTACGCGACCACTGCTCTGTATGCCCGGTGCGCGCCGCGTGCGCCGAACTCGCCCTCCGCGAGGGCGACACCGTCGGCATCCGCGGCGGGCTGACCCCCGAGAAGCTCAAGCGCCGGCTCGTCATGGAGCGCGACCGGCTCGACCAGGCCCTTGCCGAGGACCAGCGTGCCGCCCAGAGGCAGCAGGCCCGCATCGCCGCGGCGCGCGAGGTGCAGCGGCTCGCCGGCCAGTACCTCGGCACTTCTGGGAAGCCCGAGAAGCGCCTGGAGAACATCGAGAACGTCCGCAAGGCCGCACGTCACCGCGACGAGCTCGTCGCCGCCCACCGCCGCTCCGCGGGCTGGACGGCGGCCGCATGAACCCCGCCGGCGACCCGCACGCCCTAAACCGCGCCCTGGTCAGCGCGCTCGCCCGCCGCGACGACGTCCTCTTACTCCCCGTCCTCGTCCCGGTCGGCGCCGACGTACCGCCCGTCAACCCGCTCACCGCGCTGCTCCTGGTCCTGCTCCGCCAGGCCACCGCCGAGCGCGACGCCTACAGGGACTGGATCACCCAGGACCCCATCCCGCCCAGCGACGACCCGCTGCGCGCCCGGGCCGCCGAAGCGGCCAGCAACCTCGCCCGGAGGGACTCCCCGTGACACCCGACCTCGCCCCCCACGGCGCGGCTCTCGCCGAACTGCTCGGCAGCTGGCAGTTCGTCCTCGGGGCGCTCGTCCTCACCCTCGGCCCGGCGATCGCCCTGCGCCGACGCCGCATGGCCATGGCCGCGCTCACCGACGTCGAGCGCGCCGCGGCAGCCGACCGGCGCGGGCGCCGGGTCGAGGATCTCCTCACCGTCGTCATCGCCGCAGCCGCGGCCGCCCTGTCGGCCACCGGTCTGCGCCGGGTCGGCCACCACCAGATGGGCCTGGACGCCCCGTTCGACCTCCTGCCCTTCGTCGCACTCGACGTCGCGGCGATGGTCTGCGGCCGCCGAGCCCGCCGCCGTGCCCGCGACGGCGACGGATCGGGTCTGTCCGGCGCTCTCTTCTGGATCCTCGCCGGCATCAGCTCGGTCTTCTCCGCGTCCGAAGCCGACTCCCTCCTCGGCGGCGCCGTCCGCGCGGTGTGGCCGGTCCTGGCGGCCGTGCTCTGGGAGATCGGCTCGCTCGAAGAGCGCCGCGCCGCCCGCACCAAGGGGGGACGCCCCGACCGCCGCATCGCGCTGGTGCGCCTGCTCCACCCCGTCGAGGCCTTCCGCGTCGCACTGCTGCTCGCCGCCCGCCAGGACCTGGCCCAGGAGGAGGCCACCGCCGAGGTCCGCATCTCCCGAGCTGCCTACCGCTGGTACCGGCTGCGCCGGGCCCAGGACGCCGTCAAGCGGGCCGGCGGGATGACCCGCTGGGCATACCGCCTCGCCGAGATGCATGCCGACGGCCGTGCCCAGGATGCCAGCGAACGAGCGGGATGCTCCGACCCCGCCATCCTGAAGCGCGTCGTCGCCCGGCTGCAGCTGCGCGTACGCCAGTCCGACATCGCCGGGATGAACCTGCGTAATCCCGTCGCGTTCGAGGGCATCCTCAACACCCTGATCGGCACCATCCCGACCATCCCATCCCAGACGGCCGAGCCCCATGCCGCCTCGTCATCCCACTCCGGCGATGAGGAAGACCAGCAGGTCAAGGCCGGGATGGGCGAGGGAGACGAGCCAGGGGAGGACACCGGCGACGAGGACACCGCCTCGCCGGACCCGAACGTCGACGGCGGGCAGGATGATGACGCGGCTGCCGGGCCGAAGACCGACGAGGAAGTCATGGCCGCCTTCGTCGAGACCGTCCCACGCAAGGACGACGGCACGTTCGCCTGGGGCATCAACAAGATCTCTGCCGCCCTCGGCATCGGGAACGGCCGGGCCAAGAAGTTCCTGGACACCCAGGCCGAATGGCTGCCCAAGGCGCTGGCCGCCCATCCCGTCGCGCACGGCGCCGACGGCGAAGAGCCCGACCACTTCGACCAGGCCCTCGCCCTCGCCAACGAGTCGCCGCAGCCGGCCGCCCACCCCCAAGACCCCCAGCCCGCTCCGGCGCCGGCCGGCCAGCAGCTCGAAGAGCTCCTCCGCCTCGACCCGACCGCAGGTGACCACTTCGAGAAGCACGACAGCGGCCTCCTCGTCCCCGCCGCCGGCAGCCGACCCTGACGCCCCGCTCGGCAGGGCGCCCCCGCAGGGCTGCCCCCGAGCACGACCGTGAGGACCACGCATGTCCACCACCTTCGACCAGCACGTCACCGAGGCCCTCGCCCTCATCGCCCCGGCCCGCCGCCCGGTGACCTCCACCCGGCCGGCCCGATCCGCCGGCGTCCCACAGCACGGCCGGCCCAGCCTCGCCCTCGTGCGGCGCCCCGCCTCCCACGAGGGGAGCGAGCAGTGAGCACGACGCCCTCCACCCGCGGCCGGACCAACCAGGCAAACACCGACACCCCCGAGAACGAACCGCCCCAGACCCCGGAGACGGGCGACGGCATGCCGGACGACGAGACGCGGCTGCGCCGCCTCCTGTCCCGCATCGGTGTCCGACCACTCGGCCACGCCGAGCAGCCCTTCGAGGACGAGTCCGAGCCAGCCGCGGCCCGCCCCGACCAGGACCTGCAGCCCGCCGGTTCCACCCGTCGGATCTCGATGTCGCCCGGCGGACGGCTGCCCGTCCCCGGTCAGACCATCGACCTCACGGACGAGCAGCAGACCCCAGCCGACGAGCCGATGCCCGCCGAAGACCAGGACGCCACGGCCGAATCGGAGCCCGCAGGGGAGCCGGCGCACAGCACGGGGCCGCCTCGTGTCCCCTGGCGCCGGCGCAAGGACGACGACCAGGCCGAGGAGGCCGGGGGCCCGGCGGCCGCGGACACGGACGAAGACCTCCCGGGTTCGGAAGGCGAGGGGCCCGACTGGTTCCGCGTACAGAAGACCGCCGATCCGCAGGCACCGGATCCGGACCCCTACGAGGTGCACAACCACTACTACGGCACCGGCCAGGAGCCGTCGGTACCGGCAGGCCGGGGCCGCAACCGCAGCTCCCTCACCGCCTGGTGGGCATCGCTCACACCGCTGCAGCGGTTCATCCTCCACAACGGAGCCGCCGCAACCGCCGGCGCCTGGAGCTGGGGCGTGTTCACGGCCCAGTGGAACACCGGCCTGCCCCAGTGGACGCTCGCCGTCATGCACGACGCTGCGGCCAGCAGCAATGAGCCCTCCACCCCTTTCATCGTCGGCGGCGGCGTGATCCTCATCGCCGCGGTCGTCGGCGGCGGCATCTCCGCCTTCGTGGAGAAGTGGCTGTACCGGCTGCCCTCGTTCTGCGCCGCGGTCCGCTTCCTCACCCACATTCCGGTCGCCTCCGCCGGCATCGCCGTCCTGCTGTTCTCCGCCCCCACCTTCTAAGGACACCCGTGACCACCCTGCTCGCCGCCGGGGCCGGAACTAGCGCCCTCGGCCCAATGTCCGCCACCGCCGTCAGCGTCATCCTGATCGTCACGCTCATCTACGGGATCTGGGGCAAGGGAAAGAAGAAGCTGGCCCGAGGACCGGCCCAGGCCATCGGCTTCTTCGCCGAGCTCGCCTTCCTGCGCGCCGGCTCCTGGCCTCACGACCTCGGCACCGCCGTCCAGGACATCCCGCGCCAGATTGCTGCGAACCCCGACCTCGGATCCATCGGCATGACTGCGGTCGTGATCATCCTGCTCGTGCTGTCCGCCTTCGCCCCCATCGTGCCGTTCACCGGCGCCTTGTGGGGGATGCTCACCGCGGCCGCCATGTCCGCAGCACAAGGCTCCATCTGGCGGGCGGTCATCGCCGTCGCCACCGCCGGGCTGTCGCTGGTGGGCGCATGACCGGGAAGCCGGACAAGACGAACCCCGCCAAGCAGGGACGGCGGAAGATCAGGCTGGAGCACATCCCGTTCGTGCGCGAGGTGCCCGTCGTAGTCAGCGCCACCATGGTCGCCCTGCGCTACGTGGGAGCCTGGCTGCGCGACGGCGACCAGGAGAGCGGGGGCTTCCTCGTCCGACTCAGTGCACTCGGTCTCGCCGGCTACATCGCCCTCTACTTCGCGGAGAAGCACCCAGGGCTCTTGTACGTCTACGGCGCCGCCGGACTCGTCGTCGTCACGACCGTGGCCGTCCGTACCGGACTGTCGGCCGGCCGCACGGTGAAGGACCTGGAAGACGCGCACACCACTGCCGAGGAGGAAGCGCCTCAGGGGACCGACACCCTAAACGATCATGAAAAGGCGGGGGAGTGGGACCCCGAAACGACGCAGGCCCAAGCCACATCGGCCGAAGCCGACGCCGCCTTCGCAGAGTTCGTCGAGCACAGCGTCGCCTTCGCCGTCCGCCAGGGCCGCAAGGGCGTCCACACCGACACCCTCCTCGAACGGATCCACCGGGAGAGGATGCTGGCCGACTGGACGGAACCCATGATCAGACAGAAGTGCAGAGCCCTCGACATCCCCTTCCGAACCCAGATGGGCATCCAGGGGAGGAACTACTTCGGGGTGCACATCGCCGACCTCGAGCAGGCCCTCGGCCGGGCCCTACGGATCCCAGCCCAGCTGGTCCCCGACCTCACCCCGAACGCCCCCGCCGCACCCCCTGCCGAGCCCCCCGCTCCACCCCCCGAAGTCGCCTTCCTCGAGGCCCCTGCGGACAGCGCCTGAACCATCCGCCCGGGAGCTCCCTCCGGCCGCCGGCCAGAGGGAGCTCCCGGGCGCCCGAAACCTCTCTCTGCCGGCCATCACTCCCCTCCCCCACGGAGGCGCCACCAGCCATCTATCGGTGACATCTACGACCGTCTGACCTGCGCATCTATCCCAACGCTAGAAGCATCTACCGCCCCCATCTACCGTTCCCTACCGGCTTGTTCCCATCCCGTAGTGCGCGGCACCCCGGTACCGTCGAACCACATCCGACAGGACCGGCGGAAGAGGAGCCCGCAGTGGCATGGCGGTACGAGTGCGGCCCGTGCGGGATCACGACCGAGTGGCTGCCGAAGGGGCAGGCCGCCGCCAAGCGGGATGAGCACCGGGACACCGTCCACCCCGGCATGATGCCGACGGCCGAGGTGTTCGAGTCCAACGCCAAGCCGATCGCTAAGGATCCGGCCGCCCTGCGCATGTGGGCGGTCATCGCCGTCGTCTGCCTGCTCGCCTGGATCATCCAGTCCTTTAGCTGACGCGCAAGCGCTCACTCAGCGCTCTGACGCGCCCAACGCCGGGGCTGCCCAACGCCTCACGACGATGAGACGGATCGACACCTCAACTGCGTGTTGCGTATTGAGAATTCAATGTGTACTGTGATCTTCGCGGAGAAAGTTCCGCCTCTGTGTCACACGCCGCTCGCGCACAACACCTGTAACAGACGAGCGCACCCACACACCCTTCCTGGAGTCCACCGTGACCACGTCCCGCACCATGACGCTCGGCACCGCCGTAACGGCCGCCGCGCTCCTCGCCCTCACCGGCTGCGCCAACAAGCCCGTTGAGCACGGCGAAGTCATCGACAAGCGCGGCTACGCCGGTCGCTGGATCCCCGACTACGAGGACGTGTACCGCCAGGACTGCTCGACCATCCGCACCAGCTCGTTCACCACCACTGCCTTCGCGGGCCGCAGCGGCGGCTCCAGCGGCAGCAAGTCCAGCGGCGGCAAGACGAGCTCGTCGGGCAGCACCGGCAAGAAGAACGACACCACCCCCGACGGCTCCGGCGGTTCGTCCGGCGGCACCCCGCCCGGCAAGTCGCTCACGAACGGAGGCACCTCCGGCACCACCCAGCCCGGCTCCTCCGGCTCGACCACAGACGGCAGCAGCCAGCCCACCAAGCAGTGCCAGCGCCACCACGTCGGCCGGAAGCAGACCGGCCAGCACTGGCAACCGGGCAAGTGGGAGCTCCAGCTCCGCGACGGCGACCGAACCGGCTGGATCACGGTCTCCGAGACCACCTACAACGACACCGATCTCCACGACCACATCTGACCGACCCCGGAGACCTCGACCCCTATCAGGAGGATCCGTCATGCCCGGTGCACCCGAGTACACGCCCTTCAGCATCTACATGCTGGAGCCACACGCTGATCATGCGACAGCCGAGAACGGCCACATCTCGATCGAAGCCATCGCCGAGCGCGTCTACGGCAAGCCGTACAACTCGCTGCGCGGCTGCCAGCGGGACGACGAACACATCCCCAATGACAGCGTGAAGCTGTACGAACTCACCTCCGACGGGGACTACGAGGAGGCACTCGAACAGCTCGATGACGCGAGGGTGTACTTGGGCTGGGACTCCAGTATCGGTGAGGTCGTTTACAAGACCGGCATGACCGAGCTGGACTACTGGCTGAGCATCCGCGTCGCCGACGAGAACACACCAGCCACCGTCGAGGCGAACCCGCCCGAAACGCAAGACCTTGAGAACGCCGTGTTCGAGAGCCGATTCTTCGCCGATCGCGCCTTCTCCCCGTCGCTGAACCTGATCCTCGCCGACCTCATCCGACGCGGCGAACTCCCGCGCGGTGACTACCTGTTCCGGCACTGGTGGTGATCGAAACGGCACGAAAACCGACGCCACAAAGCCCCAGCGAGGCACACCTGTCCCTCTTCCCTGGCGATCCGTTGCCACGCGACCAGTTACCCACCCCAGCACCCCCGCCCCCCGACGACCGCCGATGCGGGGCCACCACCCGGTGGCCCCGCATCATCCAGTAGGAGACACCAGACGCACCCCTTCGTTCTCGGAACCATCCTCGGAGCCGCCGGCACCCTGCTCACGCTCGCCCTCAGCCGGCGCCTGACCCGGAAACCGCACTGCCCCCGGTGCGCCACAGCCTCGACCTGGCCCAAACCCCCTGCACCGCCGCGGCTACGCACAAGAACGCTGCCGCGAGCGCCTCCGCGACATTGACACGACGCCCGATCCCGGAACCGAACCCCTGGGGCCACGCACACCTCCTCGACGAAGAACGGTGCTAGCCGCAGCCCAGGCTCCGCCCCACCAGCCCGGAGCCCCCTACAGCCACTTCACCCAGCCCACCAGATGAGGACCGATGGCCCGCTGCCCCGCCACACTCCCGACGGATCACACCACCTGCGCCGGCCCCGTCGCCGTGACCGTGCTCGACGCGGACAACGCTGGCGCCGATGGATGCGAACTTCACGCCGCACGCCTCCTCGCCGTCCTCGACCGCGGCCGCGTCTTTGCACTGCCCCACGCCCCCGCCGGAGCGGCGCACCGCGTCTTCAAGGCTGCGGCTCCGCAGGGCGTCAGCCTTCACCGCCTAGCCGACGCAATCGTCACCTCGCCTGCAACGACCCGATGAAGCCCGGGCCGACCAGGCCCCGCTAACCCGCCACCAGTCACCTGAAGGGAACCCTCGTGCCCGACGGCCAGCACCCCGAACACACCGTAAAGGCGTACCGGGACGAACGCCCGTCCATCACCCGGCTCATCCTCGAAGCGCGTTGGGCCCACTATCGCCTCACCGACGCTCTGGAATACGACCCCGACAGCGACGCCGTCCCCGCCCTGCGCCGCTTCAACCTCCTGCACGCCGGCGCACTCGTCGACATCCTCGCCCTGCGCACGCGAGACCCCGACCTCTACGAAGCCGCCCGCGACCACGGCGCCCTCCTCCGCGAGGTCGACGGCCTGGCCCTCGACGACCACCCCCGCAACGGTCTCGACCACCTGCGAGCCCAGTACGCCCGACTCCACCAGCACACCCACGGCGACGCATGCCGAGCCCCCCAGGCCACTGACGACTCTCTGCCACCCAAGCGCCCCTTCCTCCGACCCGCCCCCCGTCTGGTTCGCCAAATGCTCGACACCTACGCCTGGTCCAACCTCGGCCTCGCTTCCCGCTTCCCCGCCGTCGACGTGGCCAGCGAACAACGGCGACACCTCATGACCCGCGGACTCCTACTCGACTGGGCCGCCACCGCGGCACCGGCCGACAGCGCCGCAGCGGTGGCCGCGGCCACCGCCGGCCACGCCCTGCGGGCCTTCGACCGCCGGCCAGCCTTGAACGATCTGCGCGCCCGCGCCTACCTCCTGGACGCCTTCCGCGACTTCGACGACCAGAACGAAGACGAGGACCCGCACCCCCACGACTGCGCAGGGCGCTGCGACGGCACAGGCGAAGTCCTCACCGTGCTCACCTGGGAGCACCACGGCGACGACACCTACACCGCCGTCCACCAGGAGCCGATTCTCTGCTTCGGCGCCCCCACCGCCCACGCCCCGGGCTGCGCCACCTGCGGCGGACACGGCTTCACCTACACGCCCGGCTACCGCGAACTCTGCCTCGACGGGCGCATCTCCGACGGCGAACCCAGCACGGCCACCGTGGCGTCGCAGGGATCATGACCCCGCCGCGTCCCAGGCAGCCAGAACAGCCGGCGCCGAGCGGCACGCCCCACCTGCGCAAGCGCCGGCCGTCCCAGGGCCGCCCCGTTGGACTGTGATTTCTCTCCCCCGACCCGAGGGGGAGAGAAGTCTCCCCCCCCAGTGCAGCAACTGAGAAATCTCCCCCCTGACCCGAGGGGGAGAGAAGTCTCCCCCCCAGTGCGGCAACTGAGAGATCTCCCCCCTGACCTGGAAGGAGGGAGATTTCTCCTCCCCTCCCCAGAGATCCCGTCTTTCGCGCGGAGGGGGTGATTTCTCTCCCCTCCGTGATTGCCGGAGGGGAGAGAAATCACCCCCCGCGAAAGACGGGACTTGGCCACGCAGACCACCGCCAGAAGCCAGCTTGCCCTACAACTTGCCCCACAACATGCCCTACAACTTGCTCTACAGCTTGCCTTTCAACTTGCCCTACAGCTTGCCCCCAGGCTGCGCCCTCGACATGGAAACCTGCACTTCAGGGCGACGGTCAAGGGGGTGGGAGTGCGCCGACTACTTCTCTACGAGACCCCCAAGGGCACTGAGGACATCAGCGAAGAGCCACAGGCGAACGACAGGAACGAGGAAGCCGGCGGGGAGCGAGGAGGAAAGGAGACGGAAGGGGAGAGCAGCAGGACGGGAGGAGCGAGGGAGAGAGGAGCAGCGAACAGAGAGAACAGGCGGACCGACAACGGCGAGCAATACGAAGAGGCCGAAGAGCACAAGAGCCGAAGAGACAGAGGAGCAGCCGAAGCACACAACGAAGACGAGACACAGACAGACCACGAAGCACAGATCCAGACAGGGAGAACGGAAGCGGGAAAACCAGGCGCACCGTCAGCACGAGGCAGAGCCGAGACAGGATCGAGAGGGGCGGGAAGTTGAGCAGGTCGCGACGAGGGCTGCGGAACGCAAGCGGCCCCGCCCAGCGAACGCTGAGCGGGGCGCGAACAAGGGAGGCGGGGGAGGGGGCGCCGGAAGGGGGGCGCGGCGCGCGAGATTAGGAGGCGGTCCGGAGCATCCGCCGTGCGGCCGCCCGGCCGCTGGCGCTGACGCGTTCCGCCGCGTGGAGTCGCAGTGCCCGCGCTCGCACGAACGCGGCGGCGGCCTCAGGGTCGCCACTCGCTGCGCGGGCAAGCAACTCCGTGATCTTGCTGTCGGTCATCAAGGGTCCTTTCGGGGCGCAACAGCGTGAGCCGTTACCGGCACTGGGACACGGTCTGAGCTTCGGCGGCGGGGTTCGAGAGCGCGTGCGAAGCATCCATGGAGATCTTGAAGCTGAACACGGTAAGGACGATCGCGGAGACACCCAGCAGGACACCCAGGAAGATTCCAGTCCGGCGGCCGGTCCTGTGGTTCATCATTGCTCCCACTTTCCTAGCTTGTGAGTGTGGCGCGGAGATGTGCGGTCGGATGGATGCCGCCCCCCGGGGCGGCCCGGCCCCGGGGGGTGAGGGGGCCGGGGCCGGGCCTGTGGCGGGCGCGGGCTGCCCTTGGAGGGCGGGGCCGCCCGGCCCTGGTCTGAGGCTTACTGCCGTTTCGGCGAGGGCTACAGGGGGAGCCGGGGGGATTGCGCGTCCAGCCGTGCCATGAGGCAGTCAGGGCAGAGGTCGGCTCCCCTCTCCGTCTCGTTGCCGCACTCCTCGCCCCATCCGGGGCAGGTGGTGGGTATCTCAGGCTGGCTGTTGCGCTGCGTCATCCTCGGCTCATCTCTACTGGTGTGGGTGGTCCGGGCCCCCGGGCGTGCGGGGCGCCTGGGGGTGTTGGTGTGGGGTGTGGGGGTCCGGCGGCCCCTTGTGGGGGGTTGGGGGGCCGCCGGGCCCGGTTCTGGGGGTTACGCGGTCTTGTA
>NZ_JBEXPR010000045.1:0-42690 GCF_040612135.1 Streptomyces sp. NPDC006458 | reverse complement strand
AGCAGAACCCCGTCCCGCTGCATCTCGTACAGACGGTGCACACCCGTCGTGGTCTCCTCCGTCACACCACGGATCTCCGACGCCAGCTGGGTCCAGTCGAGGGGGCTGTTCTCCAGCAGGGCCCGTACGACGGCCAGTTCCTCGTTCTCGGCGGCGGGCAGCTCGCCGGTCTTCTGGTACTCGACGCCCTTGTGGACCAGGAGGGTGGCGTCACCGCCGTCGTCCAGGATCATGTTGGGGCCGTCGTGGCCGGGCCAGGTCAGCGCCTGCTCGGTGCACCACCAGTACTCCTCCAGGGTCTCGCCCTTCCAGGCGAAGACCGGGATGCCGGCGGCGGCGATCGCGGCGGCGGCGTGGTCCTGGGTGGAGAAGATGTTGCAGGACACCCAGCGGACCTCGGCGCCCAGCGCGACCAGGGTCTCGATGAGGACGGCGGTCTGCACGGTCATGTGCAGGGAACCGGTGATGCGGGCGCCGGCCAGCGGCTGCGTCTCGGCGTACTCCTCGCGGATCGCCATCAGGCCCGGCATCTCGTGCTCGGCGAGGGTGATCTCCTTGCGGCCGAACTCGGCCAGGGACAGGTCGGCGACCTTGAAATCGGTGAACTCAGCAGGCATTGAGGATCCTTGCACTCGGAGAGGCCAGTACGTTGCGGTGGATGTCCAGGGCCGCCGTGGACCTGTTGAGCGTGATGTAGTGCAGGCCGGGCGCGCCTTCGGCGAGGAGGTGCTCGGCCATCTCGGTGGCGTACTCGACGCCGACGCGGTACCCGTCGAGGGCGTTGTCGCGGGCCGCGTAGAGGCGGTCCGCGAGGGCGGCCGGGAACGCGGCGTCGGACAGTTCGGCGAAGCGGGCGATCTGCTTGTGATCGGTGGCGGGCATGATCTCGGGGATGATCGGGATGTCGCAGCCGGCGGCCGCGACCCGGTCGCGCAGCCGCAGGTAGTCCTCCACGCGGAAGAACATCTGCGTGATGGCGTAGTCGGCGCCCGCGCGGCACTTGGCGATGAAGTGCCGGATGTCGGTGTCCCAGTCGGGTGAGCGGGGGTGGCGTTCCGGGAAGGCGGCCACGCCGATCCTGAAGTCGCCCAGTGAGCGGACCAGTTCGACGAGTTCGTAGGCGTTCCGGAAGCCCTGGGGGTGTGCTGTCCAGGGGCCCTTGGGGTCGCCCGGCGGGTCGCCGCGCAGCACCAGGACGTCGCGGATGCCGGCGTCCGCGTAGTGGCCGATGATCTGGCGCAGCTCGGCGACCGAGTGGCCGACCGCGGTGAGGTGGGCGACGGGGCGCAGGGTGGTCTGGGCGGCGATGCGCCGGGTGACCTCCACGGTGTGTTCCCTGGACGATCCGCCCGCGCCGTAGGTGACGGACACGAAGTCCGGCCTGAGCGGTTCGATGCGGCGGATTGCCTCCCACAGGGTGCGCTCTCCCTTGGCCGTCTTCGGCGGGAAGAACTCGAAGGAGAACGTCGTCATGACCGGCCTCCGGCGTTGAAGTAGTTGGCCTCGGGGTGGTGGACGACGATGGCGTCGGTGGACTGCTCGGGGTGCAGCTGGAACTCCTCGGAGAGGTGGACGCCGATGCGCTCGGGCCGGAGGAGGTCGGCGATCTTGGCGCGGTCCTCCAGGTCGGGGCAGGCGGGGTAGCCGAGTGAGTAGCGGCAGCCCTGGTACTCGGTGCGGAGCATGCCGTCGAGGTTGTTGGGGTCGTCGCTGGAGATGCCGAGTTCGCCGCGGACGCGGGCGTGCCAGTACTCGGCGAGTGCCTCGGCGAGCTGCACGGACAGGCCGTGCAGTTCGAGGTAGTCGCGGTAGGAGTTGGCCTCGAACAGCTCGGCGGTGACCTCGCCGATGCGTGAGCCGACGGTGACGACCTGGAGGCCGACCACGTCCACTGCGCCGGACTCCTCCGGGCGGAAGAAGTCGGCCAGGCACAGGTGCCGGCCGCGGCTCTGGCGCGGGAAGGTGAAGCGGGTGCGTTCGCTGCCCCGCTCGTCCAGGATGATCAGGTCGTCGCCCTTGGACACGCAGGGGAAGTAGCCGTGGACGACGGCCGCTTCCAGGAGGTTGTCGGTCTGCAGGCGGTCCAGCCAGCCGCGCAGCCGGGGCCTGCCCTCGGTCTCGACGAGTTCCTCGTAGGTCGGTCCGTCGCCCTTGCGGGTCTGCTTCAGGCCCCACTGGCCCTTGAACAGGGCGCCTTCGTCGAGCCAGGAGGCGTACTCCTTGAGCGGGATGCCCTTGATCACGCGGGTGCCCCAGAAGGGCGGTGTGGGCACCTGGTTGTCGGTGGCCACGTCCGAGCGGGTGTGGCCCTCGGCGGGGCGCTCCTCGACGAGGAGGCCGGCGGTCTTCTTGACGCGGCGCTGCTTGAGCTCGGGCAGCTTGGCTCCGGGCACTCCGCGCTTGACGCCGATGAGGGCGTCCATCAGGCGCAGGCCCTCGAAGGCGTCGCGGGCGTAGCGGACCTCGCCCTCGTAGATCTCGTGCAGGTCCTGCTCGACGTAGGCGCGGGTGAGGGCGGCGCCGCCGAGGATCACCGGGTACCGGGTGGCGAGGCCGCGGGCGTTGAGCTCCTCCAGGTTCTCCTTCATGATCACGGTGGATTTCACCAGGAGACCCGACATGCCGATGACGTCGGCCTTGTGCTGTTCGGCCGCCTCAAGGATCGCGGAGACCGGCTGCTTGATGCCGATGTTGACGACGTTGTAGCCGTTGTTGGACAGGATGATGTCGACGAGGTTCTTGCCGATGTCGTGGACGTCGCCGCGGACGGTGGCGAGCACGATGGTGCCCTTGCCCTCCGCGTCGGACTTCTCCATGTGGGGCTCCAGGTGGGCGACCGCGGTCTTCATGACCTCGGCGGACTGGAGCACGAACGGCAGCTGCATCTGGCCGGAGCCGAACAGTTCACCGACGACCTTCATGCCCTCGAGCAGGGTGTTGTTGACGATGTCGAGGGCGGGGGTGTCCCGCAGGGCCTCGTCGAGGTCGGCCTCCAGGCCGTTCTTCTCGCCGTCGATGATGCGCCGCTGGAGCCGCTCGTCCAGGGGCAGGGCGGCCAGTTCCTCGGCGCGGCCCGCCTTGAGGGACTTGGTGGTGGCGCCCTCGAACAGGGCCATGAGCTTTTGCAGCGGGTCGTAGCCCTCGCTGCGGCGGTCGTGGATCAGGTCGAGGGCGACCTGGACCTGTTCCTCCTCCAGCCGCGCGATCGGCAGGATCTTGGAGGCGTGCACGATCGCCGAGTCCAGGCCCGCCCTGACGCATTCGTCGAGGAAGACGGAGTTCAGCACCAGGCGGGCGGCCGGGTTGAGGCCGAACGAGATGTTCGACAGGCCCAGCGTGGTCTGCACGTCCGGGTGGCGGCGCTTGAGTTCGCGGATCGCCTCGATGGTGGCGATGCCGTCCTTGCGGGACTCTTCCTGACCGGTGCAGATCGTGAAGGTCAGGCAGTCGACGAGGATGTCCTCCTCGCGGATGCCGTAGTTGCCGGTGAGGTCGTCGATGAGCCGCTCGGCGATCTCGACCTTCTTCTCGACGGTGCGGGCCTGGCCCTCCTCGTCGATGGTCAGGGCGATCAGCGCCGCCCCGTGCTCCTGCGCCAGGCGGGTGACCTTGGCGAAGCGGGACTCGGGGCCGTCGCCGTCCTCGTAGTTCACCGAGTTGATCACCGCGCGGCCGCCGAGTTTCTCCAGGCCGGCCCGGATCACCTCGACCTCAGTGGAGTCCAGGACTATGGGCAGCGTGGAGGCAGTGGCGAATCGGCCGGCCAGCTCCGCCATGTCGGCGACGCCGTCCCGCCCGACATAGTCGACGCACAGGTCCAGCATGTGCGCGCCCTCGCGGATCTGATCCCGCGCCATCTCCACACAGTCGTCCCACCTGCCCTCCAGCATGGCCTCTCGGAACTTCTTCGACCCGTTGGCGTTCGTACGCTCGCCGATGGCCAGGTACGAGGTGTCCTGACGGAACGGGACCGTCTGGTACAGCGACGCGGCGCCCGGCTCCGGCTGCGGCGTGCGCTCGGCCGGGGTCAGGTCGCGCACCCGCTCCACGACCGCCCGCAGATGGTCGGGGGTGGTGCCGCAGCAGCCGCCGATCAGGGACAGGCCGTAGTCGCGGACGAAGTCCTGCTGCGCGTCGGCCAGGCCTTCGGGGCCCAGCGGGAAGTGCGCGCCGTCCTTGGTGAGGACGGGCAGGCCCGCGTTGGGCATGCACAGCAGCGGAATGCGCGAGTGGCGGGCGAGGTAGCGCAGGTGCTCGTTCATCTCGGCCGGGCCCGTGGAGCAGTTCAGGCCGATCATGTCGATGCCGAGCGGCTCCAGCGCGGTCAGCGCGGCGCCGATCTCGGAGCCGACCAGCATCACGCCGGTGGTCTCGAAGGCCAGCGACACCAGCAGCGGCAGGTCGCTGCCGGTCGCCTCCAGGGCTCTGCGGGCGCCGATCACGGCCGCCTTGGTCTGCAGCAGGTCCTGGGAGGTCTCCACGATCAGGGCGTCCGCGCCGCCGGCGATCAGGCCTTCGGCGTTCTGCTGGTAGCCGTCGCGGATGACGGCGTAGGAGATGTGGCCGAGGGTGGGCAGCTTGGTGCCCGGGCCCATGGAGCCGAGCACCCAGCGCTGCTGTCCGGTGCGGGCGGTGAACTCGTCGGCCACCTCGCGGGCGATGCGGGCGCCGGACTCCGACAGCTCGATGACGCGTTCGGTGATCTCGTACTCGGCCATCGCCGTGGCGTTGGCGCCGAAGGTGTTGGTCTCGACCATGTCCACGCCGGCGTCGAAGTACGCCTCGTGGACGGAGCGCACGATGTCGGGGCGGGTGACGTTGAGGACCTCGTTGCAGCCTTCGAGCTGCTGGAAGTCCTCCAGGGTGGGGTCCTGCTCCTGGAGCATCGTGCCCATGGCGCCGTCGGCGACGACCACGCGGGTGGCGAGGGCCTCCCGCAGCGCGGCGACCCGCTCGCGCGGTGCGGCGCTCATGACACACCCTCGAGATGCGGTGCGACGGTACGGGCCACCTGGTGGCCGTACGTGGTGTCGAGGCGGGCGAGAAGGTCGGAGGCGAGCAGCTTGTACTCCTGGGTGCCGACCGATTCGAGGACGGTGGTGGCCAGGACGCAGCCGAGCTGGGCGGCCTGCTCGTCGGTCAGCTGCCAGGCGAGGCCGGCCAGGAAGCCCGCGCGGAACGCGTCGCCCGCGCCCGTGGGGTCGGCGACCTTGTCGGTGGGTACGGCCGGCACGTGCAGTCGGTCCTCGCCGGAGCGGGCCAGCGCCACGCCGCCGGGGCCGAGCGTGGTGATCCAGGTGCCTACGCGGTCGAGGAGGTCCTGCTCGCCCCAGCCGGTGCGCTCCTGGAGGAGGGCGGCCTCGTACTCGTTGGTGAACAGCCAGCGGGCGCCGTCGACGAGCCGGCGGGCCTGCTCGCGGTCGAGGCGGGCGAGCTGCTGGGAGGGGTCGGCGGCGACGGGGATGCCGAGGCGGTGGGCCGTTTCGGTGTGCCGCAGCATGGCGGCGGGGTCGTCGGCGCCGACCAGGACGAGCGAGGCGCCGCCGACGCGCTCGGTGATCTCGGCCAGGTCGATGCGGGGGGCTTCGGCCATGGCTCCGGCGTAGAAGGTGGCGATCTGGTTCTGGTCCTGGTCGGTGGTGCACACGAAGCGCGCGGTGTGCAGGGTCTCGCTGACCCGCACCACGGACGTGTCGACGCCGTGTGCCCGCAGCCAGGCGTCGTACTCGGAGAAGTCCCGGCCCGCCGCGCCGGCCAGGACCGGGTCGAGGCCCAGCATGCCGAGGCCGAAGGAGATATTGGCGGCGACCCCGCCTCGGTGCACTTCAAGCCGGTCAGCGAGGAACGACAGGGAGACCCGCTCCAGCTGTTCCTTGATCAGCTGCTCGGAGAAGCGTCCGGGGAACACCATCAGATGGTCGGTGGCTATCGAGCCGGTCACGACGATACGCACAGGAAGTGCTCCTTGAACCTCAGGCGGAACGTTCTGCCGGGGTCGGGCATGACGACTGGGGCCTGCCTGACAGGAACGGTTCGGCAACGCGGCTGGGGGTGCCCCCTCCAAGGGGGGAGTGCGTGTGAGACCACGCGCGGCAGGCGGGAATGTGTCAGGCAGGCCCCAGGGGCGGGCGGTCCGTGGGGAGCGGCGGCACGGGGGACGGGTGGCCGCTCCCCGCCGGTTCGAGCCGCCGGGGTGTCGCCCCGGCGGCGCTCGTCAGCCCTCGCCCGCCGCCTTGCGCAGGGCGTCGGCGCGGTCGGTGCGCTCCCAGGTGAAGTCGGGCAGCTCGCGGCCGAAGTGGCCGTAGGCGGCGGTCTGGGAGTAGATCGGGCGCAGCAGGTCGAGGTCGCGGATGATCGCGGCCGGGCGCAGGTCGAAGACCTCGCCGATGGCCTCCTCGATCTTCGAGACGGCGACGGTGTTGGTGCCGAAGGTCTCGACGAACAGGCCGACGGGCTCGGCCTTGCCGATCGCGTAGGCGACCTGGACCTCGCAGCGCGAGGCGAGGCCCGCGGCGACGATGTTCTTGGCGACCCAGCGCATGGCGTAGGCGGCGGAGCGGTCGACCTTGGACGGGTCCTTGCCGGAGAAGGCGCCGCCGCCGTGGCGGGCCATGCCGCCGTAGGTGTCGATGATGATCTTGCGGCCGGTCAGGCCGGCGTCGCCCATCGGGCCGCCGATCTCGAAGCGGCCGGTCGGGTTGACCAGCAGACGGTAGTCGTCGGCCTCCAGCTTGATGCCCTCGTCGGCGAGCTGGGCGAGGACGTACTCGACGACGTGCTCGCGGATGTCGGCGGCGAGCAGCGAGTCGAGGTCGATGTCGCTGGCGTGCTGCGAGGAGACCACGACGGTGTCCAGGCGGACCGGGCGGCTGCCCAGGTACTCGATGGTGACCTGGGTCTTGCCGTCGGGGCGCAGGTAGGGGGCGGTGCCGTCCTTGCGGATCTCGGTCAGGCGGCGCGAGAGGCGGTGGGCCAGGTCGATCGGCAGCGGCATGAGCGCGGGGGTCTCGTCGCAGGCGTAGCCGAACATCAGGCCCTGGTCGCCGGCGCCCTGCTTGTCGAGCTCGTCGTCCTCGCCCTCGACCCGGGACTCGTACGCCGTGTCGACGCCCTGCGCGATGTCGGGGGACTGGGCGCCGATGGACACCGAGACGCCGCAGGAGGCGCCGTCGAAGCCCTTGGCCGAGGAGTCGTAGCCGATCTCCAGGACCTTCTGCCGCACGATGCTGGCGATGTCGGCGTACGCGCTGGTGGTGACCTCGCCGGCGATGTGCACCTGACCGGTGGTGATCAGAGTCTCGACGGCGACGCGCGAGGTGGGGTCCTGACGCAGCAGCTCGTCGAGGATGGCGTCGCTGATCTGGTCGGCGATCTTGTCGGGGTGCCCCTCGGTCACGGACTCCGAGGTGAACAGGCGGCGGGACATGATTCTCCAAGGCGGTGATGGGTGGGCACTTGAGTACGGTGCAACGCGCCGGCGGTTGACGGCCCGGGCGGCCCTCGGTCTGTGGCGTGAGCGGCAGTTCCTGTTGGCGGGCGGGCGGGCAGTGCCTTGCCGGTCTCAAGGCACTGCCCGCCCGGCGACGGTCACGGCGGAAGCTCCGGGAGTGGTCCCGGGACCGGTCTGTCAGGCGGTCTTCGTCGCGCTCAGGACTGCCTTGAGCTCAGGGCTGCCTGACCTCAGGGCTGCCGGACGCTCAGGGCTGCCGGACGCTCAGGGCTGCCGGACGCTCAGGGCTGCCTGGGCGGCAATGACGTCAGGCCGGATCTCGGCGGGTCCGGTCACTGTTCACACCGGTTCCCGCAGCTGCTCTTCGAACCGTCGGGCCAGCGCGAGGCGCTGCACCTTGAGCGTGGCGGTTCTGGGCAGCTCGGCCTGCGGGATCTGGACGGGCTCGGTGAGCTGGGGGAACTCGACGACGGCGGCGCGCCAGCGGTTGCGGTCCAGCGGCTTGTCGTCGACGGTGCAGATGACCGGGAGCGCCTCGGAGTTCGGGCCCGGCACGACGACGAGTTCGGTCAGCTCGCTCAGCTTGCTCAGTACGACGTCCTCGATCTCCAGGGAGCTGCGCACCCCGGGGATCATGTCGACCTCGCGGTCGAGCATGTGCAGGCAGCCGAACCTGGTGCGGTAGCCGACGTCCCCGGTGCGCCACCATTCGCCGCTGCGGTTGGTGTCGTAGCGGTCCTGCTCGCCCAGGTAGGTCTTGGCGATGCCGTCCCAGGCGACCTCGATGTAGCCGGGGTTCGTCTCGGACGGGGTGTGTCCGTCCCGGCTCACGACGCGGATGCGCGCGGCGCCGTTGGGCATGGCCCAGCCGACGCAGCGGCCGTTGGCCTTGTGGGCGGAGTTGCGGAAGTAGGCGCGGCCGACGGCGGGGCCGACCTCGCTCTGCCCGTAGATCTGGAAGAACAGGGCGCCTCGGCGGTCGGACGCCTTGAGCAGCCTGCTCATCGTGCCGGGGTGGATGGCGTCGAAGGTGCTGCTGAAGACCTTCACCGACCCGAACGGGGAGCGCGGGTCGTCGGCCAGCTCCTCCCATTCCATGAAGGAGTTGGGCAGCGCCTCGATGAAGGCCGGCCGGTGCTTGATGAACTGCTCGGCGACCTCGGCGGGGCCCGTCTCGCGCATCAGCAGGACCGGGTACTCCTTCAGCAGCGCCAGGGACATCGCCGCGACCATCCGCGAGTGCACGAACGGCACGTTGATGGCGACGGTCTCCTTCTTGCGCATCAGCGACAGCAGCCGCCACTGCGGGAGGAGCCGGATGCCCTGGGTGCGGGCGGTGTGCACGACGAGCTTGGGGATGCCGGTAGTGCCGGAGGTGTGGGTGATGACGGCGGCCTCGTCGATGGGCCGCACGACCGGCTTGACGCGGGGCGAACCAGCCAGCTCGGTGAGCGAGACGGAGCCCGGCCGGTGGTCGGCCGAGGTGATCACCCGTCGGGTGAGGCCGGCCAGCGGCACGTCGGCGAGGAGGTCGAGCTTGGTGCCGTCGGTGAGCAGGGTCGGCTGGTCGAGGCGCTCCAGCAGGACGGCGACGGTCTCGGCGTCCAGGGCGGGCGACAGGTTCACCACGACGCCGCCGATGCGGGAGACTGCGGCGGCGAGCATCCAGTGATCGGCGTTGGCGGTCTTGAACAGGACGACGCGCTCGTCGGGCCGGACTCCGGCCGCCCACAGGCGGGCCGCCAGGTCGTCGACGTACTCGGCGTACTGCGCCACCGTCAGGTGCCGTCCGGCCTCGGGAAGGACGTCCAGGTCGTGGTCCAGGGTGATCGGCGTCGACGGGTTGACCGCGGCGGCCATCTCCGGCAGCAGGCCGATGTGAAGCCCGCGCTTCTGTATCGAGCGGTAGGCCACTGAGCCTTTCATCTGGGCTGTCTCCTTAGTGATGAGCGATGAACGTTCGGGCGGTCGCCGGCTCCGTGCGGGATGCGGGGACACGCGCCGCAGGCGCCTTGGCTAGGGGCCTGTGGCGTCGACCGGGCTCGCGTCAGAAGGAGTGCGGACCGAAGCGGCCCCTGGCCACGAATGCGGCGACCGCGAGCAGGGCCGCGTTCACCGCGCTGTACTTCGTCTCGTTGCGGCGGTAGTGCACGACGGCCTGCCGTCGCTCGACCCAGCCGCAGCGGGTCTTGTCGAGGCCGCCGACGGCTGCGGAGCCGATGCCGCTGAACCCCGCTGGGGGAAGCCCTGGCGGACTTCCCCCAGCGATACGGCGACGGCACTCCCAGCAGCCGGGAGACCTCGTCGATGAGCGGGTGGAGGATCTGCTGGAATCAGCGATGACAGCGGACTGAATCGCTGTTCAGCGACTGTTCAGCGGGCGATGACCATCGTGGCGGGCGGCGCGTTGTGGAACGTGACGTCCTCGAAGCCCGCCTTGAGGAGCCAGTCGCGGTAGTCGGAATGACGCCAGGTGCCGCCGATCTTGCTCTTGAGCAGCATCTCCAGGGCGAACAGCAGCGGGAAGGCGGGGGCGCTGCGGTCGTCCTCGACGATGTAGTCGGCGACCACCAGGGCACCGCCGGGCTTGAGGGCCTTGCGGAGCCGGGTGAAGACCTCGATGTTGCTCTCCGCGCTCTCCTGGTGGGCGATGTGGGAGTACACCGCGATGTCGTACTGCTCGATGCCGAAGTCGGTGTTGTGGAAGTCGCCGTTGAGCGTGGTGAAGCGGTCCCCGACACCCTGCTCCCCCACCAGGCGGCGGGCGATGGCGTTGATCGGCTCCCAGTCGAGCTGGTCCGCGCGCGCGGCCGGGTTGGCGTTCAGCCAGATCGAGGAGTAGACGCCCGAGCCGCCGCCGACGTCGAGGATCGAGATCTCGCCGGCCTCGGCGATGCCGAGCGCCTCGACACCGGCGTTGGCGGCGGGAACCGACACCGCGGCGATGGCCGGGACGATGTCCTCCCAGTGCGGGTTGTCGGCCTTCTCCGTCTCCGGGGGCTTGAGCGGCTCTCCGATGCGGACGACCTCCGGCAGGTCGATCACGCTGCCCGTGTGGCTCAGCTTGAGCTTGGCGAAGCCGGCCAGGGAGGCGGGCTTGCCGTCGACCAGGTAGGCGGACGCCTCGGGGGTGTTGCTGTAGCGGCCCTCGTCGAGGGTCACCAGGCCGATGCTGACCAGGCCGTCGAGCAGGGCCTGTGCGCCCCGCTCGGAGATGCCGGCCCGGGTGGCCACCTCGGCGGCCGTGCCCGCGCCGTTCTCCATGTGGGTGAAGACGGAGTGGGTGGCCGCCGCACCGATGACGCCGGTGTTCCAGTAGCCGTTGATCAGCCGCATCACGCCGTCCGGCGCGGGCTGGTTGTTCGTCATGACGCCCCCTTCAGGGCTCCGGTGGGCTTGGCGTTGGCGCGCACCGCGGTGCGCAGCACCTCGACGACCCGCTCGACCTGGCTCATGGTCAGCTCGGCGTGCATGGGGATGCCGAGGTTGCGCCGGAACAGGTCGGCGGAGACCGGGCAGTTCTGCTTGGCGTCGAACGCGGGCTGCAGGTGGCTGGCCCAGGTGCCGTGCAGGCAGCCGATGCCCTGTGCGCGCAGGTCGGCGGCGACGCCCGCGCGGTTGACGCGGGGGTCCAGTGTGACCAGGTAGGACTGCCAGGCGTGGGTGCGGTCGGCCGGTACGTACGGCGTCGTCAGGAGCTCCTCGTCGGCGAGGAGCTCGGCGTAGCGTGCGGCGACGGCGCGGCGGCGGTCCAGCAGTTCCCCGATGCGGCCGAGCTGCACCTGGAGGATCGCCGCGGCGATGTCGGAGAGCTTGAAGTTGTAGCCGATCTCGGTGAACTCCGGGATCGGCATGTCGATGACCTGTGCCTGGTCGTAGATGCTGCCGATGCCGAAGGAGGAGCGCTGGCGGGCGTCCGCGCCGATGGCGGGGTCGGCGGCGATCAGGGCGCCGCCCTCACCGCTGGTGGCGCCCTTGCGGCCGTGGAAGGACAGGCAGGCCACCTCGGCCAGCGCGCCGGCCTCGCGGCCCTTGTAGGTCGCGCCGACGGCGCAGGCGGCGTCCTCGACGACGAACAGGCCGTGGCGGTCGGCGATCTGCTGGAGTTCGGTGTAGTCGGCGGGCAGGCCGAGGGTGTCGACGGCGATGATGCCGACGGTGCGCGGGGTGACCAGCGCGGCCACGGCCTCGGGGTCGATGGTGCCGGTGTCGGGGCGTACGTCGGCGAAGACCGGGGTGCCGCCGACGTAGCGCACGGCGTGGGCGGGGGCGGGGAAGGTGTAGTCGGCGACGATGACCTCGTCGCCCGGCTTGACGCCGAACGCGAGCATCGCCAGGTGGAGGGCTGCGCCGCAGTTGCTCACGGCGACCGCGTCACCTGCGCCGTAGCGCTCCTTCAGCTGGGCTTCCAGGGCCTTGCCCTGGGGGCCCTGGCCGGCCGGCCAGCCGGAGGAGAACACCTCGGCGACGGCGGCCAGTTCCTTCTCTCCCAGGCTCGCGTAGACGAGGGGGATCTTGTCCATGGTGCTCACGCTCCACGCTCTGTTGCCGACTGGGAGGGAAGGTGGACGGGCGGTTCGTAGCGAAGCGGGGTGAGCTGCTCGACGTCGTAGCGCCGGCGCATCTCCTCCACGGCCGCGGCGTCGACCGCCTTGCCCCGCGACCAGATCTCCGCGATCTCCTCGAAGTAGTCCTCGTGGACGGGTGAGGGGAAGCACTGGAAGAGCATTCGCACCGGTTTGTCGGTGGCGTTGCGGAACGCGTGCGGGGTGCCGGGCGGGACGAACATGGCGCTGCCCTCGCCCGCGCGGATCACGCGGTCGCCCTTGGGGGACTGCCAGTTGTGCCAGTTGTCCTTCGTGCGCTCGACCGGCTCGAAGGCCATCAGGTCCAGCTCGCCGTCCAGGACGTAGAAGAACTCCTCGGCTTCGCCGTGCACATGCGCGCCGACGTCGAAGCCGGGCGGCACGACCACCTCGAAGATCGACACGGAGGAGCCCATCTCCTTGGTGGCCTTGAACGTCACCTCCTGCGCCGGGGTGACCAGCTTGCGCCCCGCGCCCGCCGGGACAATGAGGTCGGTCATCTGCTTCGCTTCCTTTGTCCTTGGGCGCGGGTCAGGCGATGGTGCGCGAGGGGTCGGCCGCCCAGGTGCCGAGCGCCATCTCGGCGGTGATGCCGGGGCCGAAGCCGGCGATGATGCCGGTGGCGCCGGGCTCCGGGGGCTCCTCCTCGAAGAGGCGGCGGGCGGCCTCCAGCACGACGGCGCTGGCGATGTTCCCGTACTCGGTCAGGGTCGACCAGCTGTGCCGGAAGACGGTGCGGTCGACCTCGAGGAACTTCGCGAGGTCGTCGAGGATGCGCGGACCACCGGCGTGGATGATGTAGAAGTCGAGCTTGCCGGCGTCCCAGCTGTGGTCCTTGGCCAGCTCGCGCAGCACCGGGGCGAGCGGCTCCATGGTGCCGGGCACGCGGCGGTCCAGCTGGAAGTGGAAGCCGGTGTCCTTGACGGCGTAGGAGATCCAGTCCTCGGTGTCCGGGATGAGGTACGAGGCGTTGCGCTCCAGCTCGATGCCGGTGCCGCCGATGCCGCGCACCACGGCGGCCGCGACGGCGTCGCCGAACAGGCCGTCGGACAGCAGGGAGCCGATGTCGTCGGCGGACGGCTGGTAGCACAGCGAGCACAGCTCGCAGGACACGATCAGCACGTTGCTGCCGGGGTGGGCCATGCAGAAGTCGTGGGCACGGTTGATCGCCGCGCCGCCCGCCGCGCAGCCCAGCTGGGCGATCGGGATCTGACGGGTGTCGGAGCGCAGGCCCATCTTGTTGATGAGCCAGGCGGTCAGCGACGGCATCAGGAAGCCGGTGCACGACACGTAGATGATGGCGTCGATGTCGCGGGCCGCCACGTCGGCGTTCTTCAGCGCCTCTTCGATGACCGCGGGGGTCCGCTTCTTGGACTCGACCTCGTAGATGCGGTTGCGCTCGGTCAGACCCGGGTGCTGGAGGGTCTGGTCGATGGGCTGCACGAGGTGCCGCTTCTGCACTCCGGTGTTGCGGATCAGGCGCAGCGCCAGCGGGAGCTGCGGCTTTCCAGCGTGGACTCGCTCGGCGAACTCCAGAGTCTCTTCCATCGTGATGATGTGTTCCGGCGCGTGCACCGCGGGCTTGCAGAGCTTGGGCATTCTGGATTCCACTTTCTGTAGAGTCTGCCAGCGGGTGAAGAGCTGCCTTTCGCGCACTCCCGGCGCATGACGATGCACCCCGTGGGGCGGTCGCGGACGACGGCCCCACGGGGTGCATCGTGGTGTCGGGGTAGAGGCACGGCATGCCAGGGCGGTCGGCTCGACGCCGTGCGGGAACCTGTACGCAGAACCCTGCTACGAGATGACTGGCACGCGATCGCTCGGCATCCTGCGAGCGAGAGGCCCACCGCCGGACACGGCGGTTTTTGGGCAGGGAAGGCGTGCGGAAATAGTGACACGCCTGGTGTCGCCCCGCCAAGGGTGCATCGAAGTGACCTGGCTCACGCCCGGCGTGGTCGGGTGCGGGCCGAAATCCCTTGTCAGGCAGCCGTGTTGCGCTCCGGCGGCAGAATCTTCGTGGGCTCGAGCACCACGCGAGGGGCGGACTCCGTCCGCACCGGCACCAACACCGGGCGGGTGCCGCGCTGCTGACGCCAGCCGGCCTGGGCGGCCACCACGGCGAGGTACGGGATGAGCGCCGCGCCGATCAGGGCAGTGACCGCGACGACGGGCCAGCGGCTCCAGGTGGCGGCCATGACGACCACACAGACGGTGCGGATCACCATGGCCGCGATGTACCGGCGCTGGCGGCCGCGCAGATCCTGCGTCAGACCGGTACGCGCCCGGGTGATGGACTCGGCCCGGGGGACATCCCGGCGCCAGGGGGTTGCACTCATCGGGCCTCCGTGGACTCTCCGGCGTGGGCGCCGGGACTACCGGACAGGGCGGCGGTTCGAGCTGGCGGTTCGGATCGGCGGCGGACGGTACGGAAACGCGGAGGACGCCGACGGGTGCGCGGGGCGGCGGGCGGCGGTCGTGGGTCGGTGACCGCGGCGGGAGCCAGGAGGTGGCGGGTGATTTCGCCATGGAGGGCCGGTTCGGCGACGGTGGGCAGCGAATGGGGCCGGCAGGCGGCGCTTGGCGGGCGGGGGCGGAAGTCAGCGGGCGGCGGGCCGGTCTCGGTGACGGTCGGCGGTGGTCGGTGGGCGGTGGTCGGGGTGGGCGTTCGGGCTGGGCGATCGGGGGCGGTGACGGCGGTGCGGGTAGGCGACTGAGCCTGGGGAAAAGCGGCGGCGCGGGTGACCGTCCCCTGATCACCCGCGCCGCCTTCGGCCCGCCCTTCAGCGAAGTGCCGTCGGGTCAGTGCGCTTCCTGGTCCGGCTCCCGCTCCTGGCGGGCGCCCGGCACAGCGGCCGTCACCTTGTGGCCGTTGAGCGAGCCGTGGCCGTTGGCCGAGCCGTGGCCGTTGAGCGAGCCGTGGCCGTTGGCCGAGTGCTCGAAGTGCTCCAGGGCCTCGCGCATCTCCTCGACCGTCGGCTTCTCGATCTGGTTGCCGTACAGCCAGCGGCTGAGCTTGTAGCGCAGCACCTGCGTGCGGACCTTCGGGTTCGGGGCGCCGTTGCTGCTCTCCGTCCGCGGCGCCGGCAGCGGCTTGTAGGCCTTCCGGTCCAGCAGCGCGTACTCCGTGCCGCGGTCCAGGCGCTCGTGCACCTCGATGAACTCGCCGTGCGGCAGCCTGCGGATCATGCCGGTCTCGCGGCCGTGCAGGAGCTTGTCGCGGTCGCGGCGCTGCAGTCCCAGGCAGATCCGGCGGGTGACGACGTACGCCAGCGCGGGCACCAGGAAGATGCCGATGCGGATCGACCAGGTGATCGTGTTCAGGGAGAGACTGAAGCGTTCGGCGAGGATGTCGTTGGCGCCGCCGAAGAACAGCACCAGGTACAGGGCCACGAAGGACATGGCGAAGGCGGTGCGTGTGGGGTGGTCGCGCGGCCGGTCGAGCAGGTGGCGCTCTTCCCTGTCACCGGTGACCCAGGCCTCCAGGAACGGCCACGCGCCGAACACGACCATCATCACGGTGGGCAGGATGACGGCCGGGACGAGGACGCCCATGTTGACGGTGTAGCCGCCCCAGACGGTGAACTCCCATGGCGGCATGGCACGCAGCGCGCCTTCGAGGAAGCCCATGTACCAGTCGGGCTGGGAGCCCTGCGAGATCTGGTCGGCGCGGTAGGGGCCGTACTTCCACACGGGGTTGATCTGGGCGATGCCCGCCAGCAGCGCCAGGACGCCGGTGATGAGGAAGAAGAAGCCGCCCGCCTTGGCCGTGTAGTGCGGGAACAGGGGCTGGCCGACGACGTTCTGCTCGGTGCGGGCCGGGCCCCGGAACTGGGTGTGCTTGTGGTAGAAGACCAGGATCAGGTGCACGGTGAGCAGGATGAACACCAGCGCCGGAAGCAGCAGGATGTGCAGCGGGTAGAGCCGGGGCACGATGTCGGTGCCCGGGAATTCGCCGCCGAACAGGAACATGTGGAGGTACGTTCCGACCAGCGGGATGGCGAGCGTGACGCCCGAGGCGATGCGCAGACCGGTGCCGGAGAGCAGGTCGTCCGGGAGCGAGTATCCGAGGAAGCCTTCGAGGGTCACCAGGATCAGCATGGTGAAGCCGAAGACCCAGTTGGCCTCGCGCGGCTTGCGGAACGAGCCGGTGAGGAAGTGCCGCAGGGTGTGCAGCATCAGCGCGCCGATCATGACCAGCGCGGACCAGTGGTGCAGCTGGCGGATCAGCAGACCGCCGCGCACCTCGTAGCTGATGTCCATGGTCGAGGCGAAGGCCTGCGACATCCGGATGCCCTGGAGCGGCTCGTACGAACCGTTGTAGACGGTCTCGGACATGCTTGGGTCGAAGAAGAAGGTGAGCCAGGTCCCGGTGAGCAGCAGCATGATGAAGCTGTAGAGCGCGATCTCACCGAACATGAAGGACCAGTGCTCGGGGAACACCTTCCGGACCAGGAACCGGAAGTGGTAGATGCCGAGCCGCCCGTCCGCCCAGTCCGCGAGGCGCTCACCCTTGGGCGCCTCGGTGCGCGCCCCCGGCGGCGCCGTTTCGGTCGTACTCATACCCGAACGCCCTCCCCTCGCCGCTCGGATGTCACAGGCACACCCTCTGTGGCCGTACGGCCCTCGAAGGAGGAGGCGGCCTGCCGCGGCGCAAGCGGGCCCGTGCCCTGGAGCTGCTGAAACGCTAGCGACGCGCGACGCGGCCCGACAACCGCATTCGAGCCTAAGAAGGGGCTCGACTCTAGTGATTCTTGAGTGAGTTGCGAGTTGCCGGCGTGCATGTCGTCCTTATTCGGGCTCAACTGGGCCGGGCTCGCGGGCTCGTTACGAGTCCGGCGTAACCACAGGCCACTCAAGTTGGCGCCCGTAGAGGCCAGTTGATGTACTCCTGTCATAGGTGAAGGGTATTGCTGCGCTCCGTCCGGCCTGCGGCCGGGTACGGATTGCCGGGGGCGCCTTTGCGGGCGGGTGCTTCCGGGGTGAGGGCGCGGCGGCGCGGGGCGCCAGGTCCGTGCGTCGAGCTGGGCGGGGTGGAGTCGGCGGCCCGGCCGCGTGTGCCGCGCAGGGCGGCGCGCAGGACGGCCGGGCGCAGTGCGGCGACGGGCGGGGCGGCGCCCTGGAGGAGTTCGACGAGCAGGGTGGCGGCCTGCCGGTCGGTGGTGGCGGCGGCCGCGACCCGGGCGGCGTACCGGCGGCCGATGCGGGCGCGCAGGCCGGCCAGCTGGTCCGTCTCGCCGTCCGCGGCGGTCAGGTTGTGAGTGCTCAGCTGCCAGGCCGGGGCCAGCCGGTGGGCGAGGGCGCGGCGCAGCCGGTAGCCGAGGCCGATGGCCGTGCCGTGGGAGGCCAGCATGTGGTCCAGGACGAGGGCGCACTGCACGGCGGTCGTCATGCCTTGGCCGTGGAGGGGGTCGAGGGCGGCGAGGGCGTCGCCGACGACGAGGAACTGGTCGGGCCAGCGGCGCAGTTCCTCGTAGTGGCGCCAGCGGTTCTCGGTGCGGCCGCAGGAGTAGACGGGGCCGAGGGGGGTGGCGGACTCGATGACCTCGCGCAGCAGCGGGTGGCGCAGGGCGCCCGCGGCGCGCACCAGGGCCTTGTGGTCGGCGGGCGGGGGGTTGTCGTCGGTGGAGCAGAGGGTGACGGACCAGCGGCCTCGTTCGACGGGGTGCAGTACGCCCTGGCCGGGATGGTCGGGGGAGGCCGTGATCAGCAGGCTCTTCCAGTCGGCGAAGTGTCCGACGGGCGGGGTGAGCAGGGCGGTGGCGTATGTGGTCCGGGAGGTGGCCACGGTTTCCCTGGGCGGCTGGTAGCCGAGTTCGGTGAGCCATTCGGGGGCGTGTGAGCCGCGTCCGGTGGCGTCCACCACGAAGTCGGCCGAGATCAGGCGGCGGGCGGACCATCCGTCGGGGGCCTTGCGGTCCCGCTCGCGTACCCATACGCCGGTGACGGTGTCCTGGGGGCCTGGCTGGAGGGCGACGACTTCGTGCTCGGGTAAGAAGCCCACGGTGGGGTCGGCGCGCAGCCGGTCGCGTATGAGGGCGTCGATGAGGTCGCGGCTCGCACTGAGCACCGACAGGTCCGCGTCGAAGCGGGGCAGCCAGCCGGCCGGGCCGAGCAGCAGGGTGTCCAGGGGCATGCGGATGCGGTCGGCTCCGGCGTCGGTGAGGTCCTTGCCTATGCCGGGAAACAGCTGCTCCAGGCCGTGCTGGGCGGCGGTGGAGAGGGTGTGGGTGTGCCGGGCCTGGGGCACGCCGCGGCGTCGGCCGGGTCCGCGCGGCACCCAGTCGCGTTCGATCACGGTGACCCGGTCCATGAAGTTGGCCAGGGCGCGTGCCGCGGTGAGTCCGGCGATGCCCGAACCGATGACCACGGCATGGCCGTGGCCCCCGCCCCCGTCGCGAACTCGTCCGTCGAGACTCAACTCGCCTGCCCTCCCCGTGCGTTGTGATTGCATCATGCGGGGAACCCCCTCTATTAGCGCGGGGTTTGCGCCGCGGGGGGCAGGAGTTCGAGCCATGCTCCAGGTGGACGCGAGGGCGACTTGAGCGGGGGTGCGTGGCGGGGCGGGGGCGCGCCCCGCCCGTGGGTGCCACGGCTCCGTGTCCGACCGTGGGCGCTATGGCGTCCGTGTCCAGGCCGGGGGTGCCATGGCGTCCGTGTTCAAGCGGGGGTGTCACGGCCCTCCGTGTCTCACCGGGGGTGTCACGGCCTCCGTGTCCGGCCGGGGCGAGCGGGCGTCCGGCGGTGTCACGGCGTCGAGGTCCGGCGGTGTCACGGCGTCGAGGGTCCGGCGCCCGAGGGGGCGTCTCTACGGCGTCGGTGTCCGTGCGGCGCCCTCCCTGGTCTTCAGGGCCCGGTCGACCAGTGGCCCGGCGAGGCCCGTGTAGGCGGCCGGGTCCAGCAGCGCGGCGGCTTCGGCGCGGGTGAGGATGCCGGCGAGCTGCGGGAGCTCGGCGAGGGCGTCGGCCAGGGGGCGCCCGGTCGCGGCGGCGACCAGGGAGGCCTGGGTGACCAGTTCCTTGGCGGCCGTCTTGCCGATGCGCGGGGCGAGGACGGCCGAGACCCGCTCGGAGACGAGCCCGCCGCCGGTGGCCTCCAGGTTGGCGCGCATGCGCTCGGGGCGGACGGTCAGGCCGCGGGCGAGTTCGACGGCCGTGTGCGCGGCGCCGCCGGTGAGCCGCAGCGCCTCGCGCAGTGGCTGCCACTCGGCGTGCCACACCCCGGCCGAGCGTTCGTCCTCGGCCGGCAGGCACTGCATCAGTACGGCGGCCAGGGCGGGCACCTGCAGTGCGGCGGAGCGGATCAGGGTGGCGAGCACAGGGTTGCGCTTGTGCGGCATCGCCGAGGAGGCGCCCCGTCCTGCGACGGAGGGCTCGGTGACCTCGCCGATCTCGGTGCGGGTCAGGACCAGCACGTCGGCGGCAAGCTTGCCGAGCGCCCCGGCGGTGTGGGCGAGCGCGCCCGCGAGGTCGGCGACCGGGGTGCGCAGGGCGTGCCAGGGCAGGACCGGGTCGGCCAGGCCCGTCTCGGCGGCGAAGGCGGCGCCGAGTTCGTCGAGGACGGTGGCGGGGTCGGCGCCCTCACCGGCGTACTGGAGGTAGCCGGCCAGGGTGCCGGCGGCGCCGCCGAGCGCCACCGGAAGCCCGTCGCGGACCCGTTCGAGGCGCTCGGCCGCGTCCAGGACGAGCTGCCGCCAGCCGGCCGCCTTGAGCCCGAAGGTGGTGGGTACGGCGTGCAGGGCGAGGGTGCGCCCCGCCATCACGGTGTCCCGGTGTTCGACGGCGAGGCCGCCGAGCGCGCCGGCCGTGGTGCGCAGATCCGCCACGATCAGGTCCAGGGCGCGCCGGGCGACCAGCATCGCGCCGGTGTCGAACACGTCCTGGCTGGTGGAGCCGCGGTGGACGTACTCGGCGGCCTCGGGCGAGCGGGCCGCGACCACCGCGGTCAGGGCCTTGACCAGGCCCACGACCGGGTTGGCGGTCTCCCGTGCGGCCAGGGCGAGTTCGCGTACGTCCAGCAGGTCCGCGCGGGCGGCGGCCGTGATGGCCTCGGCCGCCCGCGCGGGCACGGTGCCGCAGCGGGCCTGGGCGCGTGCCAGGCCCGCCTCGGCGTCGAGCATCGCCTGGAGCCAGGCGCTGTCGCCGACGGCCGCCTCGACGGGGGTGCCCGCCCGGACCGGGGACAGCAGTCCCGTGTCCAGGTGGGCGGGCAGGGCCGAGGAGACCGGGGGCGGCGTCTCGTGGGTCATGCGTCGGCCCTCGCGCTGGTGATCGCCGCGGCCAGCTGGTGCGGTACGGCGACTCGTTCGGGGGCTGCCTCGGGGACGGCCAGGACGGCTGCCGCGATGGCGTCGGAGTCCTCCAGCGTGACCGAGCCGACGCCGGGCCTGATGCCGGCGGCGGTCACCCAGTGCACGGACTCGGTGGGCACGCCGTAGGCGAAGCGCCGCGGGTGCGGCATGTCCTGGGCGTCGATCAGGTGGTAGGGCCTTTCGGTCACGGCGAGGCCGCCGGTCTCGTGGTCGGCGCCGCCCGTGCCGGGCCGCCCGGCGGGGATGCGGTAGGGGCGGCACTGCCCGGTGCGCAGCATCCGGCTCATCAGCGGGTCGGCGGTGCGCCGCAGGTCGATCTCGGGCAGCCGGGCCTCGATGAGGGCCGTGGCCCGTACCCGTACGTCCGCGATGGCGCCGGAGGTGCCGGTGAAGCAGGGCCCTTGGGGGTCGTGCGGGTCGGCGCTGATGTCCAGGCCGGGGCCGGTCACCTCGAGGATGCCCGCGTCGATGAGTGCGGTCATCTCCTCGATGCGGGAGGCGGGCGGGCCGATGGACAGGTAGGCGTTGAGTGGGGTGTACCAGCGGTCGAGGTGGTCGCGGTGGGAGTCGGCGGTCAGGCCGGCGTGGTCGACGGCGAGCCGCAGTTCGTTGCGCAGGTCGCGCAGGACGTCGAGGGCGGCCTTGGCCGGCCCGCTGACGTTGCCCTGGCGGGCCAGGCGGACGTCGTCGGCCAGGTGGCCGCGCAGCCAGTCGCGGAACGCGGCCAGTTCGTCGAAGACGCGGTCGCCGTAGGGGCGGGCGACGCGTTCCCAGTCCCAGCGGTCGGGCGGGGCGATGCCTGCCTGGTCGAGGAGGGTGTCCTCGGCGGGGCCCGGTTCGGCGTGCAGATACCGCTCGGTGAACTCCTCGCAGGTTGGGGCGCTGTCGCCGCGGGAGGCGAGCAGGGCGGCGTAGTAGACGCCGCACACCTCCTTGGAGATCAGTGGCCACAGGTCGGCGGCGAAGTCGATGGCCCCGCTGCGGGTGTCGCGGGCGCGCAGGGCGGCGATGTAGCCGGTGGTGAGCAGCCGCGGGTAGTAGCGGCCGTGGGCGCCCTTCTCGTTCTCGCCGCGTGCCTGGTAGGGCACTCCGCGCCGGGAGCCCGCGTACAGGCGTGGTTCGCGGCCGGAGGGGTGGTAGACGAGACGGCCGTCGACGCGGGTGTAGACGCCGCCGCGGCCCTGGGTGAACAGGGCCATGTAGTCGAAGAAGTTGAGCCCGAGGCCGCGCAGCAGCACGGTCTCGCCGGGCCGGACCGAGGTGAGGTCGACGTCGGCCGGGTTGGCGGGCGGCTGGTAGGTCAGGCCGTGCCGGTCGGCGTAGTCGGCCAGTTCCCGCTCGGTGTCGGACAGCTGGGCGGGGACGTGTCCCTGGGCGAGGACGACGGCGGACAGGCCGGTGAGACGGGTGCCGTCCTCCAGGGTGACGGTCTGCGGTCCCGCGTGCCCGGTGCCCGCGTCGTCGAGGGCGACGGCCCGTACCGGGTGGGTGCGTACGGTCACGTGTGCGGCGGCGTTCGCGACGACCTGCTGGAACGCCCAGGTCAGGTAGCAGCCGTAGAGCGCGCGGGTGGGGTAGGTGTCGGGGCCGAGGCGGCGTGCCTCGGTGAGGATCTCCTCGTCGTGTTCGAGCTCGGGGCCGATGGTGTCCAGGGATCTCGACACCAGGGCCTTGGCCCACTGGTGCAGGCTCGGGCCCTCCTCCAGCGGGCCGTCGATGCGGACGCTGGCGTCGGTGTACACGGTCACCTGGGAGGCGACGGTGTTCATCAGCAGGTGCCGGGACTGCGTGGGGCGCCACACCCGTCCCGAGCCCGGCGGATCCGGGTCGACGACATGCACGGTGACGGCCTGCCAGCGGGGTGATTTCCGCTCCTGCGCGCACAGCCGTTCCAGTACGGAGAGGCCGCGCGGACCGGCTCCGACGATGCACACCTGAAGATGTTCGCCGTCGGTGTCACCGGCCGGCAGGGGGGATTCCCGGGCGTCCGGTCGTCCGGGTGAGGTCGGGTCACCCGGGGGGAAATGAATGGCCGCCGTATCGAGCGGCGGCCCTGCGGTGAGTTCGACGCTTTTTGTGCGTTCGCCACCGTGCGTACCGTCCACAGCGCCTCCTTCCTCCGCCACCGTGGGTGCACGGCCTCAACCAAGACTCGTTTTCTGCTGGAAGCCCGCTTGAGAGATGGGGAAGAGCGGGTCGGGAGGCGGGTTCGGTCAGCGCAAACGAGACCCGAACGATGCTGTATCAGGGCTCAAGTGACTGCTCGGTATGTTCTTTATCGGTCTTCTCGCGGGTCTCGTGCAGCCTTACCGGTCAGGGCATGGCTGAATGCGGAGTTCCCGTAAACGCAATCGATCAAGAACAGCAGCAGGACTGAGTCAACAGTCGTAGTCGACACGGGAATTCCATGCGATTCACAGCTGGTTGCGCGGGCGAGCGCCCCATGAAGGAGCGTCGATGAAGGTTCACCCATGCCCTAGAAGCCACACCCAGGAAATCTGCGCCGCCACCGGGTCATACCTCTGCACTTCCTGCGTGAAGGAAGTGGAACGCAACCTGCGCGCTCTTCCCGGCTTGTATCAGGAGTGCCTGCACCGCGCGACGTCGACGCCGCGGCGGACCAATCCCACCCGGGTGTCGGGCAGCCGCACGCGGGATCACCTGGATGTGTCGGCGCTCGACGCCCGGCTGAACATCCTCGCCCTGCTGGAGTCGTGGGCGTGCATGGTCGCGGAGAAGCTGGACACGGCGGCTCCGCCGCGTTCCGTGCCCCAGCTGGCGCACTTCCTCACCCGTCATCTGCCCTGGCTGGCCGCGCAGCCGCCGGCCGCGGACTTCGCCAACGAGGTCGACGGTCTCGTCGGTGAGCTGCGCCAGGTGGTCGATCCCGAGCCTGCCGAGCGTCTGACGCTCATCAGGAAGTGCGTCGTCGACGACTGCGCCGGGACGATCGCCGCCGCGCCGAGGAGCGGGCGGGCGGCGGGAGCGGGCAGCCTCAGGTGTTCTTCGGGTCATTCGTGGGAAATGCGCGAGTGGCTCGGACTCGGGGAACTCATGAAACTGCAGCGAGAGGGTGTCAGCGCATGATCAAGCCTCCGCGCCATCGGCTCGTCGACACCAAGGTGGCCGCACTCGCCGTCGGAGTGTCCGAGGCGACCATCCGAAAGTGGGTGAGCCGCGGGAAGATAACCCGTTACGGAGCGCCGCACTGCCGCTCGGCGTTCGACATCGAGGAACTCAGCGCGATCGCGATGGGGCGTCAGCACTGAGCCCACACGGGGCCGTACCCGCACATCATCCATAACGTACCGACGCACCAGGGCCGGGCCGCCGTACTCAAGGCGGCGCCGGCCCTGGTGCGTTGAGCCGGGCGAAAAGGGAGATCGAGCTCCGAAAGTGACCCAGGTCACGTTCTTCGGGGTTGGCGCGGGGACATCCCGGTGTCACTATCAAAAGACGTCTACCCTGCCCAAAAACGGTTGCAGGGCAATGGATCGCGTGTCGTACCCGCCGGGTCCGAGCACAACGGACCAGGTCCGAAGTGCGTACGACACCAGCCTCCTTCTCATCCGAGCACCCGCGCACCGCGCGGGTGCTTTTTCGTCGTGCCCGCGCCTGTGCCGGCATGCCGAGCGATCCCAGTCACTGGACGAACTCAATGAAGACAAAGGGGAGCTGAGTGCGTTGACTCTACCGACCTCAGTGGAGGGGGTACCGGAAAGCCGCCGCTGGGCCCGATCGGTCGGCATCGGTCGCGCCCATGCCAAGGCCATCCTGCTGGGAGAGCACGCGGTGGTCTACGGAGCCCCGGCACTCGCTCTTCCGATCCCCCAGCTCACGGTCACGGCGACGGCCGGATGGTCCTCCCACGCCTCCGACGACGAGGACGACCTGTCCTACACGATGACCGGCTCCCCCTCGCGGGCGCTGGTGACGCAGGCCTCCGACAGCCTGCGCCACCTGGTCAGCGCGTTCAAGGAGAGCCTGGGCGTGGGCGGCGGGCCGCACCTCGACGTGATCCTCGACGGCGGCGTCCCGCCCGGCCGGGGCCTCGGCTCCAGCGCGGCGACCTCGCGCGCGATCGTCCTCGCCCTGGCCGATCTGTTCGGCCGTGAGCTGACGGAGAACCAGACGTTCGAACTGGTCCAGACGGCCGAGAACATGGCGCACGGACGGGCCAGCGGCGTCGACGCCCGGGCCGTCGGCTCGCCGGGTCCGCTGCGGTTCCAGGCGGGCGAGGTGCGGCAGCTGAGCGTCGCCTGCGACGGGCTGTTCATCGTCGCCGACTCCGGCACCTCCGGCAGCACCAAGGAGGCCGTGGAGATGCTGCGCGACGGCTTCCGCGGCCGGGCCGGGGCGCAGGACGCGTTCGTGGGCCGGGCGACGGAGCTGACCGAGGCGGCCGAGCGGGCGCTCGCCGACGGCAGGGCCGAGGAGCTCGGCGCCCATCTCGTCGACTACCACGAGCTGATGCGGGCTGCCGGGCTGAGCACCGACCGTATCGACGCCATGGTCGAGGCCGCGCTCGGCGCGGGCAGCCTCGGCGCCAAGATCACCGGCGGCGGGCTCGGCGGCTGCGTGATCGCACTGACCCAGCCGGAGCAGGCCCGGGAGGTCACCCGGCGGCTGCACGAGGCCGGCGCCGCCCAGACCTGGGCCGTACCGCTGAAAGGGCTCGACAAGCATGCTTCGTGAACACCAGGCGACCGTGGTCCGGCCGCGGGAGCAGAGCACCCCAGGTGGTGCCACCGCGGTCGCGCATCCGAACATCGCGCTGATCAAGTACTGGGGCAAGCGGGACGAGCGGCTGTTCCTGCCGCGCACGCCCAGCCTGTCGCTGACGCTGGACATCTTCCCCACGACCACCCGTGTGGAGCTCGCCTCCGGGACCGGGCCGGACGAGGTGACGTTCAACGGCGTACCCGCCACCGGAGAGGCGCTGCGGCGTATCTCGGCCTTCCTGGACCTGGTGCGCGAGCGCGCAGGCAGCGGCGAGCGGGCGGTCGTGGACACCCGCAACACCGTGCCCACCGGCGCCGGACTCGCGTCCTCCGCCAGCGGGTTCGCCGCCCTGGCCGTCGCCGCCGCCGAGGCCTACGGGCTCGGCTACAACGCCACCGCGCTGTCCCGGCTGGCACGGCGCGGCTCCGGCTCGGCGTCCCGGTCGCTGTTCGGCGGCTTCGCGCTCTGGCACGCGGGCGTCGAGGACGGCTCCGACGAGGAGGGTGACCTCACTTCCTACGCCGAGCGGGTGCCCGCCGCGGACCTCGATCCGGCGCTGGTCATCGCCGTGGTCAACGCGGGCCCCAAGGACGTCTCCAGCCGTACGGCCATGCGCCGGACCGTGGACACCTCGCCGCTGTACGAGCCGTGGGCTGCCTCCAGCGTGGAGGACCTGGCGGTGATGCGCACGGCGCTGCTGCGCGGCGATCTGGCGTCGGTCGGCGAGATCGCGGAGCGCAACGCGCTCGGTATGCACGCCACGATGCTGGCGGCGCGCCCCGCGGTGCGCTACCTCGCCCCGGCCTCGCTCACCGTGCTCGACAGCGTCCTTCAGCTGCGCAAGGACGGAATCCTGGCCTACGCGACCATGGACGCCGGCCCGAACGTGAAGGTGCTCTGTTGCCGGGCGGACGCCGAGCGGGTGGCCGAAGCGGTGCGCGCGGCCGCCCAGGGCGGTGCGGTGCACATCGCCGGTCCGGGCCCGGGTGCCCGGCTGCTGGACGAGGCCGGATGACGATGCCTGAGCAGACGGTGGTCCGGCAGGCGCCGGGCAAGCTGTTCGTGGCGGGCGAGTACGCGGTCGTGGAGCCCGGCACCCCGGCGATCCTGGTGGCGGTCGACCGGCACATCACGGTCACCGTGTCCGAGGCGTCCACCGCCGAGGTGGTGATCTCCTCCGACCTCGGTCCGCGGCAGGTGCCCTGGCGCTGGCACGAGGGCCGGCTCGTGGTGCGCGGCGCGGACGACGAGCAGCGCGCCCGTAGTTCCCTGGCCCATGTCGTGACGGCGGTCGAGACCGTGGCCCGGCTGCTGGCCGAACGCGGCCTGCCGGTACCCGCGCTGGACATCACCATCGACTCCCGGCTGCACGATGACGGCAGGAAGTTCGGCCTGGGCTCCAGCGGCGCGGTGACCGTGGCGACCGTGGACGCCGTGGCCGCCTTCTGCGGGCTTCGGCTGCCGGCCGGCGACCGGTTCCGGCTGGCCCTGCTCGCCTCGGCCCTGCTCGACCCCAAGGGCTCCGGCGGCGACCTGGCCGCCTCCACGTTCGGCGGCTGGATCTCCTACCAGTCGCCCGACCGGGAGTTCGTCCTCGACCTGGCCCGGCGGCTGGGCGTCGAGCGGGCGCTGCGCGCGCCCTGGCCGGGGCACGAGGTGCGCCGCCTCCAGGCACCGGAAGGCCTGTCGCTCCAGGTGGGCTGGACTGGGGAACCAGCCTCCACCGGGACGATGGTGTCCGATCTGCACCGCCGGACCTGGCGGGGCAGCGACTCCCACCAAAAGTTCGTCAAGACCAGCACCGACCTGGTGCACGCCTGCGTCGAGGCCCTACAGGGCCGCGACCGTGAGGGACTGCTGCACCAGATCCGCCGGGCCCGGCAGGAACTGGCGCGCCTCGACAACGAGGTGGGTCTCGGCATCTTCACCCCCAAGCTGACCTCCCTGTGTGAGGCCGCCGAGGCCGTCGGCGGCGCCGCCAAGCCCTCGGGGGCGGGAGGCGGCGACTGCGGCATCGCCCTGCTGGACGCCGACGCGGCACGGGACATCTCAGAAGTACGGCAACGGTGGGCCGCGGCCGGGGTGCTGCCCCTGCCCATTCGTCCCGCCCTGGAAGGGATCGAGGAATGAGCGGTTCACGCAAGGACGACCACGTCCGGCTCGCCATGGAGCAGCACCAGGCGTCCCGTGCGGGCAACCAGTTCGACGAGGTGTCGTTCGTCCACCACGCCCTGGCCGGCATCGACCGGCCGGACGTGTCGCTGGGCACGGCCTTCGCCGGTATCGCCTGGCAGGTGCCGATCTACATCAACGCGATGACCGGCGGCAGCGAGAAGACCGGCGTCATCAACCGGGACCTGGCCATCGCCGCCCGCGAGACCGGGGTGCCCATCGCGTCGGGCTCCATGAACGCCTACCTCAAGGATCCGTCGTGCGCGGGCACGTTCAGTGTGCTGCGCGAGGAGAACCCTGACGGGTTCGTCATGGCGAACATCAACGCGACGACCTCGGTCGACAACGCGCGGCGTGCCATCGACCTGATCGCGGCGAACGCCCTGCAGATCCACATCAACACCGCGCAGGAGACGCCGATGCCGGAGGGCGACCGGTCGTTCTCCGACTGGGGCCCGCAGATCGAGAGGATCGTGGCGGCCGTCGACGTCCCCGTGATCGTCAAGGAGGTCGGCAACGGGCTGAGCCGGCAGACCGTCCTGGCGCTGCAGAACCTGGGCGTGCGGGTGGCGGATGTGTCCGGCCGCGGCGGCACCGACTTCGCCCGGATCGAGAACGGCCGGCGCGAGCTCGCCGAGTACGCCTTCATGCACGGCTGGGGCCAGTCCACCGCCGCGTGTCTGCTGGACGCGCAGGACGTCGGCATCCCGGTGCTGGCCTCGGGCGGTGTGCGCAACCCGCTCGACGTGGCCCGCGCGCTGGCGCTCGGTGCCTGCGCGGTCGGTGCGTCGGCGGGCTTCCTGCACACCCTGCTCGACGGTGGTGTGCCGGCGCTGGTCGCGAAGATCACCACCTGGCTGGACCAGCTGGCCGCCCTGCAGACCATGCTCGGCGCCCGCACCCCGGCCGACCTGACGCGCTGTGACCTGCTGATCCACGGCACCCTGCGCGAGTTCTGCGCCGACCGGGGCATCGACACGCGGCGACTTGCCCAGCGGTCCAGCTCCATCGACGCCCTGCACGAGATGACGACGGGAAGCACACGATGACTGACACGCACGCGATCGCCGGGGTCCCGATGAGGTGGGTGGGCCCCCTTCGTATTTCCGGCAATGTCGCCGAGACCGAGACGCAGGTGCCGCTCGCCACCTACGAGTCGCCGCTGTGGCCCTCGGTGGGCCGCGGCGCGAAGGTCTCCCGGCTGGCGGAGAAGGGCATCGTCGCGACCCTCGTCGACGAGCGGATGACCCGCTCGGTGATCGTCGAGGCGACGGACGCGCAGACCGCGTTCGTGGCCGCGCAGACCATCCACGCCCGCATCGACGAGCTGCGCGAGGTGGTGCGCGGCTGCAGCCGGTTCGCCCAGCTGATCAACATCAGGCACGAGATCAACGCGAACCTGCTGTTCATACGCTTCGAGTTCACCACCGGTGACGCCTCCGGCCACAACATGGCGACGCTCGCCTCCGACGTGCTGCTCAAGCACGTGCTGGACACCGTCCCGGGCATCTCCTACGGCTCGATCTCCGGCAACTACTGCACGGACAAGAAGGCCACCGCGATCAACGGCATCCTCGGCCGCGGCAAGAACGTGGTCGCCGAGCTGCTCGTGCCGCGTGACGTGGTGACCGACGTCCTGCGCACGACGGCCGCCAAGGTCGTCGAGCTGAACATCCGCAAGAACCTGCTCGGCACCCTGCTCGCCGGCGGTATCCGCTCGGCGAACGCCCACTTCGCGAACATGCTGCTCGGCTTCTACCTGGCGACCGGCCAGGACGCGGCCAACATCGTCGAGGGCTCGCAGGGCGTCGTCATGGCCGAGGACCGCGACGGCGACCTCTACTTCGCCTGCACCCTGCCGAACCTGATCGTCGGCACGGTCGGCAACGGCAAGGGTCTCGGCTTCGTCGAGACGAACCTGGCCCGGCTCGGCTGCAAGGCCGACCGTGCCCCCGGGGAGAACGCCCGCCGGCTCGCCGTCATCGCGGCCGCGACGGTGCTGTGCGGCGAGCTCTCGCTGCTCGCCGCGCAGACGAACCCGGGTGAGCTGATGCGCGCACACGTCCAGCTGGAACGCGACAACAAGACTGAAAAGGTTGGTGTTTAGGGCATGGCCACCGAGTCCCCGATCGGGATACACGATCTGTCGTTCGCGACCACCGAGTTCGTCCTGTCGCACGAGGCGCTCGCCGCGTACAACGGCACGGAGATCGGCAAGTACCACCTCGGCATCGGCCAGCGGTCGATGAGCGTGCCCGCCGCCGACGAGGACATCGTCACCATCGCCGCCGCCGCTGCCGCGCCGATCGTCGCCCGGCACGGCAGCGAACGTATCCGTACGGTCGTGTTCGCCACCGAGTCCTCCATCGACCAGGCCAAGTCGGCCGGTGTGTACGTGCACTCCCTGCTCGGGCTGCCCTCGGCCTGCCGGGTCGTGGAGCTGAAGCAGGCCTGCTACGGCGCCACGGCGGCCCTGCAGTTCGCCATCGGCCTGGTCCGGCGCGACCCCTCCCAGCAGGTCCTGGTCGTCGCCAGCGACGTCTCCAAGTACGCGCTGGACAGCCCGGGTGAGGCCACCCAGGGCGCGGCCGCGGTCGCCATGCTGGTCGCCGCCGACCCGGCGCTGGTGCGCATCGAGGACCCGTCGGGCGTGTTCACCGCCGACGTCATGGACTTCTGGCGGCCGAACTACCTCAGCACCGCCCTGGTGGACGGCCAGGAGTCCATCTCCGCCTACCTCCAGGCCGTGGAGGGCACCTGGAAGGACTACAGCGAGCAGGGCGGCCGTCCGCTGGAGGACTTCGCCGCGTTCTGCTACCACCAGCCCTTCACGAAGATGGCCTACAAGGCCCACCGCCACCTGCTGAACTACTGCGGCCGCGACACCGACAAGGACATCGTCGAGGCCGCCCTCGGCCAGACCACGGCGTACAACACGGTCATCGGCAACAGCTACACCGCCTCCGTGTACCTGGGTCTGGCGGCGCTGCTGGACCAGGCGGACGACCTGACCGACCGGGCCGTCGGCTTCCTCAGCTACGGTTCCGGCTCCGTCGCCGAGTTCTTCGCCGGCACGGTCGTGCCGGGCTACAAGGAGCACCTGCGCACCGACGCCAACCGCGAGGCCATCGACCGGCGCAAGCCCGTCGACTACGCGGGCTACCGCGAGCTGCACGAGCACTCCTTCCCGACCGACGGCAGCGACCAGGCCAACCCGGCGCAGACCGGCGGCCCGTTCCGGCTGGCCGGGATCAGCGGCCACAAGCGCCTGTACGAGGTCCGCTGACCAGCACGTCCCAGGCCGTGAGTGCGCGGGGGACCCCCTTTGGCGGGGGCTCCCCGCGCGCGGCCCGGCCCACGGCGAAGGCCGCGCGTCCGCCGGCCGGCCGTCGTACCGCAGACAACAACGTGAGGGGAGGGCACGCTCAATGAACGACGTCATGAAGGACATCAGGATCATCGGCACGGGTGCCTACGTGCCGGATCGGATCGTCTCCAACGACGAGGTCGGCGCGCCGGCCGGGGTGGACGGCGAGTGGATCGCGCGCAAGACCGCGATTCTCGAGCGCCGCTGGGCCGCCCCCGACCAGGCCACCTCGGACCTGGCCACGGCCGCCGGTCTGGCCGCGCTGAAGTCCGCGGGCGTCACGCCCGAGCAGCTGTCGGTGATCGCGGTGGCCACCTCCACTCCGGACCGGCCCCAGCCGCCCACGGCGGCCTACGTCCAGCGCAACCTGGGCGCGGCCGGCACGGCGGCGTTCGACGTCAACGCGGTGTGCTCCGGCACGGTGTTCGCGCTGTCCGCGGTCGGCAGCACTCTGCTGCGGCGCGGCGGCTACGCGCTCGTCATCGGCGCGGACGTCTACTCGCGCATCCTGGACCCGGCCGACCGCAGGACGGTCGTGCTGTTCGGGGACGGCGCCGGCGCGATGGTGCTGGGCCCGACCGCCGAGGGTCCGCGCGTGCGGCATGTCGCGCTGCACACGTTCGGCGACCTCAGCGACCTGATCGAGGTGCCCGGCGGTGGCAGCCGGCAGCCCCTGGACCACTCCGGCCTGGACGCGGGCCTGCAGTACTTCGCGATGCAGGGGCGCGAGGTGCGCCGCTTCGTCACGGAACAGCTGCCGCAGCTGGTCAAGGGGTTCCTGCACGAGGCCGGTGTCGAACCCGGCGACATCGGCCACTTCGTGCCGCACCAGGCCAACGGGATGATGCTCGACGCCGTCGTCGACGACCTGGGCCTGTACCGGGCCACCATGCACAAGACGCTGACGCACTACGGCAACACCGGTGCCGCCTCCATCCCGATCACGCTGGACGCGGCCGCCCGCCGGGGTGCCTTCCGCCGCGGTGACCTGATCCTGCTGGCGGGCTTCGGCGGTGGCATGTCGGCGAGCTTCGCGCTCGTCGAGTGGTGACCGCAGGGCCCCTCGAAAGCCGGTGGTGAGGTCTGGAGGCTGACAGTGGCGCTGATCGTGCTGCTCCTCGGTGCCGGGAAGTTTCCAGGGATGGCTCATTCGCTCGGCGAGTCCGCCCGCACCCTCAAGAGCGAGGCGCGGGCGATGAAGAAGGAGGGAGAGGCCGCGGCGACCCCGCAGGCCCCCGCCGACGCCGACCGGCAGACCGCGCCGCACACCATCGCCGCCGCACCCGGCGATGTGTCCGGCGCCCGTCCGCTGACCGAGCCGCACCACAGCCGTCCGGAACTGACACCTCACCGGCGGCGACGCAGAAAAAACGGACCTGCTCCCGCCGGCTGCCGTACGTCCTCGCCTGTGCGTCTGTCCGCTCGACGACCGGCGCCGCGCCGCAACGACCCCGACGCCCGGGCCCGGTGACGACGAGACCTCCGTCCTCGGCCCTCACGCCCGAGGCCCTCGGCAGCGCCGGGGACATCATCTGACGAACGCCCCTATCGCAAAGGTTTGCTCCCATGTCCCTCAGCCTCGACGCCGCCGCCCAGGACCTGCTGTTCCGCGAGGCCCGTACCGCGAACACGTTCACCGACGAGCCGGTCACCGAGGAACAGATCCAGGCGGTCTACGAGCTGATCAAGTACGGCCCGACCGCCTCCAACCAGAGCCCGCTGCGCATCACCCTGGTCCGCTCCCCCGAGGCCCGCGAGCGCCTGGTCCGGCACCTGGCGGAGGTCAACCGGGCGAAGACCGCCACCGCCCCGCTGGTCGCGATCCTCGCCGCGGACAACGAGTTCCACGAGGAGCTGCCGCGGCTGTACCCGACCTTCCCGCAGGCCAAGGACGTCCTCTACGGCGAACGCCCGGTCCGCGAGCGGTCCGCGCTGCTCAACGCGGCGCTTCAGGCCGCGTACTTCGTCACGGACCTTCGGGCCGCCGGTCTGGCCGCGGGCCCCATGTCGGGCTTCGACCACGCCGGCGTGCAGAAGGAGTTCCTCGACGACGACCACAGCCCGCTGATGGTCGTCAACATCGGCAGGCCCGGCGCGGACGCCTGGCGTCCGCGTCTGCCGCGGCTGTCCTACGACGAGGTCGTCACTTCTGTCTGATCCGGCCCATGGCCGTGGCGTCGTACGACAGCCACAGCTCGCGGGCGAGCAGCCGTTCCGCCTCCGAGAGCGGAACGTCCTCGCACACCCGCTCGGGGTGGGCCGCCGGCGGCCCGCCCCGGGCGTACCGGTCGAAGAGACCGTCGAGGTGCGAGGCCGACAGCGAAGTGGCCACCTCGTGGTAGACGTGGGGGCCGCACTGGGTCGACCCGAACAGCACCAGGCTCCGCCAGAGGGGGCGCAGAACGTAGTGCGTCAGCGCCCGTCGGCAGACGCGTAGCCACCATCGCATGATCATCCCTCCGTCCCTCGCTCGCGGCTGTCTCCACACCCTGGCAAGACCGGCTAGCGGCTCGGTCGAGAACGCCCGGGACGTCAGTCGATGCCGCGTACGAGGTGGGGCTCCCAGCTGTCGTCCTCGTCGATCCCGGCGAGCATGAGCGGCGGGGTGCGGAGCAGGGAGAGGTTGATCGTCTCCCTGGACAAGCTGCTGTTCTCCTCCTCGGAGTCGGACATCTGATCCTCCTGCTCGGTCGGCTCGGTCGAGGGCACCCGTATCCCAGCACCATGCAGAGACCAGGACGAGAAACGCTCGAAGGCCGATGGGGAGGGCACGGAGGGCGTCCGGACAGGAAGCAGCCGACGCGAGGAGCCTGGGGCCGGCGTCGGGGGGCCTGGGCGGCGTCAGGAGGTGGGGCCGGGTCCGGGCGTAGAGCCGGTGGCCGTCCTGAGGGCGTCGGAGAGGTCGCGGGCCCGCTGCGCGCCGTCCGTGGCGGCGCCGGCGAGGACGACCCGTGGCGGGCGGCCGCCGTCGGCCGCGATGCGCCGGGCGATGTCGCAGGCGAGGGCGCCGGCGCCGGAGAAGCCGCCGAGCAGCACGGACCGGCCGGAGCCGAGCGCGGCCAGGTCCGGCCACGCGGCGTCGATGCCGGTGGTGAGCACCAGCAGTTCCTGGGGCCCGGGATAGGTGTGGGCCAGCAGGTCGTAGCAGTTGCCCGGCGCGCCCGGCGGCGGGATCAGGCAGATCGTGCCCGCCCGCTCCTGGCGGGCCGCGCGCAGGGTGACCAGCGCGGAGTGCTTGCCCGCAGTGGCGGCCTCGGCACGGGCCGGTCCGGCACTGTCCTCCAGCAGCTTCAGGGCCTCCCCCACGGTGGTGTACTCCACCGCGGACAAGGGCAACGCCCGCAGCAACAGGGCGCACTGAGCCAGTACTTCGGCGGCCGCGGCCTCGTCGAGCAGGGCCCGGTCGTGTACGGCCGTGAGGACCAGGCCGCCCGTGTCGTCGTGGTGGGCGAGCAGCCCGATGGGCAGTACCGAGCGGGCCGGCAGGGTGCCGGGGAACTCGGCGTGGATGCCGTGCGCGGCGAGCTCGGCCGCCAGGCCGTCCAGCGGATGCGGTGGGTCCTCGAAGACGATGACGGTGTCGGCGTCCGCGCCGCCCCCGCCCCAGGACCGGATCCAGTCGGCGGGCACCCACTCGTAGGCGGCCATGTCCAGGGCCCGGTCGCGCAGTTGCCGCAGCAGCCGCGGCACCGTGCACGCCGGGTCCACCTCGACGGACATCGGCAGGTGGTTGCGCAGCGGTCCCGGCATCCGGGCCACCCCGTCGAGGGGTATGCCCCGCCCCGACACGGTCACCGCGAAGGAGACCGGGGCGGGTCCGTCGGAGCCGGAGGTCCAGTAGAGCAGCATGGCCCACACGGCCTGGAGCACGCTGCTCTCGGTGGTGCCCCAGGTGCCGGCCCAGTGGGTGAGCCGGGTGGTGTCGACGGGGTCCAGCCGCAGCCGGGCCCGGCCGATGCCGGTCAGCCCGGTCGTCCCGGTGGTCCGGCCCGGTCTGGACGCCGCGCTGTCGGGCGGCGTGCTGTGTGTCCAGAACCCGCGGGCGGGCTCCAGGTCCTGGGCGGCCACCCACGCGGTGTAGTCGCGCAGATCGGGCCGGCGCTCCCCGCCGCGCAGGGTGCCGCCCGCGAGGTAGGCGCTGTAGAACTCGCGCAGCAGGATGTGCGCGCTCCAGGCGTCGAGCAGCGCCCGGTGGTACGTCACCAGGATCCGCGTCGGTACGACGGTGCCGACCGGCTGGGTCGGCTCCGTCTCCAGCAGGGTCAGCCGCAGCGCTCCGGGCCGGCGCAGGTCGAAGCCGCGCAGCCGGTCGCGCTCCAGCAGGGCGGACCAGTCGCCGTCGTGCAGGACCTGGCGGGTGATCTCAGGCGCGACCCGCTCGTGCACAGTGAGCTGTGGCTCGGGGCCATCAGTGAACGCGGTGCGCAGAATCGTTTCGCAGTCGAAGACGGACTTCCAGGAGGCAATGAAGCGCGGGGCGTCGAACGGGCCGTGCCAGACCCAGACGAGCTGCTCGACATGGCGTCCCGTGCCGGGCTGGGCGTCACCGGCCGTGTACAGCGCCGCCTGCTGGGGCGTGGCCCGGAAGGTGGGCGGGTACGGCGCGGCGGGCGTGGCCGCCAGCTCCGCCAGCAGGTCGCGCAGCAGTTGCCCGAGGTCGGCCATGGATGCCTCGGTGACGCCTGCCGCGGGGTCGGGCACCCAGTCGAGGGCGATCTGCAGCCTGCCGTCGACGACCTGGGCCCGTGTCTCGACGCCGTACGCCGTTTCGCCGGGCACGGGCCGTGCGGTGCGGGGCAGCAGCTCGCCGAGGCTGTCCAGGGTCAGACAGGCCCGCACGGGCGGCAGTTCACGCAGGGCGCGGCGCAGCAGCGGATCGGGGCTCCACTCACGGCAGGCCCCGAAGCCCGCTCCGCCCTCGGCCCGGCCGGCGCACGCGGCCAGCGGACCGGCCAGCGCGGTCAGCCGGTCGACAAGCCCGGGGCCGGACTTCACCACGAGCTGCACCGGATAGGCGTCGGTGAGCCGCCCCACCTGACGCCGCAGACCTTTACGTCCGGCCCTCGGATCGCTGCGCACGTCGAAGCCGACCTCGTCCGATTCCTGCCAGCGGGCCAGCGCCAGGGCGAACACCCCGGTCAGCATCTGCCCGGCGGTCAGCGCGAGCCGACGGGCCAGCCCCTGCGTGATCCGCTCGGTCGCGTTCTCGTCGAGAGCGAACTCGACGTGCCGGGCGGAGCCGGTGGCGGGGTACTGCACCTGCACGGAACCGGGCTCTGAGGGCCGTATCTCACCGTCCTCGTTGTGCACAGCGTGGCCCCGCGTCTGACTGCGCGAGGCGCCCCGCACCCCGCCCGTTCCCTGCGAGACGTCGGTCGCCCGGGACCTGCGCTCGGCGACCACGCTCCAGTGCTGGGCCTCGGCGGAGTCGCGGGCCAACTCCCTCAGTTCCGTGACCCAGTCGGCCAGCCCCTCCGGCACGGGCGGCGGCGGTACCGCCGCCCCCTTCGCGGCCCCGGCGAGCGCCGCGGTCAGGTCGTCGAGCAGGATGCGCCAGGACGCGGCGTCCGCGGCCAGCTCATGGACGACCACGGCGAGCCGGTCGGCCCGCGCCACGCCCGTACGGCGGTCCTGGGCGAGCAGGACCCTCAGCTGGACACCGGTGTACGCGTCGAGCGTGCGCCCGGTCTCCTCCAGCAGCGCGGCGAACGCTGCCTCGTCGGTGAACTCGCCCACCCTCACCAGGTCCTGCCCGGCCGCGGCCCCCTCTCCGGGCGCGTCGGTGAGCCACCCGTCGCCCGCGGCGTCGAGGCGACCGCGCAGCTGCGGATGGGCGGCCACGACGGCATGTACCGCCGCACGCAGCGCCTCCACCGTCGGCATGCTCTCCACGTCGAGCAGCATTGCCTCGTGAGCGGCCGTTCCGCCCCGCGTGAGGGCCGCGCCCTGGGCCGGGGTCAGGGGGCGGTCGGCGGCGGCCGGCGGCTCGGTGAGCCGGTCGGCGATACGGCCCGAGACCGAGGCGGTGGCCGCCCCGTGCGCGGCGACTAACCGCAGCGTGTGGTGGTGGGGGCCGTGCCGCACCAGCTCGTGCCGCTCGTCCGGCAGATGCTCGTGCAACAGGGCTTGCAGCGCGGCGGCATCCACCGGCCCGTGCAGCTCGAGGTCCCACGGTGTGGCGTACGGAGGAGGACCCGGATCGACGACGACGGAGATCGGCGTCCGGGGGTAGCCGTGCACGGTCTTGGAATCCAGACCATGCTGCCTCTCTCCCATGAACGGCCTCCGCGCCTGCCTGTGTCCAGTACGGTCAGACCGATCACGCTAATCGCCGTAATCGCCCGGTGTCCGTTTTCCCAAGTGGGTGTGCAGCGGTGCCCGAGCGACGCCCGAGAGCGGCGGCCGTGTGGCGAGCCGTGGAGGGACGGTCAGGGGGCGTCACCCTTCATTGGATGACGTTCGGCGGCTCGTCCGGACCGAAGGCGAGCGCGGCGGAAATCCCGAGCGCCGCCGTTTCGGACGCGCCGATGTTGCTGAACACGGGCAGCTCCTTGCCGTGTGTTCGGACCGCAGGCCACGCTACTGGGCACGCGACAAGGCACTGTCCCTGCTTCCTCCGGGCCTCGACCCACTCACTAGCGGCCCGGCAGCAAGCCCGTCACAGCATGCGGACTGCGGTCTCCGCGTGCTCCTTGGCGAGCGTGAGCAGGGTCAGCGAGTTCCGGCCGAGCATCTCCCGCACCTGTCGGCGGGCGTCCGCCAGACCGGCCCCCTCGCCCAGCACCGCCGCGATGTCCTCCTCGCGCAGCACGACGCTGTGCCGGACGGTGACGGTCACCCCCGTCTCGTCCGGCGCGACGGACCACTCGGTGGTGTGCGCGGCGAGCAGCGCGGGGTTCACGGTCTGCTTGCAGATGATGCGGCCCGCGTGCGGGAAGCAGATCCGGATCGACTCGGTGTTGTGCGTGCCGTACTCGGTCACCGCCTCCATGGCGATGCGCTGCACTCCGGGCGCTTCCTCGGTGAGGTCGACCCGGGCGACGTACGGCACGAGGCCGGGCCAGGCGTCCGCCCGGTACAGGAAGTCGTAGACCAGCTCGGGTGCGCCCTTGATGCGCATCGAGTCCTCGAAGGTCAACGTCAGTTCGTCCAGCCGTGTCCACTGCTCGGCGACACTCTTGAGCTCTCTGAGCTGGGTGCGGATGCTGCGCTCGGCGGCCAATCGCGCCTGCGCCCTGTCGGCGTCCGGGTCGTCGAAGGTGGTGATGTCGATCCCCAGCTCCAGCGTGGTGTCGCGCGGCCCCTGGCTGCGTACGCTCATCGCACCGCCCAGCATTTCCCGCAGGGACGACTCGGGCAGTTCCTGCCGGAACTCGATGCGCCGCTCCACCTGGTCGAGGCGCCGCGCCGAGACCCACGACCGCAACTGTCCGTCCATGAGCGCCCATACCCTTATGCGCTCATGCTGGCCGTCGAACTCCAGGCGCTCCACATGAACGTTGGGGGAGAAATAGAGCGGCCACTTGGACGTATCGGCCATCAGTGCGTAGACCACGCCGGCGGGCGCGGCCACATGGACGTTACGCGTCACCCCTCCCGCAATCTCACCAGACATCTGCACACCTCTCTCTTGACCTTGCGCCGATCGATCGCGATCAGAATTCAGACGACGGCATGAAAACCACTGGAGCACGAACGGAGCACGGGTCGAGCGATGTGATCCACGGGTTTACGAAACCTCTGACGCGTCCTCACGAAACGGCGGCGGTTCACTCCTGGTGGCCGGGACCGGTCAGCTGACGTACAGGGGCTCCCGCACCAGGCGGCCGACGACCCGGCAGGCCCGGCCCACCAACCTGGACAGCCGCCGGTCGTACGGCGAGCAGTCGCCGCCCGGGATGGTGCGCAACCAGGTGGGCCCCGCAGTCCACTGACTCCAGCCGTCGGCTCTCAAGCGCGCGGCCCGCACATCGTCCTCGGCGGCGACGACGAGCAGCGGTGTGGTCAGCGGGTCGGCTGGGGAGGGCTTGCGAACCGCCTCGCGCAGGGCCGCGGCCAGCTCCAGGTCGGCGCGGAGTTCCGGCAGCATGGCCCGCAGGAAGATCCCCTCGTCGCTGGTGGGCGGTACGGCGCCCTTGCCGCCCAGGATCTGCAGCAGATCGGCGTCGGGTACCCCGCGGGCGTCCGGCAGTTCGGAAGGCTCGTGCGGGGGCGGGCAGGCGCCGACGGCGAGGAGCGCCGGGCCGGGCAGGCCCGCCTCCTGCAGAACGCGCGTCACGGCGAGCGCGGCCAGCGCACCGAGGCCGTGCCCGTAGAGGACGTACGGTCCGGGCTGCGGGTCGGTGAATCGTGGCAGCACGTCGACGAGCAGCGCCTCGGCGGTGGTGAGCCGGGGTTCGGTGCGCCGTTGTGCGCCGCCGGGCAGCGGGACCGGGACGAGCTCGGCGCCGGGGGCGACGTCCGCCGCCCAGTCGGCGAAGGCGGAGACGCCTTCGGCGGAGTGCGCGAAGCAGTGGAGTCGCACTGACTGACCGTCCGGCATGGCATCCTCCTCGTCCTCCGCCCTGGTCCCACGGGGCGGGGTTCGAGAATCTCCGGACCTCCTCGAATGCTGCTTGAGACGAGACCGAGCCCCTGATCCACGGCCTCACCGGACGAGGCAGTGCGCTGAGCCGCGCACGGAAGCGAGGTGGCTCACCGCCCACCGGTCGGGGGAGCGGCCCGTGTCTGTCGTCCGGATCATGCCGGCGTCAGGGGGTCCGGCTGCTCCCCCACTGCCTCAAAGACGTTGGGGGAACCCCCGGCCGCATGGGCGTCGGTCCCACCGACCTTCGGCTCCGCTCGCGCGGGAGTGCCCCCACTCATTTCCTCTCGGCTCGGCCGAGAGGCATCGTTCCTTGCGCCGGCCTGCTCCGGAAAGAAACAGGCTCCTAGGCCGCGTACCGGTCGAAGGTGGAGCCGCGGCGCGGGCCGGCCACGACGTCGAGCTCCGGGTCGACCGCGAGCATGGCCTGATGCAGCCGCTGGAGCTGAGGCGAGGGTTCCACTCCGAGCTCCGAGATAAGGCCCTCCCGCAGCTTGCGGTAGACGTCCAGGGCCGACGCCTGCCGCCCCGACCGGTACAGGGCCACCATCGCCTGGGCGTGCAGGCCCTCGTGATGCGGGTGACGGGCGATCAGATCGGCGAGCTCGGCTATCAGCTCCGCGTGTCTGCCGAGCCGCAGATCCGCGTCGATCCGCCGTTCGACGGTCACCAACCGGGACTCCTCCAGCCGCATGACCTCTATCTCCAGGACCGGCCCGAGACGTACGTCCACCAGCGCCGGCCCCTGCCACAGGGCGAGCGACTGCCGGAAGGAACGGGCGGCCCGTTCGTCGTCGCCTGTCTCGAAGGCCTCCTGGCCCTCGGAGACCAGCCGCTCATAGGTGTGCACGTCCACCGACTCCGGTGGTATCTGCAGCACATAGCCGCCGTGTCGAGTGGCCAGAACATTCTTCGCCGCGCCCGGTGAATCGGGTCCCATCGCAGTGCCGAGGCACCGACGCAGCTGCATGATGTACGTCTGCAGTGTCGTCATCGCGCTCTGCGGGAGATCCGTTCCCCAGATCTCTTCCATCAGCGTCGAAACCGGCATGACGCGGCTCGGATAGAGCGCGAGCAGGGCAAGAATCTGCCTGGGCTTCCCAGCTGTCGGAACGATCGATCCCCCGTTCACGGCGGCGCACAGCGGACCCAATACCTGAATCTCCATGGTTCCCTCCGTTCGTCGTCGAGCTCCCCCGATGGCGGAAAGTCGTCGGGCGAACTTGCACGCTAGCCGCACCGGCAGCGGAGGAATGGGTTCCTTCAGCAGCGCTTGAGCAATTCTCAAATAAAAAACAAAGCGGGCAAAGTCCGACCAAATAGGAAAGAAGAGAGATCCAAAGATCCTTTGACTGTTAAACCAGCCATAAAAACTGGTTGCGCACTCATTTATGAGCCGTTATCGACTCAGTCTCGAAAATGATTCCACGCACACTCGATCACACGCCGCCGGCCGGGCCCTCGGGCCCGGAGGTCAGGATGAGCCGCTGGATCCGGCGCAGTTCGACCGAGGGCTCCAGCCCGAGATCGCGCACGAGCGTGGCACGCAGCCGCTGGTACGCCTCCAGCGCCTCACTGCGCCGCCCGGAGCGCTCGAGGGCGACCATGTACTGGCCGCTCAGCGACTCGTTGACCGGGTAGCGGGTGACCAGAACCGTCAGTTCGGCGACCAGCTCGCGATGCCGGCCGAGTCGCAGATCCGCCTCGATGCGCCGGTCCAGGGCGCACAGCCGGGCCTCCTCCAGCTGCTCGGCCGCCATCTGGAGCCGTCTGCCGGTCTGTATGTCGGCGAAGGCGGGCCGCTCCACAGGTCCAGGGCCCGCTTCAGCTGCCGTGCCGCGCCCGCGAAGTCCCCGTCCTCCATCGCCCGGTAGCCCGCGTCCGCCAGTGCCTCGAACTCCCGTACATCACCGACGCCGTCGGCGGGGCGGAGCAGATAGCCGCCCGGCAGGGTGACCAGGACGTCCTTGGCCGTGCGCCGGGACCCCTCCGGCGGCCGGCTCTGCTCCAGAGCGGCGGTGATGAGGTCGCGCAGCTGGAGCACATAGGTCTGCAGCGTGGTGCGGGCGGTGCGGGGCGGCTTGTCGCCCCACAGCTCCTCGAAGAGTGCGGCGGGAGAGACCACCTGTCCCGCGTGGAAGGCCAGCAGAGCGAGCACCTGGCGCGGTTTGCGCGCGGTGGGCACCACCGAGACGCCGTTCTCCCTGACGTCCAAGGTGCCCAGTACCTTGATGCTCACAGGTCTCTCCTGTCCCGGCCCAGCCGGCGCCACAGTCGGTCGGGGTCAAATAAAACCGCGCGGTTCGTATTTTTTTAGTAGCCTACCGCACGCTCCATGCCCCGCTACTGATCAGGGAACGCCCCTCCGGACTGCTCGGGAAACACGCTCTGCGGCGCCTGCCCCTGCGTCAGCATGGACGCGGGCGTCAGGGCGGCCGTCTGCGGCCGCGAGCCCCCCGACTCCAGCGTCTGAAGGTCCTGCCGGTCGGCGAGCCGGGGCAGCAGCAGCTCCCACAGGCCCGTGAGCCGCTGCCGGGACAGCCAGGAGGCGTCCTCACCGCCCAGCACCTCCAGACCCGCGGTGACGGCCACGATGACATGGGCGGCATCCATCCAGGACACCCCGTCGGCCAGCGAGCCGCTGCCGTCGGCCCGGCGGAGGCTGTCCTCGACCCAGCGCTGCCACTCCGCACGCAGCGGGGACTTCGTACGCCGCGCGACACCGCAGGCGAGCTCGAAGCCGCCCCGGACCACGACGTCCTGGACCAGGCAGCGAATCAGCTCGTGCGTCGCGTCCACCACGGCCTGCAAGGAGTCGCCGTGCCGGGCCCGCGCCGCCTCGGTGAGCCGGCGTATGGTCGCGGAGGCCTCTTGCTCCACGGCGTCGGCGAGCGCGTTCTTGTTGGCGAAGTGGAAGTGCAGCGCCCCGTTGCTGACCCCTGCACGTTTACTGATGGCACCCAGCGACGCGGGGACGAAGCCCTCCTCGGCGAACACCTCAGCCGCGGCCTGGATCAGCGAACGCCGCGTGCGAGCGGCTCGCTCCTGCTTGACCATGTGCTGTCTCCTGGGGCGAACGGGACGTCATAAGGGATTGCCGTGGTCCCGAGACGGCATGGTGAGTTCCGTACCGTATGCCCAGAGTAACAAACCGCGTGCGCGGTTTCCATATCCCCGGTTCTCTATGAGACCGGCTGCCAGCACGATCCCACTAAGGCGCTCAAGACTCGCTTGAGTCCGCCTCGCTGGAAGCTGCCCCCTGACCGGAGAACGACTGAGGGGCCGCAACGTGGCGGCCCCTCAGTACTCGTCATGTCCCCGTTCCACGGGGTCACTTCCCCGCTCTACGGGGTCACCGGGTCACTTCACCGGTTCGGGTTCGGGTGTGTGTTCCTCTTCGGTGGTACCGGTGGGGTCGGTGGGGGTTGTGACGGAGTCCAGGAGGAGCTGGGCGACGTCGACGACCTGGATGGATTCCTTGGCCTTGCCCTCGTTCTTCTT
>NZ_JBEXPR010000044.1:0-42939 GCF_040612135.1 Streptomyces sp. NPDC006458 | reverse complement strand
GCCGGCCGCCTCACGGCGGCCGGCGACGCCTTTCCCGACACTATCGGCGCGAAGGTCCGGAAGATCGACGTCTTCACCGACAACACGCCACGGGAGCGCAGGACGAGATCGCGGCCTACTCGACAACCCCGTCAGTTGCCGCCTTCAGCACGGCCGCCGCCTCGGTCACCTCCTCCTGCGTCGTGGCGTCGAGCCGCGCCTTCTGCGCCGTGCGGATCGCGGCGGAGAGCTGCCCGACGGCGGGGGCGGACGGATTGGCGGCCGTCACCCGGTCCAGGACGATCTGCGCCGCCGCGATCGCCACGTCGAGGGGAGTGCTGTTCGGCGCGTACACGATCCCGACCTTCTTCAGCCCGTCGAGTACGTAGCTGTTCTGCATGAACAAGCGCCAGAGAAGGCCGCTTCGGTGGTTCTCGATCGACACCAGGGCGGCGCCCTTGTCGAGCGCGAACTCCTCGTCCGAGACCCACGCGGGCTGCCAGTCGAAGTTCAGCGCGTTCAGGAACCCGTACGTGCCCCACGCCTCGGGGTAGTTGTAGTAGCAGTTGTCCAGCACTCGGGTGACCGACTGGGGGTCCATCGCGAGGGACCCGCCGGCGCCGTCCGGGGAAACCGTACCGTCGTTCTCGTGGGAGGTGTTGCTGTAGCCGGAGGGCGGTGCGCCGACCGCCGAGCTGTATTGGCCGCTCGGTGTCATGGAGGCGCTCATGCCCCACATGTCGGGGCCGAACGTCCGGAAGTTCGCGTCCTCGCGAGTGGCGTACTCCTTGTGTGTCTTGGTGGCCAGGACGGCGTTCCTCCACCAGTCGACGCCCTGACTGTCCTTCGAGTTGCGGAAGTCGGCGAAGATCTCCGCGAACTGGTACGTGAACAGCGATCCGAACCACGTGTTGATGAGGCTCGGGTAGGTTTCGCCGTAGGTACCCTCGTGTCGCTCGAACGCGTAGAACATCTCCGGAGGGACCGGGTGGGTCGGCGAGCCGGCGCCGAGCACGTACATGAGCTTCGCCTCCGACGACCAGGACCAGAAGTACTTGAACTCATCGGTCTCGTCGAAATAGCTCATGTGGTAGAGATTCGTCTGCGCGTCCCGGAAGGAGGCCCAGTCGACTCTGCGGTAGAGCTCGTCGGCCTTGGTCTTGACCTCGCCGCCGAAGTACTCGCCGGCGACGATCACGCCGTTGAGCATGAGCTGCGTGTCGATGAGGCCGACTTCGCTCCGGCCCGCGTCGTCCCAGTAGTACACCGTGCCGTCGTCGCGGTTGTAGTAGTGGTACAGAACGCCGAACCGGTGTTCCAGCGACAGGAGGGTGTTCAGCGTTCCGAGCGCGCGGTCGTAGGCGGCCTCGCGCGTCACCCATCCTCGATCGGCACCGATCACCAGCGCGGCCAGGCCGAAGCCGGTGCCCGACGTGCTGGTCGGTTCGGGCCTGCCGGTCCGCTCGGTGATGAGGCCGAAGCCCCCGCTGTTCTGGTCGGTGTTGGCCAGCTCCCAGAAGTAGTCGAAGCTCTTCCTGGCCTCCAGGTCGAGGATGGACTCGTCCCGCATCATGGTGCCTGTGACCGCCAGCGAGACGAGCCCCGGCTCGACCGCCGTCCCGGAAGGAATCGGGGCGGTCACACGAACGAAGCGGACCTGGTGCGCACGCAACCGTCGGCTGGCCTCGGATTGCGCGGCCGGACCACTGAACTTCACGGCCGGCACCCAGGTCTGGCTGTCCGAGGACACGTCGACGGTGTACTCCCCGACGATCGACGGGTCCTGCCAGTCGATCTGGATGCTTTCGAGCTTCGCCAGGCCGGCCAGCTCCACCCTCCACCGGAGGACATTCGTCTCGCGCTTCTTCTTGACGCCTCGGCCGGCGGCGAGGTTCACCGCTGCCGAGGGTGCGCCGAGCACCTTCAGCCTCTGGATGCCGGACTTGTAGCTGTCGTGCGTCGACGGCACGAGGACACGGACGAATCGCACCTTCTGCGCGCTGACCGAGTTGCTGTTGACGCTCGTGGCGGTGGTGGCAGGGAGCAGGGACGTCCACTGCGTGTTGTCGGGTGAGGCCTCGACCCTGTAGGGACTGCGCGTACCGAAGGTGCTCCAGGCGATCTCGATGCCGCTGATGTCGAACTGCTGGAGCAGGTCGACCTTGTACACGTAGGGGTCTCCGTAGCCCAGGAACTCGAAGCTCGTGGACTCGGAGCCGTCGTTGCCCTTCTCGCGGTTGGCGTAGGCTTCCGTGTCGTTCGTGTACGTCGGCCTCGCCAGTGCCGCGTTGCTCGCGGACGGTCGTCCGAGCACTTCGCAGGCGCGCAGGCCCGCCCACCAGCCTCCGGCGCTGATGAAGTTCACCCGTACGTAGCGCACACCGGTCGCGGTGACGGTGTCGGAGTAGGGCTGGGACGTGGCGGTGTTGGTGGAGCGGTCGACGATCTTGGTCCACGTCTGCTTGTCGGCGGATGCCTCCACGGTGAACCGGTAGGCGGCGTTCGCCTCCCATCGGGTGCGGATGGTGTTGAGGTCGTGCGGCGCGCCGAGGTCCACCATCCACCACTGCGGATTGGCGTTGGCGGCGATCCAGATGGACTGCTGGTCGCCGTCGTTGGCGCGGGCCGCCACGGAGTCGTTCGAGGAGGCGGAAGCCGGCTTGTTCAGGGCGACGTCGATCATGGCGGACGGCCGTCCGAGCACTTCGCAGGCGCGCAGGCCCGCCCACCAGCCTCCGGCGCTGATGAAGTTCACCCGTACGTAGCGCACACCGGTCGCGGTGACGGTGTCGGAGTAGGGCTGGGACGTGGCGGTGTTGGAGGAACGGTCGACGATCTTGGTCCACGTCTGCTTGTCGGCGGATGCCTCCACGGTGAACCGGTAGGCGACGTCCGCCTCCCACCGGGTGCGGATCGTGTTCAGGTCGTGCAGCGAGCCGAGGTCCACCATCCACCACTGCGGATCACCGTTGGCCGCGACCCAGGCAGACGCCTGGTCGCCGTCGTTGGCGCGGACCGCCGCGGAGTCGTTCGAGGAGGCGGAGGCCGGCTTCTTCAGGGCGACATCGGTCTGTGTCGCGAGGACCTTGAATTCGCTGAAGCGGGCCGGGTGGCCGTCGTCGACGCCGATCATCCTGAGTCTGACGTACATCACGCCCGATTCGGTGAACGAGGCCGACTGCACCTTCGAGCGCGACGTGTTCGCGGACCTGTCGACCACGGTCTTCCACGTCGACTTGTCGACCGACGTCTCGACGACGTAGTCGTAGCGCACGCCGTCCTCGGCCCACGTCACCTCGACACCCTTGAGGTCGTGCTTCGCCAGGAGGTCCACGCGCCAGTACAGTCCGTCGGCGGTCCACTTCGTGCTGTCCGAGCCGTCGATCGCGTTCGCGGCCTGATCGCCGCTGGACGCGTAAGCGATCTTCGCCAGTGCGACGTCGCTTCCCGCGCGCAACTTGCCGAAGGCCTGGAAGTCGCAGAAGCCCACGAGATTGGTTCCACTCACGGCCAGGAGCGTGACACGGACGAATCTCACGTTCTGTGCGGCGAACGTGTCCTGCCGGATTCTTGTGTCCGTCGCATTGTCCACCCGGTTGACGAATGTGCTCCACGTCGTACCGTCGGTCGAGGCCTCGATCCGGTAGGTGTAGCTGGCGCCTTGCGACGGCCAGACGATCTGGGTGCCCGAGAGATCGAAATATCCCTCCAGGTCGACCTGCCACCAGTGCGGGAATTGGCTGTTCGCGGGTGCCCGCTTGCTGAGCTCGTAGCCGTCGTTCCCGTTGAACGGGGTGTCCTTTCCGGCGACGGAACTGCTGGCGCGCACCGGCTTTCCGCCGGCGACGTCGGGGAGCGGTGTAGCGCAGACCGTGACGTTCGGGCGGTACGAGTAGGGGATGGGGCCGGCGGGGGCCGCCGTCTTCGTGGCCGCGGCCGCGACGCGCTCGCCGACTCCTAGGCCGAGAGCGGATACCAGCACCAGCGATCCGCCGCCACGAAGGATGTTCCTCCGTGACATGGGGGAGCCGGAAAACGGTGTATTCAAGATCAACCTCCAGGACGCCATTGCCGCTGGACTGTCTCATTCGCGAGCCACTCGTGAACGTTCACGGCCAGGTGGTGCGGACAGTACGGCCGCCACTTGCGAGAGTCAAGACTTTGCACAGAACGGGCAGGGAGCCGCCGCCATCACGCTTTATGCCAGGTCAGAGGGTTGACGGGCCGTCACCCTCACCGCTACGCCGACGGCCTGCACACTCGGGGGCATCGCCCGAGCTCATACGGCATGGAGAGAACATTTCCCGCCACAAGCTTCTCCGGGACACTGTCCGCAGACCGGCAGTTTCCCGCCACGCACCCCGTCGGAGCCATGCCTCGCGACCGGCGCCAAACCCATGCCCGGGCGTGCCCGCCACCGACGGCCGCACCCCCTTGCCGGGACGACCGCGGCGAACGGTCCGCCGACGGCATCCCGGGTCACTGCGGCGGGCGGCGCCGACTGCGCGCCTCGGCACGAACGGCGCGGCCCCGTCGGCGGTCGGCGAAGCGCCGACGCGGGAACCGGATGCTCGGGGATGACAGGGGTGGGCCGGGCAGACGCCCCGGGAGAAAGTCCGGCACGGGGCGACAGCCGTGCCGGATTGTTTGCTCGCTCATGTATCGTGACCCCGTGGAAAAGCAGGGAGCAGCGAAGCGTGTCGGCATTGTCGAAGTCGCGGAAATCGCGGGCGTCTCCCGCCAAACAGTCACCCGGGCCATGAACGACATGCCGGGAATCAGCGCGGAAACCAAGAAGCGGGTCCTTGAAGCCGCGGAGCGATTGCGCTATCGCCCGAGCCGGTTCGGCCGCGAACTGGTCCAGCAGTCCACAAGGTCACTCGGGCTGGTCGTGTCGGACCTGGCGAATCCGTACTTTTCGGAATTCGCATCCGAGGTGGCGAAGGTCGCCATCGCAAACCAATGGACCCTGGTCGTGATGGAGAAGCATCCGGGTCCCGAGTCGGGCAAGGAGGAACTGCGGGCCCTGGCCGGCCAGGTCGACGCGGCCATCGCCTACGCCGATCTCCCCCCGAAGGACATCGACAGCGTCTTCGGCAGCCTCCCCCTGGTCCTCCTGGACACGGCTGAGCGGACTCTTGACGCACTGTCCCCCTCATATCCGCGCAGCGCCCTCACCATCGACCTCGCGCCCGGACTGGCGCAGGCCATCGACCACCTCGTGGCCCGCGGCCGTTCGAGGATCTCCCTCGTCGACATCACATATCCCAAGGGCGAGTCGGTACGGAGCAGGGTCTACACAGCCCTGATGCGTGACCGGGGCCTCGACCCGCATGTGGTCACCGTCGCGTCCATGGACGACGATCTCTCCGTCGGACGCTGCGCCGCAGAGATCGCACTCAACGCGCCTGCCCCGCCCGACGCCGTCATCGCCTTCAACGACCTGTCGGCATTAGGCGTCCTCAAGGAACTGAGGGACCGCGGGGTCAGCGTGCCGGAGACCTGTGCCGTCGTCGGAATCGACGGCCTCAAGATCGGAGTCTTCGTCGAACCCGAACTGACCACGCTCCGGCTGGACTTCGCCGCCTTCGCGCAGATGGCCTTCGACAGCGTCGTGCAGATGTCCAACGCCCCTGCGAGCGGACCGCTCCTGCAGATCCGCAAATACGCGGCTCACGAACTGGTGGTCCGAAAGTCCGCTTGATCCCCGGCTGTACACCGTCCCTCGCGGCGCATCCGCGTGGGCCGTCGTGGGAGTTCCAGGCAGTGCGGCACGCGTGCTTGCTCTCCTGGAGCAGGTCGGCCTCGCTGAACGCCATGGGCCTGCCCGCCCGGGGGGCTTGCCATGCTCCTGGACGGGGCGAACCAAGGCTGTGGACCTGCCCCTTGATCGTGGTCACCTTGGGACCGGGACGTGAGTTCCAGAGGGAGTGGTGCCAGGTGGGAACCAAGCGCAACCGCAGCAGGCAGTACGGGGAGGAGTTCAAACGGACCGTCGCGCCCGTGAACTCCTCCGCGAAGACTGTCCCCGAGGTGGCCCGTCGACTCGGGGTCAGCGTCGAGGGCCGCGTAACTGGGTCAACCAGGATGCGGCCGATCGCGGGCAAAGGGCGCCGGGAAAGCTGACGAAGGCCGAGCGTGAAGAACTGCGGCGGCTGCGGAGGTTGGCCGCCGAGCAGGCGGAGACGAATCAAAGTGCTGCGAAAAGCGGCGGTCTTCTTCGCGAAGGAGAGCGGTCGATGAGCAAGGTGTAAGCGTTCATAGAGGCGGAGAAGACCACCCACGGTGTCGCGCTTCTGTGCGGCCTGCTAAAGGTGGCCCGCTCCGCCTTCTACGGTGGCCGGCCGCGCAGATGACCCGGCGGGCGAAGCAGGCCGCGGATGACGTCCTGGCGCGCCAGCTCATCGTGCCGCACCTCGTCTCCCACGGCGCCTACGGGGTTCCGCGCATCCACGCCGGACTGCGCCGACTCGGGCACCGGCTCAACCGCAAGCGCATCGAGCGTGCCGTAGCGAGCGCGGCATCGCCGACGTGACCCGCCGTAGGCGGCTGTCGCTGACCCGACCGACCAAGAGAGCCGTGCCCGCGGCGGACCTGCTTTGGGCGGGACTTCACCGCCCCCGCGACTGGGATGAAGCTCGTCGGCGACATCACCTTCATCGCCACCGACGGGGGTTGGCCCTCGTCGGCGACATCACCCTCATCGCCACTGACGGAGGCTGGCTCTACCTGGCAGCCTGACTCGATCTGGCGGCCCGCGAGTTGGTCGGCTGCGCCATGGCCGACCACCGCCGCGTCTCCCTGGTCGTGGACGCGCTGGTCAGGCTGCCGGACGGGGCCGGCTCGGGCCCGGCTGCATTACGCATTAGGACGGCGGCAGCGAATACGCCTGCGAGGAACTGCGCTGTGAGATATGCCGGTTGGGGCTGTGGCAGAGCATGAGCCGCACCGGCTCGTGCTTCGCCGACACCGCCGCCGAGTCGTTCATCGCACTGCTGAAGGAGGAGATCGACCCCCGCTGCCGGCCGGACCGGGCGAGCGCCCGAGCGGAGATCGCCGACTTCATCGAGACCTGCGACAACCGACGGCGGCTACGGAAGCATCCGCGCCGAGGGCCTTCCCCGAGTCGTAGCCGGCCCCACCATGCTTCTGCATCCTCGCGACCTCGCGCCTTCCGGCGATGGAGCAGTACATGGTGTTCGCCCCGCAGAAGGCACAGCGTGCGCTCACCCATCTCCGCTCCCGGCTCGCTGGGCGCCAGGAGGAAGCCATCGCCGTCCTCTGCCTCTCGGCAAGAGCCTGTACAAGCTCACGGGTTGACGCCGCGGTCACAGGTGCGAGGGATCCCATCGACTTTCATGCCTCGTGCGGCCCCGGCAACCTCACCGAGGCCCCCACCCAGTTCCGTTCCTGGGCGCGGGACGGCAGCGTCACCTCGTGGTCAGGCGACGTACCCGGCTTCGTCGGGGGCGGCGGAAAGCCGCCGTGGCCCTGGGCCCGCGACGTCTTACTACGGAACTGGCGGCGTGTGCGGCATGGCAATCATGTTGACGTAAACATCGGCCAACGGCAAGGGGCCGACGAGAGTTTGGAAGATCTCGCTCAACTCCTTGACAGCGCGCGGGAGTTCTCCGAGGCTTCGGGCTACATCGTGTTTACGCAAACATAACGTGAGCCCGATGCGACATGGCTGGATCGGTTCCCCACGCTCTCCCCAGCTTTCTCCCGATCCGGCCGTCTGCCGCGCAGCCCGCGCGGTGCGCTCTGTCACGACGAACCTCGAGGAATCGCAACGATGCGACTCAAGACCTTCGGGGGGGCGGCGCTGTTCTCCGCCCTCGCCGCCCTCCTGCTCTCCCTCCTCACAGCCGTGGGCACCGCTCACGCCGCGCCGGTGACCATCGCGAACGGGACGCAGTTCACTGACCCGAACGGCAACCCTGTGCACGCGCACGGCGGCGGCGTCGTCAAGGTGGGCTCGTACTACTACTGGTTCGGTGAGGACCGGCACGCCGACAACAGTTTCCGCTATGTCTCGGCGTACCGGTCGACCGACCTGAAGACGTGGCAGTTCCGCAACCACGTGCTGACCGAGGCCAGCGACCCCGAGTTGGCGGGCGCGAACATCGAACGGCCCAAGGTCGTATACAACGCGGCGACCGGCAAGTTCGTGATGTGGATGCACAAGGAGGGCAGCGCCACCGACTACAGCGAGGCCCGCGCCGCCGTCGCCGTGTCGGACACCGTGGACGGCAACTACACCTGGAAGGGCAGCTTCCGTCCGCTCGGCCACATGTCGCGTGACATCACAGCCTTCGTCGACACCGACGGCAAGGGCTACATGATCTCCGCCGCCAACGAGAACGCCGACCTGCACGTCTACCGGCTGACCGCCGACTACACCGGCATCGACGCCCAGGTCCAGAAGCTCTGGCCGGGTGACTCCCGTGAAGCGCCCGCGATGTTCAAGCGCAACGGCGTGTACTTCCTGCTCACCTCCGGCTCCAAGGGCTGGGAACCCAACCAGCAGCAGTACGCCACCGCCACGAGCATCACCGGCACGTGGAGCGGCCTCAAGAACGTCGGCGACTCGACGACGTACCGCAGCCAGACCGCGTACGTCCTGCCCGTGCAGGGCACGAAGGGCACCAGCTACCTGTACATGGGCGACCGCTGGGGCAACTCGATGGGCGGCATGGTCAACGACTCCCAGTACGTCTGGGCCCCGCTGACCTTCCCCACCAGCACCACCATGACCATGGGCTACTCCCCGCAGCTCACGATCGACACCGCCGCGGGCACCGTGACCGGCATGAACGTGACCTGGGAGTCCCTGACCGCCCGCAACAGCGCCAAGTGCGCCGACGTCGCGAACTTCGACACCAACAACGCGGCCGAGCTGATCCAGTGGAACTGCGGCGGCGAGATCAACCAGCACTTCTGGATCAAGGACCTGGGCACCGGCTACCACCAGATCATGGCCCGGCACAGCGGCAAGTGCCTTGACATCGCCGGCGCGTCCACCGCGGACGGCGCCCACGCCGTGCAGAACCCCTGCAACGGCTCGACGTCCCAGCAGTGGAAGCTCCAGGCGTCCAGCACCTCCGGCTACGTGCACATCGTCGCCCGGCACAGCAACAAGTGCCTCGACGTCGCCGACTGGGCCAACTGGAACGGCGCCGCGCTTCAGCAGTGGACCTGCAACACCGGCGACAACCAGAAGTGGCAGCGCTGGACACCCTGAGCCCCGGCCTGCGGCGACCTGACCGATCCGATCGTCCGACCGCCTGACCGGCGCGTCCGTCAAGCCGGCACAGGGCCAACCCGTCCGGTCCCTGTGCCCCGCGCCTTCTGCCACCCCGCAGCAGGCGCACCCGGAGGGCCCGCTTCCGAAACAACACCCCACTCGGAAGCCGGCCCTCCGGGCGCGCATCCCACCCCCTCTGACCAGGAGTAGGACGTGTCACCCATTCGCAGCCGAGCGGTATCCCAGGCTCGTACGCCAAGACACCGCTCCGGCCCCCGCCGCTCCGCCCTGCGGCTCGTCGCCACCGCCGCGGCGGCCGCCATCGCCGCGACAGGCCTCGCCATCGGCCCGGCCCCGTCCCCGGCCAGCGCGGTGGAGACGTCGGGCGCGGCGCTGACCGTGCGCCTCGACCCCAGCTACCAGCACCAGACCTTCCAGGGCTGGGGGACCTCGCTGGCGTGGTTCGCCAACGTCACCGGTGGCTGGCCGGACGCCCAGCGCAACGCCCTCGCGGACGCCCTCTACGGCGCGGACGGCCTCGCCTTCACCGTCGCCCGTTACAACATCGGCGGCGGCGACAGCCCGGAGACCACGCCCTACCTGCGCGCCGGCGCGGACGTCCCGGGCTGGTGGAACCGGCCCGGTCCGGAGTCCCCCGACTGGTGGGACCCCGAGAACCCCACGCACTGGAACCCGAACGCCGACGCCAACCAGCGCTGGTGGCTCACGGCCGCCAAGGCACGCGGCGCCAACGTCTTCGAGGCGTTCTCCAACTCCGCGCCGTACTTCATGACCAACAGCGGTCTGGTCTCCGGCAACTGGAACGAGTGGGAGGACAACCTCCGCTCCGACCAGTACGAGCGGTTCGCCACCTACCTCACCGGTTCGCTCCAGCGGGCCCAGACCGCGACCGGCGTCACCTTCGACTCCATCTCGCCGGTCAACGAACCGGACACGACTTTCTGGGAGGCCGAGGGCCGCCAGGAAGGCTCCCACTGGGACCGGGCCTCCCAGGCCCGCATGATCACCACCCTGCGCGCCGCGCTCGACGCCAAGGGCGTCACCACCCCGATCGCGGGCATGGACGAGCACACCTCGAAGATGTTCCGGGAGAACTGGGAGACGTACCCCCAGGCCGCCCGCGACGCCGTGGCCCGGCTCAACACGCACACCTACAAGACGGAGGGCCGCACCGGCGTCCGGGACATCGCCAAGGGCGAGGCCAAGCCCCTGTGGATGTCCGAGGTCGACGTCGCCCGGGATCACGGCGGGCAGAGCTTCACCGACATGGTCCCGGCCCTGGACCTCACCGAACGCATCAACGGTGACCTGCGCGAACTCGAGCCCAGCGCCTACGTCCTGTGGCAGGCGATCGAGGACTACGAGAACATGACCCCGGCGCACGAGAACGCCAACTGGGGCCTGATCCAGACCGACTTCACGCCCGCGGACGCCGCCACCGAGCCGCTGCGCAAGAACAAGAAGTTCTGGGCGATGGGCAACTACAGCCGCTTCATCCGCCCCGGCGCGCGCTTCGTCAACACCGACGACGCCGACACCGTCGCGGCGATCCGTCCCAACGGCGGCGTGGTCGTGGTCCACACCAACCCGACCGGCTCCGACCGCGAGGTCACCCTGAACCTCGACGGGTTCCAGACCGCGGCGGCCGGCGCCGTCGAGCGGTGGACCACCGACGGCACGAAGAACCTCCAGCACGACAGCGACGCGGCCGTGGCCGGCGGAACGCTGAAGGCCACCGTGGGCCCCAGCTCCGTCACCACCTTCGTCCTGCCGACGGTCAACGGCGTCAACACCACCGCCACCACCGCGCCGACCGGCGGCCCGCGCCGGCTGGTCAACGACAACAGCGGCAAGGCCCTCGCCGTCGCCACGTCGGGCAGCGTCCACACGCCGGTCCAGCGCACCCCCGCCCCGGCGGACGCGTCCCAGCAGTGGACCTTCACCAAGGTGTCCGCCACGGACTGGAGCCACACCGCGGCCTACCGGATCACCCACGTCCAGACCGGCAAGGCGCTCTCCGTCTCGGGCGGCTCGCTGACCCTGGAGACTCCCGGCTCGTCCACCGCCCAGCAGTGGATCCGCTCCACCACGGGCGACGGGCACAACACCCTGATCAACCGGGCCGGCGGCAAACTCCTCGATGTGATGGGAGCATCGACGGCCGAGGAAGCGCCGGTCGGCGTCTACCAGCCGACGACCGGCAGCAACCAGTCCTGGACCTTCCCGAGCGCGGCGCCCGACGCCTGGAAGACGCTGAGGTTCCGGCACAGCTCCAAGTGCCTTGACGTCAGTGGCGCTTCGTCGAACGACGGCGCGGCGGTCGTCCAGTACAGCTGCAACGGCGGTACGAACCAGCAGTGGTCGCTGCGCCCGGCCGCCGACGGCTACGTCAACGTCGTCGCCCGCCACAGCGGCAAGTGCCTCGATGTCAGTGGCCTGTCCACTGCTGACGGCGCGGAGGTCTTCCAGTACTCCTGCAACAGCGGCCGCAACCAGGAATGGGCGGTCCGCGGCACGGGTGACGGGTACCTCACGCTGACGGCCCGGCACAGCGCCAAGTGCCTCCAGCCGAGCGGCGGCGCCACCACGAACGGCGCGGCGGCCGTCCAGCGAACCTGCGACGGAACCACGAGCCAGCAGCTCCAGGCAAGCTGACCCGCGAGGAAGAGACCGGGCCCCGATCCACCGGATCGGGGCCCGGTTCTGTTGTGTACGCCGCTGTCCGAAAATCCGCGTGGGGATCGAATTCTCGGAGCCGACGACGCCGGGGCGCAGAAGTCGAAAGTTGACGGGCCCGGATGTTTACGTAAACATGCTCTCGTCGGTCGCCCACGAAGGGAACCCTGATGTCCGGGCATACGGAACGGCCTCGATTATCTCCCGCGCGTCCCCGCCCGAAGTCCATGGCGGACGTCGCCGCCCGCGCCAGAGTTTCCACACAGACAGTCTCCCGTGTCGCCAACAATCACCAGAACGTCGACCCGGAAACACGCCGACGAGTCCTGGAGGTGATGCGCGACATCGGTTACTGGCCCAATCTGGCCGCTCGCGCCCTGGTGACCGGGAAATTCGGTGCGATCGGAGTCGTGACATTCGGCGTCGCCGCCTACGGGAACAGCCGGACGCTCGAAGCGATCGTGACGGCACTGCAGGACACCGACTACCTGGTGAATCTTATCAACGTCCGCTCACACACCGGCTCCGCCGTGCTGCGCGCCGTCGAGCGCCTGAAGACCCAGGCGGTCGACGGGATCATCCTGAACGAGGCCCAGGTCCTCGACGCACCGGTGGCGCGATTCCCCCCGGGGATGCCGCTCGTGATCACCGACGGCGACGGCGGCCATCCCCACCCGGTCGTGCAGACCGACCACGCGGCGGGAGTCGGCCTGGCGGTCGGCCATCTGCTCGGGCTCGGCCACAGAACCGTCTGGCATCTCGCGGGCCCGCCGGACTCCTACCAGGCCCGGCGGCGGGCGCAGGCATGGCGTGCGACGCTCCAGGCCGCCGGCGCGCCTTCGCCGCCCGTCCTGCACGGCGACTGGAGCGGCGAGAGCGGCTATCAGGCCGGGCGTCAGCTCGCGACGGAGCCGCACCTCACCGCGGTGTTCTGCGCCAATGACCAGATGGCGCTCGGCGCCATGAAGGCACTCCACGAAGCTGGCCGTCGCGTTCCCGAGGACGTGAGCGTGGTCGGGTTCGACAACCTCTCCGAAGCCGCCTTCTTCCAGCCCGGCCTGACGACCGTGGACCCGGATTTCGAGCGGATCGGCCGGCTGTGCGTGGCCCGGCTGCTGAAGCAGATCCAGGAGCGGCCCCCAGCGGTACGACGCGTCCAGTCGGTCTCGCCGCGGCTGGTCGTGCGGGGCAGCACGGCGTCTCCTCCCCAGTGACCCCCGCCACCCTCAACTCCTTTTTCTCAGCCACTTTTCCCCTTTTCGCTCCTGTGGCTCACCCGTCCCTTCATCCACACCCTCCACATGTGTCCATACGGGAACACCTTGGCCATCCGGCACAGCAATTCGGCGTCCAGGGGGAGCGGAGTCGCGGAGATTCTGGACGCACCCGTTCGGCACAGCGAGAATTCCGAACCCTGGCATCGCCGCTTCGTGAGTGCTTGATGTCCGAGAGGTCATAGTGCCCGTCGTGGGCGTTGTTGTGTGCGACGTCTCGGTGCGCTGCTCCCCTCGGGCGGCGTGCCACATCGAAGTTCGGCGAGCGGGTGATGCCGTGGGGAAATCCGGGTGCCCAACGCACCCTCGTGTGACATCAATGGCCCACGTCGTTCGTGAACGGCGCCTGCCTCTACTACGAGGAATTCGGTGCGCCCGACGCCGCCCCGTAGTTGCGCAGTCCGCACGGCTGGACGAGCCGCGCAGCCACCGGACGCGGCGCAGCCCAAGCCTGCCCCGGTGCCTCCGCACCGGCGGGAGGTTCCGTCCTTGCCCGGGACGGACACCGCCCGAGCCGTACCAGGACCAGACCGCGAACAAGTGGGACTACCTGTTGGCGCAGGACATTAGGATGTCGGCCGCATGTCGACGTCATATGCGGCCGACGTCACGCGCGGAAGTGCCTCATGTGCCGTGCGTCCGTGAGCCGGCCGTCTGGCTGTGTCCGGGTAGCTGTTTCTACGGGGGGAGAACTTCGGTGTTCGGAATCATCAGGCCATGTCGGCATCGCCTTGGCGGGGGCTTGCGTACCGAGTGGATGGCGCATCTGTGTGGGCTGTGCCTGGCGTTGCGCAGCGAGTACGGGCAGGTCGCGAGGGTGGCCACCAACTACGACGGCCTGATCGTCTCGGTGCTGACCGAAGCGCAGTCGGAGCGTACCGGCGACTGGCGGCGAGGCGCCGGTCCGTGCCCGCTGCGCGGGATGCGGTCGGCGGACGTGGCACAGGGTGAAGGCGCGCGGCTGGCAGCGACGGTGTCGCTGGTTCTGGCCGCGGCGAAGATACGTGACCATGTGGCCGACGGTGACGGCCTGTTGGGGCGCCGCCCGGTGACGCTGGCGGCACGTCGGATCGCCCAGGGGTGGGACCGTGCGGGCGCGGCAGGAGGCGAACGGCTGGGCTTCGACACCGCGGTGCTGCTCGGGGCGGTCGAACGTCAGCCGGAGATCGAGCGGTTGACCGGCCCGGGTGGCTCGCTGCTGACGGTCACGGAGCCCACGGAGACGGCTACCGCCGCCGCCTTCGCGTACACGGCAGTGCTTGCCGACCGCCTGGGCAACGCCGAGCCGCTGGCTGAGGCCGGCCGTCTGTTCGGTCGGCTGGCGCATCTGCTGGACGCGGTGGAGGACCTGGACGCGGACGAGGCGTCCGGCGCGTGGAATCCGATCGCCGTGACCGGCGCGAGCCGCGCCGAGGTGCGTCGGCTCTGCGACGACGCCGTCCATGGGATCCGACTCGCTCTGTCCGATGCCGTGTTCGTCGACGGGCGGCTGGTAGGGGCGCTTCTGGGCGGCGAGTTGGAGCGTGCCGTCGACCGGGTCTTCGACCCTCGGCGTCCTCACCACCAGCACCGCCAGAAGGCACGGGGCCTGCGTATGCTGCCCTGGCTGGGACGCCGTACGACGGAAACGCCCTCGGAGACCGCCACGGGCGCGGCCTGCGGCGTCGGGGCGCTTGGGGGCATGGCCCCGGAGGGCGTGTCGATGGCGTCGGGCCGGCCGCCGGAGGGGCAGTGCCGGCGGTGTCGCGAGTGGCGCCGATTGTGTGCCGATTGCCGGTTGTGCTCCAACTGCTGCACCTGCAACGAGGACGCCGACGTGGATGACGGAGAGCCCGTGCAGTTCGGCGACGGCAACCGCAACGGCGGCTCGAACCGGGACGGCTCCGGGGGCGACGGTTGGTTCGGAGGCCATGGCGGCGGCAACTCGGGCGGCTCCTGGGGCAGTTCGGGCGGTTATGGGTCCGGTGGTTCCGGCGGTGGCTCGGGTGGCGGCTGCGGTGGTGGTGGTGGCGGTGGCTGCTGCAACCCGTGCAAGTGCTCCTGCGACTGCTGCGACTGCTGCGACTGAACAACGCATGAGCCGGATCCGGGGAATTGCACCGAATGCGGGAATCCGGTGCGTCCGAGCTGGGGACCTGCGGCATCGGCGCACCTCCTGGTGGTGCGGAGGGCAGGCTGTTGACCTGCACTCTTGCTGGGGATCGGTCATTCTGATGCATGGTTCGCGCACTCTGTGGAAGAGGCCTCCGTGACGACGGACTCGAGTGAGGGCTCCGCCCGGCTGGTGCCGCTGAACGGCGTGACGCTGCTGCACCCTGAGGACGCCGTGTTCGATGCCATGCTGGAAGGCTGGACGCGTCAACAGCGCGGAGGCCGGCGGCGCGGGGACTCACCACAGTTCGAACGGTCGAGGCAGCCGCCGTCCTCGCCGTGCCCGTGAGCCGCAACCTGCTCACCGAGGTAGCGGAGCTCGACCCCCACCTGGCCGGTGAGGCCCGGCTCGACCCCCACCTAGCCGGTGAGGCACTCGGCGGACCGAGGCTGCTCAGGCGCGGGAACCGGGAGACCGATGCGAGCCCACCCGGTGACAACGGAATGACGCCGCAGTGACGGCGTGGCCGTACCTTCGGGGGAGGTGCGGGATGGACGACTTCCATGAGCGGCACACCTGAGGGACTCCGGATTCGGCTTCGATACTCCACTGAGCACGTCGTCAAGGACGGCGTCATCGGAGGGTCGGGCCCATGACGACGTGCGAATGCCCGGCCATCGGAAGCGTGGACAGAGGGGCTGAGCCCGTGGAGAACAAACTGCAGATCCTCCTCACCGAGGAGGACGCGGAAGCCGAACGAGTCGCGGAGCTGACCGGCTACCTGCGTGAGGAACTGCTCGATCTCGACGTGGACGACGTCACGGCGCTCCCCGGCGGGGAGATCCCACCCGGAGCGCGGGCCGTGGACGTCACTCAGATCGGTGCCCTCCTGGTGACCCTGGGCAGTTCGGCAACCGCCCTGAACCAGGTGATGACCGTGATCCGGTCGTGGCTCGGCCGGCGCCACGACACGCACCCGTCCTTGCACCTGCAGATGGGGGACGACGTTCTGGAGGTGTCAGAGGCGACCGGCGATCAGGTCACGGAGGCGTTCCGGATCTTCGTCGAGCGCCATTCCACGGCTGGAGCCGAGCCATGACGGATACCAGACACGCGCTGATCATCGCCAACGACCGGTACTCCGACCAGGGGCTCAAGAAACTCAGGGCGCCTGCCGAGGATGCCGTCGCCCTTGAGAGGGTGCTGCACGACCCGCAGATCGGCGACTTCCAGGTGGAGGTCGTGCACAACGCGTCGGCCGACCACATGCGCAGGCGCATCCAGGGCTTCTTCAACGACCGCGGCCGCGCCGACACGCTCCTGCTGCACTTCTCCTGCCACGGCCTCAAGAGCGAGTCCGGCGAGCTGTACTTCGCCGCGAGCGACACCGAGCCGCCGCTGCTGGCCGCCACGGCTGTCGCCTCCCAGTTCGTCCGCAGTTGCATGTCCGGCACCCGGGCGGGCCGCACCGTCCTGTTCCTCGACTGCTGCTACGGCGGCGCCTTCTCCCGGGGCTCGTCCTCCGTGCGCGCATCCGGCGACGTCAACGTCCTCGAGTCGTTCGCGAAGGACGAGCCGGCCAGCGGGCGGGGCTGGGCCGTCATCACCGCGTCCGACTCCATGGAGTACGCCTTCGAGGGCAACCAGCTCTCCGAGAACTCGGCTCCGCGGCCTTCGGTGTTCACGCACGCAGTGGTCGAGGGTCTGGAGACCGGGGAGGCCGACCTCGACGCGGACGGGAAAGTCTCCCTCGACGACCTGTATGAGTATGTCTACAGCCAGGTACGGGATCAGAACCCCAATCAGACACCGAAGAAGGCTGCTGAGCTGCAGGGGGAGCTGCATCTGGCACACAGTCGGCGTGGCCGCATCAAGATCGCTGCCATTCCCTCGCCGCCCTCCCTCCAGGCGGCCCTGAACAGCGAAGACGTCCTCACGCGGCAGGGTGCCGTGCTGGAGCTGCGCAGACGATCGCAGCACACGGAGCTGCCCATGGCGGAAGGGGCGCGTCAGCACTTGGAGGAGGTCGCACGCAACGACATCCAGCAGATCGCCGATCTGGCGTCCGAAGCCTTGAACGAGATCCGCCTGGCACCATCCCCGGACCACTTGGACTTCGGCCTGGTACCGAGGGGCTCGCTCCCTCAGAAGCGGTCCGTGACCATGCAGGGCCCGCCCCTGGCCCGCCACTGCGTGGCCCAGCCCAACCATTCATGGCTGCGGGTCGATCCGACCCGGAGCGGTCTGGAGGTCCACGTCGACACGGCCGCCGAGGGGCACCTGTCCGGGGACATCGCGCTGAAGGGTGTGGCCGAAGAGTCAGTCATCCACGTTGAGGCGGTAGTGGGCCCGGCACAGGAGCCCGGCCCCGAGACGGCGCCCGAACCCGCGACCGCGCAAGGCTCCGCAGAGGCGGCGCATGGATCGGACGGCGAGCGGGACACGGTGGTCGTCGGGCCCTCGCGCATCCCGCCCCACCCCGACAATCCGCCGCCGGCCCACGCACACCAGACGCGCACGGACCAGCCGTCTCCATCCCGACGCGCTCCCACCCTTGCCGGCGCCGCCCTCGCCCTCGCCGTCACGTCCGTCCTCACGCTCGTACTGGCCATCCAGGCCGGGGTGGCGGCCGTCATGGCACGGAGTGACGCAGTAGACAGCAGCATCGAGCAGGAAGTCCGTGAGCACGGAGCGCTCGCACCGCTCACCGTGTGCCTGATCACCGGTGCGGTGGCGCTGGTCGTCGGGGCGTTCGCCCGGCACGATCTGGGAGCGCGACGGGAGCACTACACGACCCAGGCCGCGAGCATCACACGCACACTGACCTCGATCGCGAAGGGTCTGGCGATCCCGGCGCTGATCCTGGCCGTCGTCGTGGGCATCGCCTACCTGGTGGGCAGCAGCCATTGGTGACCAGCTCAACAGGTCGTCTCCCGGTCCGCGGCCACGGCGATGCTGACCGGTTGACCCTTGCGCCGAAGGTGTCGGCGCGCCGCCGGGGCATGATCGCCTGGCGAGTCGCGGCGACCGCGGAAATGCGCTCCCTCCGTGATGCCGTGCCAAGAACGCGTACGCCCGTCATCACGAAGTCTCCTGCATCCGTCGGCATGCGCGGACCGGAACTCACCAGGTGTCGTACCGCCGCGAAGGCCGGACTCGACGTAGCGGTACAACCGCCGAAGCGACCAGGAAAGACGTGGTGGCGGGATCGCCGTAGCGTCGAGACGGCGGTGGCCCGCGGAGGAGAAGACCGAGCAGCAGGGAGACGAGGACCATGGACACGAGCGGCCGGAGCCCCTTGTACCGGGGCGTCGCCCGCGCCCTGCGCCCGCACCCGGCCGGCCCGGCACTGCGCGGACGCGTGGCCGTCGTCACCGGTGCCGCGCGCGGCGTGGGCGCGGCGCTCGCCGCCGGTCTGACCGAGGCCGGTGCCCAGGTGGCGCTGCTCGGCCGGGAGCAGGGCCGGCTGCGCGAGGCGGCGGAGGGACTGTCCTCGCCCACCCTCTGCGTCGAGATCGACGTGACCGACCCCGTCGGCCTCGAAGCCGCCGCGAGCCAGGTCGAGACCCGACTCGGCCCCGCAGACGTGGTCGTGGCCAACGCGGGCATCGCCGTCAGCGGGCCTTTCCGCGACACCGTCCCCGCCCTGTGGCAGCGCGTCATCGAGGTCAACCTGCTCGGCGCCGCCAACACCGCCAGGGCCTTCCTGCCGCACCTCACCCGCACGCGCGGCTACTTCCTGCAGATCGCCTCGACCGCGGCGTTCGGCTCCGCGCCCATGATGAGCGCCTACTGTGCCTCCAAGGCGGGTGCGGAGTCCTTCGCCCGGGCCCTGCGCTGCGAACTCGCACCCGAAGGGATCGACGTCGGCATCGCCTACCTGCACTGGACCGGCACCGACATGATCGACGGAATCGACGAGGACCCGGTGCTGAGAGCGCTGCGCGCACACCAGCCCTGGTTCGCCCGGCGCGTCCAGACCCCGGCGCGCGTGGCCGGCCTGCTCACCGCCGGCATCGTCCGACGCGCCTCCGACATCTACGCGCCTCCCTGGCTTCGCTTGTGCCAGCCCCTGCGCCCGGTCTTCCCGGCGCTGGTCAGCCATATCGCCCGGCGGGAGCTGCGGCATCGGACGGGGCCGGAATTCGCCGCCGGTGCAGGAGTGCTGGGCGCGGGCGGCCTCGCGGACTGGAACGCGGGCCGGTCCTCGTCGCCTGCCCCGCAGGGTGGGCAGGGCGATTGAGCGGCAGAGACGTCCCATGCCCGTGCACCGTCACTCGGCCGCCTGCTCGTGATCACGGATGGCTCGGGCGGCCCCCTGACAGGACAGGCTGCCCCACAGCCGCCACCGACACTTGCGCGGCGGCAGATCCTCTCCTCTTGTCGGACGGGCACAGCGGTCGTCGTCGTTGTACGCACGTATCAGTCCGGCTGTCGCCTCGGGGCCGGTGCTGGAGATCAGCTGCGCGTCCCCTGCGAGCCCCGTTCACCACCCGCGCGTTCCGGGAGCTCCCTTGAAGGGCCCTCGCACTTCCGCGGTGATCCAACCGCCGTAGAAGTCCCCTGCCTGTGCCCGCGCCACTTCGCCTGCGACACTGCAGCGGTCGACGCGGCTCGCGTAGAAGGCGAAGTAGCCGCTGAGGACTTTGTACGCGGGCTCGGGGTTCGAGTAGCTCCAGGCAGCCCGGCTCCACACGTCGTCACCGATGATCACATCCCAGTACCGGGCGCTGCCCTTCCACTCGCACCAGGTGTGGCCTGCTGCGGGGTAGAGCAGATCGGACCGTACATCTTCCGGAGGGATGTAGAACGCCGGAGGGTGACTGGTCTCCAGTACCCGGAGTGCCCGCGTCGTCTCGGCCAGCACCCGCCCGCCGCACTCGACGCGGACGGGGCGGTCGTCGGGCCGCACGGCCGGGGGCCGCGGGTAGTCCCAAACGGACTCCTGATCTCGGTCGGCGAAACCGGGCACAATGTCACCTCACCTGGTGGAGCACGCGCTGTTTGGCGCCTTCACGCCCTCTTCCGTGCGTTGCGGCCATCCGGATGCCGTGACGGGCCGGCCGTTCAGGGAGGTCGCGCCGGCTCCTGTTGCCAGGTCCGCTCCCTGCTCATGAGCGTGAGGCCCAGCAGAACTGGGGCGCGACCGTGCCGGTGCCGGTGCCGGGGTCGACGTCGTCGGGGAGCGGCCCACGATCACGTTGTGCACGACGTCCCCGTCCTTGTACTTGAACCGCTTCCTGGTCTCCGTGACCTGCCAGCCACACTCCTCAGTTGTGCGGGCGCCTCTGGTGCAGAACCTCTGGGCCTTCGACGACCGCGTGGTGGCCGAGGGCAGGTCCTCGTCTACGGCGACGTGCAGCGTCAGGTGTTCCTCGCCGCCGGCCCGCCGCTGGCCCGCCACCGGACCGCCGCCGGACCTGCGCCACCCAGACCGAGCGGACGGCGGGGAACTCGCGGACCCGCCGAACCAGGGCGTCGCGCAGGGCGACCGCCACGGGGTCGGTGGACCATGCGGGCTTCATTTCCGCCCCCAGCCAGTAGCCCTCCCAGTCCCGCAGCACCTGCTCGGGAAAGATCGCCTGCCCGTTCCCGGATTCACGTGCGCTCTGTGCGCGGAACCCGCACGCGACCCTGCGGCTTGCGCAGTTGTGCGTACGGGTTCCGGCTCACTCAAGAGCGTGGCTCAGTTCACGGGCCTCACTTCAGGTGCCGGCCGTAGAACCGCCCCCCGTCCTCCACCTCGAACCACGGGGTGCCGGTGTGCCCGCCCATGTTGGCGTGCAGCGTCTTCTCGTTGCTGCCGAAGGCGTCGAACAGGTCCAGGGCCCGCTGCCGGGGGTTCCCTTCGTCGTCCCACTGCAGCAGGAACAGCAGCGGAATGGTGATCTGCCGGGCCTCCTCGCGCTGGGCGCGGGGAACGTAACCCCCGGCGAAGAAACCGGCGGCCGCGATGCGCGGTTCGACCGCCGCCAGCCGAATGCCGACGGCGGTCCACCCCGAGTACCCGACCGGGCCGCCGATCTCGGGCAGCGAAAGGAGGGCGTCCAGGGTGGTCCGCCATTCCGGGACCGCCTTTTCGACCAGCGGACCGATCAAGGACTCGAAGATCTCGTCGACCGGCTCGCCGGCCTGCATCGCCCGGCGGAGGTCGGCGCGCGCCTGCTCGTCGGCGGCGGAACGGGGCCGGCCACCGCACCCGGGGGCGTCGATGGCGGCGACCGCGTAGCCGTACGCCGCGGTCTGCCGGGCCCGGGCCACCAGCCGGGATGCCCCCTTGGGCAGACCGTTGTTGTGGGCCATGAGGATCAGCGGAGCCGGTGCCGATCCAGGCGTCCACAGGGTCCCGGGGATCTCACCGAGGGTGAACTCGCGTTCGAGGACGCCGTCATCGAGGCGCTGTTCAGAAGTGAATTGCACGGTCGTGCCTTTCGGGAGGGCTCTTGAACGGCGCTCCCGGACGACCTATCGCCCGACCGTGACCCCGGAGGAGAGCACCCATGTCGATACTGTGTTCACGGGTACCACCTCCTCGTTCTCTCGCACGGCCTCCGGAAACGTAGCAGTGGCCACCGCGGTGCGCCACGGGTTTCTTGCGCGGGCCGAGGATGTTCTTCTGTTCGGCATGCCGTTTGGGCCTGAAGATCAGGCGCGTTCGCCCGGCTAACAGGCCGGGGCACTGACGCCGCGCCACTTCGAGGTGAACTGACGCCAGTGTCCGCCGATTCGGGCCCGGGGCCCACCTGGCTGTCCTACGCTCGTACAGGGTGCTCGATCAGTCCGGAACGGGGGCATGATGATCGTCGGGGTCCATGGAATCCGGTGCTACAGGTATCTGGCAGAAGCGGGCACCCCTGAGCGAGCCGCCAAGGTTCTGGCCGCCGAGTGGGCGCTCGCGCTCAACAGGCCCCTCAGCGCTGCGTACTACGCCCAGTTGCTGCACCCCGGCGACACTCAGGGCGCGGACGAGCCCGAAACGCTGCCTTGCGACGCGCAGCGGATGTTGAAGGACTGGGTATCCGCGCTCGGTGCTCCGGCCGAGGTCACGATGGGCCACGCCACCATCCCCGTACGGCAGGCGGCGGACTGGATCGCGCGGCGCTTCGGTGAGGCGGCCCGCCGGTTTGTGATCGTGTTCTGCCGTGAGGCGCACACCTACGTCTCCGACCGCGACTCGCCGCGACGCGCCGCGGCACGGGAGGAGGTGCTGCGCGTGCTGGAGGACGCGAAGCCCCGGGTGGTCGTGGCGCACTCACTGGGTTCGGTCGTCGCCTACGAAGCCCTGTGGCACCGGCCCGTCGAGCTGGACCTGCTGGTCACCCTGGGCTCTCCACTGGGCATGCCGCAGGTCTTCTTCGAGCGGCTGTCGCTGGGCGCGGGCAACGACGAACGCAAGGGACAGCGTCCGCCGAAGGTGCGGCGCTGGGTCAACATCGCCGATGTCGGCGACATCGTCGCGATCCCGCGCGACCTGCCCAGGCTCTTCCCCGGTATCGACGCCCACCACGAGGTGTCCCTCGGGCTGACCGCCTCGCACAAAGCAACGCGCTATCTGACCCGGTCGGAGGTCGAACAGGAACTCGCGCCACTGCTGCCCGCACCCGACAGCCAGTGACGGCCCGCTCGCACGGGTCGACCCGCCCGCACGGGTCGGGTCACGTCCCGGCTTCGCTGCTTCGGCGCAGGACGACGACCTCCCACTCGCAACCCAGGACGAGCTGATCGCCCGTCAGCAGCATTGCGGGCACCGTCCCCGGCACGCCGACGCTCTCCAGCGGCCCGCCTGAGAAGAGGTCCCAGACGCGCACCGCGCAGTCGTCTGCGGCCACCACCACCGCACTTCCCCCCACGGTGCCGCAGGCGACCGCGTTGACGCCGACCGTCACCGCCAGCGGCGCGGCCACCGGACTGCTGTCGGCGAGGGCCCAGACCCGTACGGTGCCGTCCTGTCCTCCGGTCACGGCGTACGCGTCGCAGCCCACCACTGCGCACGCGAGCGCAGTGGCCCATCCGTCATGTGCCTGGATCGGCGCGTGCAAGGGCAGACCGGTTTCCAGATCCCACAACCGCAGCGTGCCGTCGTCACCGCAGGACGCTACGGTGGTCCTGCCGTTCACCTCCGCACAGGCCACGGCGTTGACTCCGCCCCCGTGCCCGGCGAGCGGTAATCCGCGGAGAAGGCCGGACTCCGCGTCCCAGCATCGGATGAGGCCGTCCGCACCCCCGGACACCAGCACGGGCCGGGCGTCGAGCACGGCCGACGCCAGGGCGTGCACAGGTCCGGTCCCGGCGTCCAAAGGCATGCCGATGGGTGTGCCGTCGGCGAGGTGTCAGCGGTGGATACGTCCGTCAGCACCCGCGGAGGCGAGGAGTGACTGTCCGCCGACGGTGAGAGCGGTGAGGGTGTGGACCGCTCCGGTCCGGGCGTTCAATGGGGTGCCGACGGGTGTGCCGTCGGCCAGGCGCCAGCGCCGGATGTGACCGTCCGCGCCGGCGGAGGCGACCAGCACGCCGTCGCCCGTGTCGAAGGCAGTGAGGGTGTTGACCCAGTCGGTGTGCCCGACGGGTGTGGTGGTGCGCTGCTTCTGCCAGGGCACGTGCCACACGCGCAGCACCGGTTCCGTGCCGGCGGAGACGACGACCGAGGAGTCGGAGCCGGTGTGCGCCAGGGCCGTGACCGCTCCCATATGGCCGACGAACCGGTTGTCCTCGGGGAGTTCCCGCGCATCTCCTTCCGGATCCCAGCAGCGGATCGTCCCGTCGCTGCCGCCGCTCAGGATGCGAACGCCGTCGCGCGCGCTGACGCGCGTAAGGGCGTAGACGGGTCCGTCGTGGGGCACGTCCGACCACGCCGTCTGCTCGTGGGTGCGCGCGTTCCACATCCGCACGTGGCCGTCGTCGCCCGCGGTCACGATCTGCGGGCTCCCGCGGGCCGTGAGATGGACGAGGGCGTTGACCCGCGGCGGATGGAGGATTCTCGTGCCCGACTCCTCGTTGCCCACCAGCGACAAGAAGCGGACCGTGCCCCGCTCGTCCGCGAGGACGGCGAGGTCGCTGTCGGGGCCGTCGCCCTGGGCCACGAGGTCGGCGAGATGAGGGAGGTAGGGCAATTCCAGCTCGGCGCCCGGCAGTTGGTCGCGCGGGTTCCACATCATCACTCTGCCGGAATCATCACAGGTCAAAGCCATACGCTGCCGCACCACGTCGCCGCACGCGATCGTGCGGACAGGCTCGGTGTGCCCGGCCGGCGGCAGCCGGAGATCGGTCAGGTACGGCAGCCGCCACATCAGGACGGCTCCGCCGGCGCCCGCGCCCAGCACCACCGGCTCCTCGCCCACCTCGGTGCACAGCAGCGCGTGGATCTCGCCCGCCCCCGGATCGGCGGCCGCCAGCTGGCGGCCGTTGCGGGTGTCCCATACCCGGACCCTGCCGTTCCTGGCGCCGGTGACGACCACCGGCGTGCCGCCGACCGTGGTGCCCGCGAGCGCGGTGACCCGGTCATCGGGAACGTGCAGGGTGATGGCATGGGCATCGCTGATCCGGCTGCCGGTGGCCCAGGCGGGCCGCCAGACCATGGCCTGCGCCCTGTCCCCGTCGGGCTCTGCGAGCCGGTCGGCGAGCGTGGCCGCCTCGTGCCGGACGGCGTCCACGGCCAGGATGTGGCGCCGCTGTTGGGGCTCGGTCCTGCGGTGCACATGGGCGCTGGTCCGGTAGACGGAGGCGGCGGTGCGCGCCTTTTCCGCTTCGGCGTGCCGTAGTTCGGGCACCAGCCAGTCGGGGTCCGCGTACACCAGGAACTCCGGTTCGGCGCACAGCTCGTCGAACCGGCCGGCGTCGACGGCGTGCTGGGACAGGTGCCGACGCAGATATCCCTGGAGATCGCCCCAGCGGGGCCGGCCCTCCTCGTCGCGCAGCGAGTCGATGAGAGCCTCGTACACCCGGACGACGGGCTCGCGCGTCTCGTCGTTCCCGTCCGGGACCGGTCGTCGGCGCAGTTCGTCGGCGACGCTCTGGTGCAGCAGCCGATACAGCATGGTGCCGTCCCGGTCTCGCACAGAGCGCTGGAAAGCCAGTACCTCGTCGAGGAACTGGCCGACCTCGGCGGGAGCGGCCCGGACGCGGTCGGTGACGAAGGCGCCGGCCACGGCGGCAACGGTCTCCACGGGCATGCCGTCACCCTGGGTGAAGGCGAGCGCCGCGAGCACCGGGCGAAGCAGCTGATGGGCGTGGTCGTGGGCGAAGCTGAGATCGAGCATGCCGGGGAGCGTGAGCGGGACGCCGGAGCCGAGGTCTCGTGCCGTCGCGGGGTCGGACAGCAAGGGGCGTACATCGTCCTGGAGGACGTACGAGGCGTAGAGGGCGGCCATCAGGTAGGGGCCCTTCGCCCCTGCCAGCGCACGGGCCGCAGCGTCGGCGAACTCCGGCACGCCGGGGACGGGGTCCGGTGACGCGGGGAGCGCAGCGTCCAGCAACTTGCCGACGTACGCCCGCAGGTCCTTCTCCAGTTCCTCGGGTCCTGTGTCGTCGAGGTCGATCACGTCACCGGAGGTGCGTGCCGTGGAGACGAGGGTCGCGAAGGGGTCCTCGTCCCGGGTGCCCAGGAGCAGCCGGCATATGGGTCTGCCGTCGGGGCGGGTCGCACCGCCGAGCGGCTGGACGAGGGTACGCACCGCGTCGTGGGCGTTGCGCATCTCGTCGAGGGCGTCGATCACGATCACAGGCGGCGGGCCGGCCATCCTGCCGAGCGCGTCGACGAGCTGTGCCATGGTCCAGTCCTGCGGCTCGTCGGTGCCGCTCGCGGCGTGCCGGAGCCCCAACTGGCGCGCCAACGAGCCGACGATCTCGCGGACCGTGCGCTGGCGGGCGTGGACAGCGGCCGGCGGCGCGCTCACCTGGACGTCCCGGCCCAGGGGCTCCCAGAGGGACCTGGTCCGGACGCGCAACCCGGGGTGCGCGGCACACACCAGGATGCCGAGCAGCGCGGACTTGCCGACACCCGCGTCCCCGGTCACCACGAACACGGGCGATGCCGTGTCGTCGGCCAGCCACTCGGCCAGCCGTGTGGATTCCGACGTACGACCCGTGAAAAGCCCTCTTTCGCCCTCGCCCTGGGTGAGCAGGGGGAAACCGGTGCCGCCCCGAGCGTGCCGCTGGAAGTGGGCGAGGTCGGCCACCTCGTCGAGGAACGAGCCTAGTTCGCCGCCCAGTTCGGCGGCGACGTCACTGCGGACACGGTTGAGGGGGCTGGCGTCGTAGCAGGGGTTGGGCACGAAGGGGAGTTCGAGGACTGTGTCAAGCGCGTTGCCGGTGACCCGCTGGTGGAGTCCGCCGTGGTCCCCGGCGAGCAGGTCCACCCGGTCGCGGACCTGGGCGCAGAACCAGGTGAAGTCGACGTACTCCCGGCTGCGGTCGTACTGGATCCGCTTCTCCGCCAGGTCGCCGAGCACCTCGGTGACCGCTCGGGTGAAGCGACCGTCGACGGCGAGCTCTGCTCCGGCCGCGGCTGCCACGACCCAGGCCCGGTTCGTGCCGTCCAGGGCCCGCAGCTGCCAGTCGAGGCGGGCGGCCTGCCCGGCGTGACACAGATCGAGGAGAAACAGCACGGTCGGACGGCCGGGGAAGTCCTCGACCGCCGCGAGCCAGCCGGCGATCGCGGTCTCGGGCAGATGGCCGCTGTCCGATCCGAGGGCGTACAGACCGGTGGTGCGCGGCACTCCGTGACTGAGCACATGCACGATCAGCACGTCGGCGGCGGATGAGGTGCTCAGAGCCTCGTGGAACGCGGCGCCGAGTTCGGCGGCCGTCGGCCCGGCCCCGTCGTCCGTGCCGGTGAGCGTGGTGCACACGTATCCGAAGGCTTCGTGTTCCAGGATCCGCCGCAGCTCCGTCACACGGTCCGCGGCGAAGGGCAACGGGTCGGGGCCCTCGCCCTCCAGCCCGTGATCGGGGTGCGGAGCGAATCGGCTGACACCGATGCACAGTGCGCGGCGCCGGTGTCGGCCGTCCGGTTGAGCCGTCGGCGGGGCTGCGGGGTCCGGCGGGGCGGCCGCCGCTGCACCGGTCGGCGGGCCCTCGGCGGCCGGGGAAGATGGCCCGTCCGGTGGGACGTTCGCGGACGGCGCGCCGGCGGTCGTCGTCACGGGGCCCCCGGTTCCGGCGGGGCCTCCTCGGCAGGAAGGAGGCCGCCGAGCAGTGTGGTGAGCGCGGTCACCGCCGGGTCGTCGTGGCCGAAGCGGTCCGCCAGCCGCCGTAGGGCGAGTGTGCCGAGGGACCGGCAGCCGGCGGTGTCCCCGCAGGCACGCAGGTGCCGAAGCTGCCGCTGGACGAGGTCGCGCACGTTGGGGTCCTTCTCGCCGAGTGCCCCGGCCGGTTCGAGGTGGCGGGTGAGCGCGTCGAAGCGGGGCCAGGCGGCGGGTTCGTCCGGGTCGTCGGTGCCGAAGTGCTCGACCATCCGGGCGCGCACGGACCTGCGTGCGACGCTCTCCTCGCTCTCGGTCATGCGGTCGCGGCAGACGCGCTGCACGACGGGATGCACGAACACGAGGCCGTCGCCCGGCGTTCCGTCACGCAGCAGTGCGTGGCGCGCCAGGACGGCAAGCGTCGGCTCGGCCGGCGAGGCCCCCGCGGCGAGCAGGGGGACCGGTACGGGCCCTGGTGCGAGTACGGCGAGGCGGTACAGCACGCTACGGGCTTCTGGGTGTTCGTCGAGGACATGGTCGAGGGAAACGGCGCACGCCACGCCGGCCGGGTCGGGAGCCTCACCGCTCGGGCTGAGGCGTTCGAGGTAGCTGTCGGGTGATTCGCCGGTGACTGACAGGAAGCTGGCCGCGATCTCCAGGGCGATGGGGGAGTGGTCCAGCCGTTCCGCGAGCAGCCGGGCATGTGAGGGGTTGAGGGCCGAGGCGTGGCGGCGGGCGATCCGGATTCCGTCGCCCCGGTCCGGGGCGGGCACGTGATGCACGCCGAACCCCTGGGGCCAGGCCGCGCTCGCCGAGGTGACCAGTACCTGGCCACGGCCCGGGGGTAGCACGGGCAGTGCGTCCGCGGACGCGGCGCCGTCCAGCACCAGCAGCCACGAGGTCTCGATGCCCTCCTCCGCCCTGCGTGCCACTGTGTCCGTGAGCCGGGCCAGTTCCCAGCCGCCGATCGTCGGCGACCCGGCCGACAGCCACACCACGAACTCGGACTCGCCGTCGTGTTCGTTGATGTAGTCCCGCGCCGCCGCCGTAGCGCCCCCGCCCTCCGGCGCGACCACCACCTGCGGTGCCGCCCCGACGGCGGTCAGCGCCGTGTGCAGGTCCTTCAGCAGCGGTTCTCGGCCGAAAGGCCGTGGCAGGCCGGGCGGCGGCGTACCCCATACCTGCGAGGCGACGGTCGGCGGTCCGTCCGGCGGTTCGGGGGGCCCGGGTACGTTTTCCAGACGCTGGGCGACGAGGGTCGCGTTGGCGCCGAGCCTGCGCAGGACGCGGGCGCTGGCCTCGGCGAACGGCCGGTTTTCCGCGAGCCTGGCCACGGCCAGGTCCTCGCCGTCGAGCACCGCCTGAAAGCCGACGCCGACGCCGTGGTGATCGGCTATGTAGTCGGTCATCAGCTGGAGCAGGCGCCATGCAGCGGGTTGGGCGAGTCCGCCCAACAGCAGTTCCCGCACACCCGGCCGGAATTCGAACCGGATGTCGTCGCCCCGAGCCCCGCCGTTGTCCTCGGCCCGCATGAGTAGCCCGCCGAGCATGACCTCCGCGAGCTGAGCGGGCTGCGGATCGGAGATCATCACCTCCTGCACCATGCGCATCACCGGCTGGACGAGGGGGACGGCGCTGAGATAGACGGCCAGCTTCCTGGCTTCCAGGCTGGCGAAGGCCCTGAAACGCTGCACAGTCTCCGCGGCGGACGGCTCCGGCCGGAAGGCCTCGCTCCGCGTACGCGCGGGCGCCGCCTCGTCCACCAGAATGGCGAAGGTGTGCCACTCCTGCGACTCCCCACTCGTGAGCGAGGCCCACGGGCCGAGCGAGAGCGGGTCGAGCATCAGCAGGGGGACGGGCATTCCGGTGACGGGCGGGCCCGAGCCGCGCGGGGACATCGCCACGAGCCGGGTGTTGGCCGCGCCTGCCTCCGGGGCGCGCAGCTTCACCGGGCGCACGGTCGCTCTGGAGTGCTCCCAAAGCCTGCGAGGGAGCGGCTGTACGACGGCGACCGGGCCGCTGCGGCCCCACAGCCGCAGCAGATGGGCGAGCGTTCCGTCCGACCACGCCGGGCTGATGCAGTCCGACACGACGAGCACGATGCGTCGGCCGGTCGGGTCGACGAGTTCTCCCGGGCTGCGGTAGCCGGCAGCGAGCGAGGTGGGGATGCCGCGGCGCAGCACGACTCCGCTGAACCGGGTCTCTTCCGACAGCAGGGTCCAGTCCTGCACCGACCGGAACGTACCGGTGGTCCGCAGCAGGTCTCGGAACTCCTGGACGCCGCGGTCCCACACCCGCATGGACGCGCTGTCGTCGACGACCAGGGCCACATCGAGCCATCGGGTAGGTGCGGGCCGAAGCACAGGCAGCCGGAAGCCGGTCGCGGCAACGCGGTCCACGGTGGCCTCCTCGTCCAACTCCAGCTCCGTCAGGGCCCGGGCCCCCCGCGCCCCGGGGGGAGCTCCGCGGCCCAGGGGGCGCAGTGCCCTGCGCAGGCCGAGGGTGTCGCGCAACGCGGGCGGCGTCGGCAGCCGCACCGGTACGGCGCCGCCGCTTGCCGCGCCGCCCTGCAGCGTGAGTCCGCCCAACCTCGGCAGGGGCGGGTGCATGCCGTCCAGGTTCGGCGCACTGCGGTCGTCGCGCGGCTCGTGCGCAGCCGCAGCGTCAGCCTCGGGAGGTGTGACCACGCGGGGCGGCGGCCGGCCGTCAGGCGGCGTGGCCGAGCCGTCGTGCGCCGAGGCGGGCGGCGGCTGAGCCAGGTGCCGCGCCAGCCACAGGATGTCCGCGATGGCCTCGGCGTCTACGGAGTCGGAGAAGGATTCGCCGGTCATGGCAGTCTCAGTCCAGACGCCTGAGCACGGTCCGCAGCACGTCGTCCCTGTGCTGTTCGTCACGGAGCGCCCCGTTGTGCCTGTCACGCACGAGAAGGTACATCGCGTTGAGCAACTGGTCGGTGGACAAAGTCTCGTGGAACTGGCGTTGGACGAACAGCTCGATCAGCTCCCTGCCGTCCTGCACCGCCGACGGCCCCAGATGCGCCTCCACGATCCGCATGAGCTGCTCCACGCCGGGCTGCGGCAGGTCCAGTCGGAGGCAGCGGCGCAGGAAAGCGGGAGGGAAGTCCCGTTCCCCGTTGCTGGTCAGCACGATGAAGGGAAAGGCGCGGACGCGGACTCGGCCGCTTGTGAGCGCCTGGCCTGTGCCGTCGTCAGTGTAGACGTCCACCATGGGTTGCCGCTCGGCCACGCGCTCCAGCTCGGGGATGGCGAACTCGCCTTCCTCGAAGACATCGAGCAGGTCGTTCGGCAGGTCGGTGTCGCCCTTGTCGATCTCGTCGATGAGCAGGACCCGCGGCACCCGGGTGGGCAGCATGGCCGTGCCGAGCGGGCCGAGCCGGATGTACCGGCCTATGTCCTCCCCTGCTTCTCCGCGCAGGTTCGCGTCCTGCAGTCGTCCCAGGGCGTCGTACTGGTACAGGCCGTCGCGCAGAGTTGAGCGGCTCGTGATGGGCCAGCGCAGCACCCGGCCCAGCCCCAGCTCATGGGCGACGCCGTAGGCGAGCGAGGACTTGCCCGAGCCGGGAGCTCCGGTCACCAGCATCGGGCGGCGCAGGTAGAGAGCGGCGTTCACGGCGTCCACGATCTCGGGAGTGGTCCGGTAGACGACTCCCCGCTTCCTCGTGCCTCGGGGAGAGGATCCCTCGAAGTCGCGCCAGGGAGGGGGCGCGGGCAGGCGGGCGATGCCGTCGTGCCGATCGCCCGATCCCTGGTAGATGTGCCACGCAGGGGATGGTGGTGTCGTTGTCACTGCGCGTGTCCCGCCCTTCGTTCGCGCGTCCTCACAGCAGAGACCGGAAGTCCCGAGGGTTTACGGGGGTGTGGTCCGGGTCGTCCCAGAGGAGAGCCATCCGCGAGGCGTGGAAGTCCTCGCCTGGAGTGTCCGCGGCCTCCTTGCGCCAGCCGCGGACGCTGTCCGGAAGTCGCGTGATCTCCTGCGAGGCGTCCAGCTTGAGGGCCAGCGAGCGCAGGAACCGGTCGGTCTCGGCATCTCCCCTGCGGTGCCACACCATGACGGGTACGCCGGCGTCGAGCGCGAGGTCCAGCTCCGGCGGGACCGCGGTGCCGTGCTCGTGCCAGGACGACGTTCCGCCGACCAGCACGGCGGTCGCGGACTCCAGCCGCACGGCCAGTTCGCGGTCATCGTGGCCGTTGTGGCCGTTGTGGCCGTTCGGCCGGGAGGCGTACAGCATCAGCGGAGTAATGGGTCCTCCGCGGTGCCACGCCAGGCGGGCCCATTTCTCCCGCCACAGGGCGCTCAACGCGGGATCCTGCTGCCGTTCCAGATCGCGTAGGACCACCGAATGCAACTGCCCGAGGGCCACGCGAGGACCGCCCGGGTGCCGCCGCACCGACCAGGTGTCCACGGGCAGGTTCATGAGGTCCCGTGGCAGCATGAACTCGACGCGGCTGGGTCCGGCCTGGTGGTAGCCGCGGGCTGTGGACACGAAGTCGTCCATGCGGGCGGAGATCTGGTCGAGGGTCAGCGGGTCGTCCTCGTGGGCCAGAGGCAGCCACCCGCCGGGCGCGTGGCCGAGCCACACCGACAGCAGGTACTTGGAGAGGCCCGGAAGATAGGGCTGGATCCGTACGACCAGAACCACCCGTTCGTCCCCGTCCGACGGACGTGAGCGGGGGATGTCCCACAGTCGTGCGGGGGGAATCTCCAGCCGCTCCGCGATTCCGGCGGCCCACCGCAGCATCCTGCCGCGTTCGCCCGGGGCCGAGCGGTCGGCGAGGGCCCACACGAAGCGTACGAGGGGAGGGACGCTGCCGAGAGGCACGGCCAGCTCCTTCAGCAGCTCCACCGCGTGGGCGAGATCCCGAGGAGGCTCCGGCACGAGCGACGCGGCGAGTGCGAAGGCCCCGCGCCAGCTGTCGTTCTCCCACAGCCGCAGGAATTCGTGCAGCTCCTCCCGTTCCCGCCGGGTGAGCAGGGACGGCGGTACGTCCAATTGGAGAGCGAGGTCCGCGAAGCGGTTCGTCTCCGGCGTGTCGCCGTGGAAGTCCCGCAGCAGCGCGGCCAGTACGGGCAGAACATCGGGATGCCGGGCGCAGGTCAGCACCAACGACCGTGCCTGCTCGCCGAGTCCGTCCCCCTCGACAACGAACCTCTCCCCGGTTCCCTCGACGAGCTCGTCGAGGATCACTTCGCGCGTCTGCTCGTCCCGGAAGCCGTCCAGCCTCAGCAGGATGCCGGTCAGTTCGCTCACTACGTCGTCGCGGCGGTTCATGCGCACACCACGGTCTGGCCGGCTGACGATATCTGGCCTCCGGAAGGTCGCGTACGACGGCACACACAAACAACTCCAGTCTCATCGTACGGAGTTGCCGTGGCCAGCGGCTGGCCGTTCCCGAAAAGAATGATGACTTCGCCAGCGCCCGGCGTCGGACTCGCCAACAGCAGTCTGCGTGCCGTTGGGAACTGGGCCTTTCGGGAGGGCCCCGGCCGCACCCAGACCGAGAACCCTGTGAGCCTGTGGGCCGTAGAAGGCCAGGTGGGCCAGCGGGGCGGACACCTGTGTCCCGACAGTGGTGCGGGCGCCGTCCGTCGTACCGCACTCGGGGCTGCCTGGAGTACCGGCACGGCGGCGCTCGCGACCGGGGTGGGTGTGGCTCCCGCTGCCGGATCGGCGCGGGCGGCGAGATCATCCCACGCACCCCGGCGGTCAATGTGGCAGCGCCCCGCACGAAACAACCTGAGGAGGCGGGAACCGAGCCGCCGGAACAGCTCGTCACTGATCACGGTTGCCGCTCGGAGCGGCGATGAACACCGTGAGTCGAGCGGCAGGGAATTCCATGAAGCGTGCATCCGTGACGAGAGCGGCCCTGACAGCCGTTGTGGCGCTGGCGACCCTGACGGTCGGTGGCTGCCGGACGGAGGACACGGGTCTTCCTGCCGCTTCCCCGAGCGGACCCGCCTCCGAACCCGCCTCCGAACCCGTCTCGCCGACGCCCACCGCGGAACGCACTGGCCCGCGCACCTTGGTGGACGCGCTCACAGCGGGCGGTCTGGACAAGCTGACGGGCAGCGAAGCCCTGACGGACGTGCCTGTCGACCCGGGCGAGATGCGGGACGGCATGACGCTGGTCACCAACAATTACGGGGACGCCGAAAGGCAGGGCGCACCGGTGCTGTTCGAGGGCGTCGATCACGTGCCCGAAGACACCAACAAGCGCCGTGAGCACCTGTTCCGGGGCATGCTCGAGTACATCCAGTGGGACCCGGAGCTGGGAAACCCGCAGGCGGAGCCGGTGGAGCCGGGACCGCTCGGCGGCTCGGTGGAGTGTCTGCTCGCCTCGCTCAGTGAGGACGGCAACGTCATCTGCGGCTGGGCCGACGAGGGCACGGCAGCCGTCGCACTCTTCGAGAACAGCACCCTCGCCGACGCGGGGAAACTCTTCGTCGCCATGCGCGCGGATCTGGAGCACTGACACTTTCGCCCGACCTGTCCCCGCCGTACGCCCTGCGGGGGCGGCGTGCGTTGCTGTGTGCCGCGCCCCCGTCGGTGACCAGGACACGCCCGGTCTCATCTGTGACGCACGCCTGGACACTCCTTCCGCAAGCCCCTGGCCGCCGGCCGTCCCGCCGGCTTTGCCGTACCTGGAGGACCGAATCGGCGCCCTCCTCGACGGCGTCGGAAGTCCTCAGATGGCTCGCGAGTACGAGCGTGAACGCCGGCCACTCAGCCTCTCGCATGCCGGACGCGGGGGCGGGTGTCTGATCTCGCCTCGGCGCACGCCCGGAAACGTCACCCGACGCCGGTCGCGGAGCCGCACCTCGCCGCGGTGCGGGAAGCCGTAAGGCCATGACGCGCAATTCGCTAATCAATGCCTACAACTGCCGTGCCGCATCAGAGCCGTCGCGAGACTCTGAGACGGCTCCACGGCGTTGCGAACTTTACCTTTGAGGGGGAAACTGAAACTAATCAACCCACATCCGGACGGTACAGGTTTCAAGGTTCTGTCGGATTTCTGAGGGATGATTTCTCTTGGACTGCCAGTTCGCCGCCGTGGCTGTACAGCGTGCATCCCTACGTGCTTGGACGAGGATAATTCCGCGTCTTCGCAGCCGTAGTATTTCCTGGAGTAGGAATCACAGCTGTCAACGCGCCACGGTTCATGTCGAGACTGATGCCATCCGGACTATTCCGTTGGAGAGGAACATCTGATGTCATGGCAGGACAGATCTCAGCGGGGGCTGGCCCTCTTCGAGGGAAGTTCCGATGACAGCGGGACCCGGACGGGGCAGATCTTCAGTCACGTCCTCGACGAACAGAAGCGGGACGACTACATCAGCCGGGACTTCTTCAACGTCCAGCAAACTGCGGGTGGCCTGCCTGAAGGCATGTCGTTCGACGACTACGTGGGCCTCGTCGCAGGTCATGTGCGTGACGAGGTGACGGGCAGCAATTTCGGCGAAGATGTCAGCGACGAGGATTTCAGAGCGGCAGCGCTGACCTTCGACGACAACATCCGTCGCCACATCCGCTTCCTCAACGGCGTGGTGCACCAAGGTGCACCTGGTGAGGTGCACCTTGGACTGTGGGAGCTGATCCTCAACTCCCGTGCCGATGATTCGAGCCTCTACTCCTGCTACCGCGACTTCCTGGTGGACGCGTAGGACGCCCGCGCGGTCGTCTGCCGCCCCTTCCGTCCACGCGGGTCCTCATGTCCGGGCCTCCAGTGATGGTCCCACTCCAGCACGATCGGAGCTTTGACGAGGGGTAGGTGCCGTCCGTCAGCGCGAAGAAGTCACGCTCGCGATGCTGCGGCGCTCGCAGGGAGCCGCAGCTCGGGGGTCCGCCTGCGCGGTCGGACGACTTCGCGGAGCCTGACGAGACGTCGGCCGATGGCTCCGAGCTTCCTGGGGATGCCCCGCTTCGGTTTCCGCCCCTTCTTCGCCGCGGTGACGTCCAGGCTGAGGTTGCCGAGGGCGGTGTAGTACGGCTTGACCGTGAGGTTCCCGGTGGTGACGGGGAGGGGTGATGTCAGGCTCTCGGCCTTGCGGGCTCCGAAGCGGCGCTGAGTGCTCAGCCCCTGGGTGCGGACGTTGAGGTACACGTCCCATACCCCTTTGGTCAGCGGGCCGCCGTTCTCCGCCCGGGCGAAGTCGATCTCGGCGATGAAGCCGGCGGAACCTTGCGTGACGGTGGCGGACGCGTCGGCGGCAGGGCTGGCCAGTGGTGCGGAGCGGGTGGGTACACGTACTTCGCGGCCGTCGTCTCGGAGCCGCAGCACCAGCTCCGTGGCCGGTTCACGAGTCGGGATCCGTTCGATGTACCCGTGGCCGGTCAGCCTCAGCACGTCGCGGCGCTGAGTCCGCCGCCACCGCAGAGTGTCCAGCCGGTCGTTCTGGCCCAACTGGTGGGTGATGTCGTAGCAGGAATCGGGGATGCCCTTCGTCACGTCGCGGAAGTAGGGGTAGGCCGCGTAGGCGCGGCCGCCGTCCACGACCACTGCGTGGTGGCGTCCGTCCTTCGCCTTCTCCTGTTCGAGGAACTCGATGACGTCGATGAGTTCAGTCCGCATGCCGTGCCGCGCGCAGTGGGCGAAGATCCGGTGCGGTGCGGTCATCTGGCCGTCGATCTCCGGGGTGTAGAACCGTTCCACCTCCTGCTTGACGATCGCCATTGCCGAGAGCTGCTCGTCCACAGTGAGTGGCGGGAAGCGCCAGGAGAAGGAGTCCAGCAGTCCGCCCCGGAAGGTCCGCAGTAACGCGGCATCGCGCACGGGGCCGGGTGCGCTGTGGGCGCCGATCGCGGCCATGATCCGCCGGGCGGTCTCGAAGCGCTTGGGCAGGTCGCGGTAGTTGCAGGTGATGTTGCCGTTGTCGTCGCGCCTGACCTTGAAGTAGCAGTCCTCGTCGGCGACCACGGAGACGGCCGAGGCTTGGAGGTAGGCCTTGGTGACGAAGATCCGGTCCTCACCGATGCGGATGTCCTCGTCGAAGCGCAGCCCGCACTCCAACAGGAAGGAGCGCCGGAAGAGCTTGTGCGGTGTCAGGCTGTACCAGACCCGGGAGGTGGCGAGGTCGACTACCTCCTGGTTGGCCACGAACATGGAGCGGGGGACGTCGCAGCCGACGCCCACGTACTTGCCGAGCACCACGTCGGAGCTGTTGCGCTCGGCCATGTCGATCATTCGCCGCATGGCGTGCGGTCCGAGGTGGTCGTCGGCGTCGAGGAAGAAGACATAGCGTCCCCGGGCCAGGTCGATCCCCACGTTCCGCGGTCCACTGGGTCCGCCGGAGTTGTTCTGATGGACGACCCGTACGAAGTCGGGGTGCTCGGCGGCGAAGCGCTCGACTTCTTTGCCGGTGCCGTCGGTCGAACCGTCGTCGACGACCACGCATTCGAGTGTGTGTTCGCCCAACGACTGCTCGGCCACCGACTCCAGGCAGCGAGTCAGATAGGGCAGGGCGTTGTAGGCGCCGATGACGACGGTGACTGTCGGTTCCGACATGGACTCCCCTTGACGTACAGCACAATCGCGGCTGCCGGCCGACCGTGCGCGCTGATACATATAGGAAGGTTCTATCCATGTTCTTACTATTCGTAAAATATGGTGCATTTGACGGTGTGTCGCTGAGGTCATACGGCCGAGCAGGCGGTCGCGCGGAGTCGCCCTGCCCTCGGGGCGGCGGACCCTGACCCATGACGGGCACTGCCGCGTCGTCACCGTCACCGTCGACGTGCTGGAGGCCCTGGGCTCAGACGTGTACGTGTACTTCACCGAGGAGGGCGGACCGACACGGACCGCCGAACTCGACGAGCTCGCCACGGACTCGGGGCGCAGCGACACCGGGGGCGGGCGCCGCCCCACAGGTGGTGGCCCGCCTCGACCCCGCCACCCGCGCCCGCGAGGGGCAGAGCCTGAAGCTGCGGATGGAAATGAGCAAGGCGCACGTGTTCGATCCGTCGACCGGCGTCAACCTGACGCATCCGGAACGGCAGGACCACTGACACGTCGCTCGGCGTCGGGCTCGCCGACGGCTGGCGCCAAGGTGGCAGGAGCTTCGGCACGGCCGCGGCCCTGCGGTGTCCTGGACGGCCCCGCGCTGCTGCCGCCGTGCCGGCCGAAGCGGCTGTGCCACGGGAGCCTGGCGTTCCCGGCCCCGTGGCTCCGCTCAGGACGGGACAGTGGTGCCGAGGGCCGGATCGCTGCCGTCCGGTTCCGTCGGCGCCTCGGCGAGCTGCTCGCGCACGTAGTTCCACACCACTGCGATCAGGGCTGCGACGGGGACGGCGAGCAGGCTGCCCACGATGCCGGCCAAGTTGCCACCCAGCGTCACCGCCAGGAGGATCACCGCCGCGTGCAGGCCGAGCCCGCGGCTCTGGATCATGGGCTGGAACACGTTCCCCTCCAGCTGCTGCACCACCACGATGATGGCCAGCACCAGCAGCGCGTCGGTCAGGCCGTTGGAGACCAGCGCGATGAGCACCGCCACGAAGCCGGCGAACAGGGCGCCCACGATCGGCACGAAGGCGGTGACGAACGTCAGGACCGCCAGCGGCAGCACCAGGGGCACATCCAGAATCCAGAGACCGAGGCCGATGAGCACGGCGTCAAGCAGGCCGACCGCGGCCTGGCACCGCACGAACGAGCCCAGAGTGTCCCAGACACGCGCGGTCACCGTGGGGACGTCGGTGGCGAGCCGACCAGGCAACTGGCGGGCGAGCCATGGCAGGAACCGCGGCCCGTCCTTGAGGAAGAAGAACATCAGGAAGAGTGCCAGGAGGGCGGTGACCACGCCGTTGACGACGGTGCTCACTCCCGTGGCGACTGCGGTGACCGCGCTGCCGAGGCCATCCTGGGCGCGGTCGACCGCAGTGTCGAAGGCCTTGTCGATCTGGGCGTCCCCGATGTTCAGCGGCGGCCCGGCGGCCCACTCCCGCAGCCTCTGGACGCCTTCGACCACACCGTCGGTCAGCTCGCCGGACTGCGACGCCACCGGAATGGCGATCAGCGCCACAGCCCCGGCGGCGACCAGGAGGAACAGGATGGTCACCAGCGATGCGGCCAGGGCCGGCCTCCACCCTCGAGAGCGCAGGAAACGCGTCGGAGGCCAGGTCAGCGTGGTGAGGAGCAGACCGAGGACGAGCGGCCACACCACTGACCACATCCGGTCGAGCAGCCAGAGGGCCACCGCGAGCATCACGAGTATCAGCAGCAACTCGGCGCAGACACGAGCCGATATGCGCAACGCGGCATGAGATTTCGTGGAACTCAACCTGGCGGACATGAGGTTCACCCTATGGGGTGCGCCGGCGCCTCTTGTTGCCGCGGTCGGTGCGGGCCGCCGCCTGCCCGCCCGAGCTGTTCAAGACCCGCTACCGCTACATCGGCGCGGGCATGGGATACAACCCCGCCGGGATCCTCGGCCGCGGCGTACCCTTCCTGCTCGCCCCGCCCCTGGCGTTCCCGCACCTCGACGGAAGGCTCGATGCCTCCGAGCCGGAGGTGGTCGACGGCCAAGTCCGCGCCACTGCCCGGGCACCGTTCACCGCTCGTCCGGTATGTTGCCGGCGGTCGCCGAGGCGTCTGGCCGCGGCGGGGCTGGCGCAGGGAGAGGCGCCTGGCCGCGGCGGGGCCGGCGCAGGGACGGCTGCTCCCGGGCTGCTCACCGGAGCCGGGGCTCGCTGTACTGGGCCCGCCCCTGTCCGGAAGCCCCGCCGGCCTTCTCCGCCGAGACGAGGGTTCCTACCTTGTCGATGCGGTGCTCGGGATTGTTCCGGTCGTCCCGCCAGTAGTTCCCCGCTGCGTTGTCCTCGGGGGTCGCGCAGGTCGAAATCGTGATCATGGCCTGGGTGGGTGTCTCCCCGGGCTTGCCGGGCACCGCGGCTCGCTGCTCCTCGATCGAGCGCTCGGACCGGAACGACGTCCACCGCGATTCCGTGATCTCGTACGTGTAGAGCATGTCGCCGAGGCGGATGCGCACGGTGTCGCCCTCGTCCAGGTCGGGCAGATGGCGCAGGGGCCCGCCCGCGCTCAGCCGGTGGGCGGTGATGAGGTGGTTGCCCTTCTCGCCGGGGCCGACGCCGCCCCGCTCCCCGCGGGGACTCGCCGCTACACCGCGGTCCTGGATCCGCGTTCCGGGCCAGTCGTCGGTCGTCCCCTCGTACGGGACGACCTTCAGGTCCCGCACGCCGATGGCCGGGATCGTGAGGGAGCCGGGTGTGGTGCGCGGGTCGACCGCGGGCTTCGGGGTGGGGGAGGGGAAGGACGGGGTGGCATGCGCGCTGTGCTGCGGGACTCCTTCGGGAGCCGGGGCCGACGACGGGGGCGTCTGAGCCGGTTCCACGCGGGGTGTGGGGGCGGCGGCGCCCGAATCCCTCGCCGCGCATCCCACGACGAGGACGAGCAGCCCGGCGGCCAGGGCTGCACCGGCGGCGCGGGTGGTGATCATGGGACTCCCGACCGGCGGCCGGATCTGAACGGGGCGCGGGGAACCGGCTGCCTCTTAGGAGAACGGACGGGCCGCGACCTGTGTTCCCCGCCCGCCGGAGCCCTTGCCGGGGCAGGGCGGGGAACCGGCCGGTCAGTGATGTCCGGCCCTCTTGCCCAGGCGCTCGAACACCGCGCTGGCCATGGTCTCCATGCCCCTGGCGTTGGGGTGGCGCCGCGTCTGCTGGTAGCGGTCGGTCCGGGCGACCGGGGGCGGCAGGCCCCCCTCGTCGTGGCCGAAGAAGCGGGCGATGTTGCACCAGGGCGTGAACGACACACGCCGGCAGCCGGGGGCGGGGGAGGGGCGCTTCCGGATGCGTAGCGGCGGACCTGCCCAGCATTCAGAACAAGCACCGTTGGACAAGAGCGAAGGCATCCTCGGTCTTGGGGTGGGTCTTGCCCAGCCGGGTGCTCAGGATCAGCGCGCCCCTGCGCGCGAGGTTCGCCGCGGTCGGGTCGTTCAAGGCGTGCACGGCTCGGGCCTTGAGCAGCAGGGCGTACCCGATGTACAGGTGGTCCGGCGGGTAACTGGCCTCGCGGATCCGTAGCGCCCGGGAGATCAGCGGCACGGCCACGGCGTGGTCCTCCAGGTCGAGGTGGACACTCGCCAGCGCTATCAAGTCGAAGCTCACGTACGGGTCGTCCGGCCCGTACGCCGTCTCGTCGATCCGCAGCGCCCGCTCGGCCAAGGGTACCGCCGCCTCGTGATCACCGAGAATGTGTCGGATTCGCGCCAGGGTGGCCAAGTCCGTCGCGATGGCGGGACTGTCCGCCGGCAGACAGGACTCGTGCAGCCTCAGAGCACGTTCCGCCATCGGACGCGCTCGCTCCGCCGCGCCGCGGTCCCGGTGGATCTGCGCCAGGGTAATCAGGTCGAAGCCGATTTCCGCATCCCTCTGGTCGAGCGATTCGTCGATCGCCAGGGCACGCTCGCACAGGGGCAGTGCCGCCGAGTGGTTCCCGATCGAGAGGAGGAACGCCGACGCCAGCCTCAGCAGTATCGCGGTCTCCGCTGCGCACTTCTTCGGCGGCTCGTCCTTGGTCACCGCGAGCGCGTGCGGGAGCAGTTCCTGCCATCGCGATCGCGCGTCCGGCTCACCGTGAATGTCGTGTGGCACGGCCGCGAGCAATGCCCGGCTCAGCCGCACCCGAGCGTCGGTGCGCGCGTCGTCGGGCATGGCGGCACGGATGGCGGCCTGCACCAGCCGGTGCAGCAGCAGGGAGGAGGCTCCACGCCTCGCGAGCCCCAGGCCGGCCAGAGCGCCGACCGTCGTGTCCCATGCCACGGGGTCGGCCGCTGCTGCGTTCAGTCTTTCCGTGCTGCCGCTGAACAGGTCCAGCGGGATCGGCTCCGGCGCCAGCAGGGCGCACAGCTCCAGCAGCCGCATCGCTTGCGGCTGCTCTGTCTCCAGCCTTCGTACGCTGAGCTGCCACAGGGTCGAGACCACTACCGTCGGCCGGTCCGCCAACTCGCCGAGCGCGATCATGTCGTCCAGCCGCGACGTCAGCAGAGCCAGGTACGCCTCAGGCGCGGTCTGGTTGTAGTCCATGTACCCGGCGGCCTGCTCCAGCGCCAGCGGCAGGTCTCCCAGGTGTTCGGCGATCCGGTCCGCCACCCCTGTGGTCATGTCGCTCACCCGCCGGGCCAGCAGCTTCACCGCCTCCCGCCTGGTGAACACGTCCAGGTCGATGACGCCGGCTCTGCTCGACCAGCCGCGCAGTCTGGTTGTGACGATGACGTGACCGTTGCTCCCCAGGTCACCCGACGGCAGCGCGTCCGCGAGCGCGCCGGGTCTCTCCCCGTTGTCGAAGATGATCAGCCAGGGCCCGTGGTCCAGCAATGTGCCGTACACCTGTGCGATGGCCTGCTCGGAGCTCACCTCCGCCAGTCCCAGCTCCGTGGCCAGCGACGCGAACTGCGACGCCACCAGATCGGGATGCTCGGCGTCCACGAAGGCCACGAACCGGTACTGCGACCGGTAGAGGTAGGCGTACTCAACTGCTAGCTGCGTCTTTCCGACGCCACCCAGCCCGTGCACGACCTGCATCGCACCGTCCTCGCCCGAGGTGAGGCGTTGCCGCAACTCCCGCAATGCGGCGTCACGGCCGGTGAAGTTGGGGTTGCGCGGCGGCACTCTATAGGTCGCCGGACGGGGCCGCGAGCCCGAACGGCGCGCCGCCGGTACGCGGACTTCCCTGACCGCGGTCTCGAACAGGTCAGTGAGCGTGGCATGTTCACCCCGCACTCGCGCGAGTTCTTCCTCGCAGGAGAGGTCGATCCGAGCGGCGTGCGCGGCGCGGACGCAGGCCGTCACGTAGGCCGCGACCCGCTCCCACGGGGGCGGCTTGGTGAACTTGCCTGCCAGCAGGTCCGACAGCGACGACCGGGTGAGGACCTTGTTCTCGTCGTAGGCCAGCAGCTGAGCCTGGGTGGGTGACCCCGAATACGTGCGCAAGCGCTGCAACTGGTTGGCGAACCAGCTTTGTGGTGAGCTCGGTCCCCTCATATACGCCGCTTTTCCCCGTCTCGCTCTCCGGAATCGTCCGGACTTCGGAGTCCGTAAACGTAGCTCTTCCAGCGCGGGAGCCCAGTGGATCCGGGCTCCTCCGGGACCGCCGCATCCGAGCGGCGCCACCCCCCAAAGTAGACGGCGGCCCAGGCGCCGCAGCACATCCCGACTGTCGAAGGAGCACCGCTCACGTCTTGTCGCTCACTCTCGGACTACGAGACCACCGGGACAACGCCGTACAGGAACCCTGCAAAGCTTCCCACGAGTTCGGGCGCCGTTGCAGGCAGTGACGAACGCGAGCGTCGCCCTGACCCATCCGCGACAAACCGGTAGCCGGAACCATCCGTGCAGCCGCGACAACCGGTGCCTAGTGCCCCGGCAGGCAGCGTTTGCCCGTCAAGGAGCGGCGTCCGGCGCGTGCTCTCGGTGTGCCGGGTGCAGGCCCTCGTACTGGATGT
>NZ_JBEXPR010000043.1:0-45317 GCF_040612135.1 Streptomyces sp. NPDC006458 | reverse complement strand
AGTACATCCAGTACGAGGGCCTGCACCCGGCACACCGAGAGCACGCGCCGGACGCCGCTCCTTGACGGGCAAACGCTGCCTGCCGGGGCACTAGGTGTTCTGTCCTGGGAGGTTGTGGACGGGTGATGCAGGTCTCGGTTGGGGCTGCTTGAACGGGTGAGGGCCTTCCGGGTTCGGTGTGGATTGCGACGTCTACACCGACCAGAAAGGCCCTCGTGCCCCACCGTAATGCACCCCTGACCGAGACCGGACGCCTCCGGCTCGCCCGCTGCGTGGTCGAGGACGGCTGGCCGCTTCGGCGGCCCGCAGAACGCTTCCAGGTCTCACCCACCACCGCCCAGCGGTGGGCGGACCGCTACCGGCAGTTCGGCGAGGCCGGGATGACCGACCGGTCCTCGCGTCCTCGTCACAGCCCTCGCCGGACCCCGACCCGCACCGAGAGGCGGATCGTGATCGATCAGATCGAGCGCCACTCGCGGGCGCGCGTGCTGCTGCACACCGAGATGAGCGAGCCACTCGGCGACAAGGCGCTGGAGGCGGCATCGCAGGGTTGAGCCGACTGGAGAGGTCGGCTCCCGCCTGGGCGGCGGCGCACGCCGTCGGAGATTGCCGTCGAGTCCGACCGCGTCGCGCAACGGGAGATGCTTCCCTGTTCAGGCCTTGAGGCCATTGAGGAGGTAGTCGACGCGGGCGGCGGCGTTGTCCGGATCCAGTGGGCCGGTTTCCAGTAGGAGCCGGTAATAGACCGGGCCGAAGAGGAGTTCAACCACGGTTCGGGTTGGGACGTCGGCACGCAGTTGGCCTGCTGCGACGGCTGCGTCGAGGCGCTCCTGCCAGAGCGCCATGCGGGGCTCGAAGAAGGTCACGCGCATGCTTTCGGCCAGTCGGGGGTCGCTTTGCGCATCCGCGATCAAGCCACGCCAGACCGTGCCGAAAGCCGTCGAGAGGAGTCGCATGACTCCTTGTGCCGCGGCGGCGAGGTCGGTTGCGACGTCTCCTGTGTCGGGTACCTGGCAGGCCGGTCCGGTGCCGTCGTTCAGTGCCTCCAGGATGACGGCTGCTTTGTTGGGCCACCAGCGGTAGATGGTCTGTTTGCCGACCTCGGCAGCTGCGGCGATGGCTTCGACGGTGATGTTGGCGTAGCCGTCACGGGTGGCCAGTTCGAGGGCGGCATCGAGGATAGCGCGGTGGACGCGGGGGTTTCGCAGATCCGGATTCGGTGCGGCATGCATGCGCCCGATTGTTCCATGAGACGTGACGTGACGTCTCGCCTTGACATGATCACTTTCAACCCTGCAGCATTGAGCCCAGCCCGAGACGAGACGTCACGGACCGTCGATTTGATCAGGATCCTGAGGCGCCATCCCTAGGGTCCCTTCGATCGCAGGTATTCCGTGCATCACCGATTTCCGTGAAAGGGTTCCTCGTGAACATCGCACAGCGCATCGGCACGCTGATCGCGGCGACGCTGGCCGCCGTCGCCAGCACGGCTGCGTTCGCCTCCTCGGCCAACGCCGCAGGGACGTGGCAGTGCCTTAACTGGTACGAGGGCACCGCGTGCGCCCGGACCGTCAGCGGTGGCTATGACGTCTCCTGGTACAAGCAGCCGGAGGCCGACGGCGGCGGCGCTCACCTGACCGAGTTCTGGCTGCAGTGTCTGAACGGGTACACGTACAACTCCGCAGGCGCCTTCTGGATCTACCCCTACGAGACCCGTACGTACGTGTTCAGCATCGGTAGCCGGGGCTCCTGCCGGGCCAAGGTGGTCGACCACACCACCGGCAAGACCTTTTACTCCGGCTACGCGAGCTGAGCCCGGACGCGTGCCGGGGCAGCCGGCCAGGCACCACCTTCTCCGGAGGCGGATCCTGGACTCGACAGCGGAGCTGCTGGTCATGGCCCGGGCCATGACCTCGCGAGAGGACTCCCTGTCATGGCGAGTTGCTGTGGTAAAGACCGTGCCCGCTGCTCCTGCACCGTCACCGTCGGCCCTGGTCACCGTCGATGGCCGCGGGGCCCTATCTCCTTCGTCAAGCAATCGTGATGACGACGTGCAGGACGGATGAGGATCAGGGCGTGGATAGTGAGAGCCGCCAGGACTGGACGCAGCTGCAGTTCGCCGCGGATGAGCAGGATGCTGCAGTTGTCGGCTCTCTCCTGGCGACGGGTGTGGAGGCACCTGACGGGCAGGGTAATACCACGTCGCGATCAAAAAGATCGCCTCCATCGCCACCTACTCCACAAGGGGAGACACCCATGCGCAAGCGCGCAGTTGCCGCAGTCATATCCGGCGCGGCTCTCATCGCCACTGGCCTCGTCGCCAGCCCAGCCAGCGCCGCCACCTACTACGCTCCAATCCAGCTCCGCAACGGCCTGTGCTTCGACGTTCCGGGCTCCAACGCCTACGCCGGCGCACAGATTCAGCAGTACACCTGCAACGGCACCGGCGCACAGAAGTGGGCCTGGTACCCGGTGGACAGCACCCACTATGAGATTCGCAGTTACCTGAACCCGGGCCTGTGCCTGAACAACTGGGAGGGCGGCGACACGGTTGGCAACCACATCAAGCTTTACAACTGTGATTGGTTCAACCCCGACCGCACCTTCAACTTCGTCTACATGGGCACTGGAGCCCAACTCCAGCCCAAGAGTGCGTGGCAGAACTGCGTCAACGGGTGGGGCGGCGACGCGTCGGGCAACGAGCTGCGCCTCTACACCTGCATGGACGTGAACAATGAGGACCTCAGCCTGTGGGCGGCCTACTCCTCATAAGCACCTGTTTCCATCCCCAAAGGCCCGCCTGCCCCCGCCCCGTCCCTGGCCAGGGACGGGGCGGGGGCAGAGGCGACGCCGAACGCGAGACACCGGAGGCAAGCTGAACCGCCTGCTGGACGGTTGCACGGCGGTGCTGCGCGATGCTCCGATCAGCGGCCCCGCTGAGGTTGTGCCAGAGATGCCTTCGGTCCGCGACGGCCTTACGCCGGTAGCCGACGAAGCGCAGCTGCCCGACCTGGTGCGACGATCACTCGACAGGATGCGCAGCCACGCCGAGCGCAAGGCCAGCGACGGAAGCGTCGAGGTCATCGCGGCGGCGACCGACACCGGATACACCATCGAACTCGCCAGCCCTCGCGGCACGCTGCACCTGCGCTACGCGCCGCGCCGTCGCCCCGCCGGAGCCTGGGACCTGGATGAGCGCAACGGGTTCCAGGTGTTCGACGCGAACAGCATGGACGCGACCAAGAAGTTCGCCGGAAAGCTGATGGCCGCGCTCGCCGACCTTTTCGGACTCGGCGCAGCACCCGCCGTGCCCGGCCAGACCGGGCAGGCCCGCCAGGCCAGCGTCAACAACTCCGTACGCGTCCGCCGTCACTCGGTCATCCGGGTCTGACCCGCAACGCCACCCGGTCCTGGGCGGGCGGGTCCTGCGGGCCCGGACCCCGGCCGGGGTCGAGCAGGAGGTCTGGGCCCTGCTGGTCGTCTACCAGGCGCTGCGGACCGCAATGACGGATGCCACCGACAGCGTCCCGGGCATCGATCCGGACCGGGCCGGCTTCACCGTCGCGCTGTCCGCCGCCCGTGACCAGCTCGTCCTGGCCGCAGGCATCATCGCCGACACCGTCATCGACCTGGTCAGGAGTCATCGGCTGCCACGTGCCGGCCCACCTCCTGCCCCAGCGGCGGGCCCGCACGAAAGACCGCATCGTCAAACGCGCGATCTCCAAATACAACGCTCGCGGACCCACCATCAACCGGGCCACCTACAGGGCCACCATCAGCATCAACATGCTCACAACCGACCCTTGACTCACCCAGCCCCGCTCCAACTGAACGGCGTTGGGACTGGTGTCCTGAGTCAGAGATCTTCGGGCAGTTCTTCCGGACGCCCACCGACCCGCTGACGGCTCGTCTTCCCGGCCGGCGCGTTTTGGGGCGCACACACCGGCGTACGCCCCCTCAGGCCGGGCGGCGCGGCCGGATCGCGCCGCCCCGCGACCTCTGGGTCACGCGGTGCCGCGAATTCGCGCATTGCCGCACATCGCGTACCGCCGGAGTCGTACGGTGGTCCGGGGACAGATCTTGTCCAGGCGCGCGGAGAGAGGGCTTGGGCCATGGACCGTGGCACCGACCGGGCAGCATCTCCCAGCCGGCCGGCTGGGTCCGGCGGGGAGGCCGGACGCGTCCCGCTGGCCGTGGTCGTCGTCGACCGCGAGGGCCTGGTCTCGCACTGGAGCAGCGGCGCCCGACGGTTGTTCGGCATCCCCAAGGAGAGCGCGATCGGCCTGCCCGCCACCGATCTGCTGCCCGTCTCCGGGGCGCTCCCCGAGGAACGCGGGACCAGCCTCTCAGGCCCCCACACCGCCTACGACGGCCTCGGTCCCGGCCTGGAGTCCTCGCTCGGCGGCGGGCTCGCCTACCCGGCGGCCGGACGCGCCCGGCTGGATGTGCCGGACGGCGGCCGGGCAGACGTCCTGTGGTGGGCCTACCCGCTGGTGGGACCCGGCCCCGAGCGGCTGCTCGTCCTCGCGGCGGACACCGCCGGGCCGCACCGCGGCGGCGGGGACGAGCGCGCCGTCGAGCGGATCGCGCCCGCCTTCGCCCTGCACACCGACTTCCCCGGCGCCGAGGACCTCGCCCGCGGGCTGCCCGAGATCCTGCCCAGCATGAGCGTGGGGGAGAGCGCCCGCATCGTCGCCCAGGTCCTCGAACTGGGCTACCCCGTGCTGGAGTTCAGCCAGAACGACCGGGTGCCCGTCACCCCCGACTGGGGCGTGCCGCGGCGCGCCGAACGCAAGGCCCGCCGCGAGCGACTGGCGCACGCCGTCGCCGCGGGTGAACCGCTGCCCGCCGATCTGACCGCGGACGACGTGGAGGACCTCGAACACGCCGCCGTGCGCGAGCGCCTGGAGTTCCTCAACGAGGTCAGCGGGCGCATCGGCACCTCCCTGGACCTCTCCCGCACCATCGTCGAGGTCAGCCGGGCGGTCGTGCCGCGCTTCACCGACGTCGCCGGCACCTATCTGCGCGAACAGGTCGTCGCCGGCGAGGGCTTCCCCGACGGCGTCCCCGACACCACCACCCTGTGGCACCGGGTGGCCCTGGAGCACACCGACGAACCCGGCCGCTGGGACGACGTCGTGCCGGTCGGCGAGGCCATGCCGTTCCCCGCGCACACCCCGTTCTTCCAGTGCATGACCAGCGGCGAGCCCGTCCTCGTCCCGCGGATCAGCGAGGAGCTGGGCCACGCCATCGCCTCGCAGTTCGACAAGCGCGACATCCGGCCGCTGATCACCGGCCGGTCCATGCTGGTCGTCCCGCTCAAGGCACGCAATGTCGTGCTCGGCTTCATGATCCTGCTGCGGCACCCCGAGCGCGTCGAGTTCAACGACATGGACCGGGTCACCGGCGCCGAACTCGCCGCCCGTGCCGGGCTCGTGCTCGACAACGCGCGCATGTACACCTACCAGGAGTCCGTCGCCGAGACCCTCCAGGAGAGCATGCTGCCGCACATCCCGCCGCGCATGGCGGGCTGCGACATCGCCACCCGCTATCTGCCCGGCACCCTCCTCGGCCGGGTCGGCGGCGACTGGTTCGACTCGGTGAAGCTGCCCGGCGCGCGCACCGCCTTCGTGGTCGGCGACGTCATGGGCCACGGCCTGAACTCGGCCGCGATGATGGGCCAGTTGAGAACCGCCGTGCAGACCATGGCCGCCCTCGACCTGCCGCCCGCCCAACTGCTGCGCAACCTCGACGACCTCGCCCAGCGACTCGGCGACACCTACCTGGCGACCTGTCTCTACGCCGTCTACGACCCGATCGCGAGCGAACTCCACCTCGCCAACGCCGGGCACATCCCGCCGGTCATCGTCCGTGCCGAGGACGGGCGCAGCGAGCTGTTCGACCTGCCGACCGGCGCCCCGATCGGGGTGGGCGGGGTGCCCTTCGAGGCCGTACGGCTGCGTGTGGAGCCCGGCGACCGGCTCGTGATGTGCACCGACGGCCTGGTGGAGATGCGCGGTGAGGACATCGGTGTGGGCCTGGCGACGCTGTGCGAGTCCGCCGCGCACCCGGCCGCGTCCATGGACGAGGCCTGCGACACCATCATCCGCGCCCTCAACACCCGCGGCGGCCGCAAGGACGACGTGGCCCTGCTGATGGCCCGGCTGAACGGCATCGAGCCCCATGACGTCGCCGAGTGGCGCCTGCCGCTCGACGCCGCCCAGGTGCCCCGCGCCCGAGCGGTGGTCCGCGAGCAGCTTCACGACTGGGGGCTCGACAAGCTGGCCGACACCGCCGAGCTGCTGGTCAGCGAGCTGGCCACGAACGCCGTCCGGCACTCGGGCCGCCGCCCGGTGGAAATGCGGCTGGTGCGCGGCGACACCCTGCTGTGCGAGGTGGACGACGACGACCACGAGCTGCCCACCCTGCTGAGCGCCGGACCCGGTGACGAGGCCGGGCGCGGACTGCGCGTGGTCTCCACCCTGGCCCGGGAGTGGGGCACCAGCCGCACCGGCACGGGCAAGACGGTGTGGTTCGAGCTCACCCTGCCCAGGCGCCGGGCCTGACCGGGGACCGACTCGGTCCGTCCGGCGCACGGGCGACGGCCCCGCTCGGCGCGTACGGGTGTCGGACGAGCCGTGAAGGAACGCGCCGCGTTCTTGTCGCGGCGTCCCCGGGGCGATAGACCGTACTGGCCCGTCGGATACGGCGGATCGGCTGTGCGACCTGGGGAGTTGGGCATGAGCGTGACGAGTCGGTACCGGGACGCCTGGGAGGGTTTCTGGCGGGAGGCCTCCGACGAACCGGGGTCCGTGCTGTGGGACGCCGAACCGTCCCTGACCTCCGCGCTGCACGTCGCCCTGTTCGAGCCGCTGCTGGCCGACCCCGGGCTGCCGCTGATCGACCTCGGCTGCGGCAACGGCACCCAGACCCGCTTCCTGGCCGGCCGCTTCCCACGGGTGATCGGCGCCGACCTGTCGGCCGCGGCCGTGGAGCACGCCCGGCGCGCCGATCCGGCCGGGCAGGCGAGGTACCGGGAGCTGGACGCCACCGACAAGGCGGCGGCCGAGGCGCTGCACGCCGAGCTGGGCGACGCCAACGTCTATATGCGCGGTGTCCTGCACCAGAGCGAGCCGGACGACCGCCAGCCGCTGATCGCCGCGCTCGCCGCGCTGGTCGGCAGCCGGGGCCGCGCCTTCCTGGTCGACCCCTCCGAGGCCGCCGGGGCCGTCCTGCGCGGGCTGGCGCAGAGCCCGGACGGCCCGCCCGCCAAGCTCGCCCCGGTCTTCCGCCACGGCATCGCCCCCGGCGAGGTCGCCGACGCGGCGGTCCCCGGGTTCCTGGCCGCCGCCGGGCTCACCGTCCTCGCGGGCGGAGACCTGCCCCTTGCCACCACCGAGCACACGGCCGACGGCTCCCTGATCGAGCTGCCGTCGAAGTGGCTGGTGGCCGCGGGGGCCTGAGAGCCGTCGTGCGGAGCGTGTCGGCGTCGCGGAGGCCGGCCCGTACGGCGGTCACCGACCGACGGGTCGGTCAGGGAGCGTCCTGGCCCGTTCTGGCTTCTGCGCGTAACGTGACGCACCATGAAGATCCTGATCAGCGCCGACATGGAGGGCGCCACCGGTGTGACGTGGCCCGCCGATGTGCTCCCGGGGACACCGCAGTGGGAGCGGTGCCGGTCGATGTTCACCTCGGACGTCAACGCCGCGGTGCTCGGTTTCCTCGACGGCGGCGCCGACGAGGTCCTCATCAACGAGGCGCACTGGAGCATGCGCAATCTGCTGCTGGAGCAGCTGGACGACCGGGCCCAGATGCTGACCGGCCGGCACAAGGCGCTGTCCATGGTCGAGGGCGTGCAGCACGGCGACGTCGACGGCATCGCCTTCATCGGCTACCACGCGGGCGCCGGTATGGAGGGCGTCCTCGCGCACACCTACCTCGCCAACCAGCTCACGGGCGTCTGGCTGGACGACGTACGGGCCAGTGAGGGCCTGCTGAACGCGCATGTCGTCGCGGAGTACGGCGTGCCGGTCGTCCTGGTCACCGGCGACGACCTGGCCTGCGAGGACGCGCTCGGCTACGCGCCCGAGGCGCTGAAGGTCGCGGTCAAGGACCATGTGTCCCGGTACGCGGCGGTCTGCCGTACGCCCGCCCGGACGGCCGCCGACATCCGCGCGGCGGCCAAGGAGGCGGCCGCGCTGGCGGTTCGGCACCAGCCGGTGTCCGCCGGGCCGCACACCATCGCCCTGGAGTTCGACGCCGAGCACCTGGCGATGGCCGCGACGGTCGTGCCGGGCGTGGCGCGGACCGGGGAGCGCAGGGTCGCCTACACCAGCGACACCATGTTCGACGGGATCCGCACCTTCAAGGCGGTCACCACCATCGTCTCGGCCGCAGTGGAGGAGCAGTATGGCTGACGAGCAGGCGCTGGACGAGGTCGTCGGGTTCACCTCCGACCTCATCCGCATCGACACCACCAACCGGGGCGGCGGCGACTGCCAGGAGCGGCCCGCCGCCGAGTACGCGGCCGAGGCCCTCGCAGGGGCGGGCCTGGAGCCCGTCATGCTGGAGCGCGCCAAGGGCCGTACCAACGTCGTGGCCCGGCTCGTGGGCACCGATCCGTCGGCGGACGCGCTGCTGGTCCACGGTCACCTGGACGTGGTGCCCGCCGAGGCGGCCGACTGGAGCGTGCACCCGTTCTCCGGGGAGGTCCGCGACGGCGTCGTGTGGGGCCGGGGCGCGGTCGACATGAAGAACATGGACGCGATGATCCTCGCCGTCCTGCGGTCCTGGGCGCGCGAGGGCGTGCGGCCCCGGCGCGACCTCGTGATCGCGTTCACCGCCGACGAGGAGGCCAGCGCCGAGGACGGCTCGGGCTTCCTCGCCGACCGGCACCCGGAACTGTTCGAGGGCTGCACCGAGGGCGTCAGCGAGTCCGGCGCCTTCACCTTCCACGACGGGTCGGGACGCGAGATCTACCCGATCGCGGCCGGCGAGCGAGGCACGGGCTGGATGAAGCTGACCGCGCGCGGCCGCGCAGGACACGGCTCCAAGGTCAACCGGGAGAACGCGGTGACCCGGCTCGCCGCCGCCGTCGCCCGGATCGGCGCCCACGAGTGGCCGCTCCGGCTCACCCCGACCGTACGGGCCGCCCTCACCGAACTCGCCGCGCTCTACGGCGTCGAGCCCGACCTCGACGACATCGACACCCTGCTGGACAAGCTGGGCCCGGCGGCCAAGCTCGTCGAGGCGACCGTGCGCAACAGCACCAACCCGACCATGCTCGACGCGGGTTACAAGGTCAACGTCATCCCGGGCGATGCGGTCGCCCAAGTCGACGGCCGGTTCCTGCCGGGCGCCGAGGACGAGTTCCGCGCCACCATGGACGAGCTGACCGGGCCGGACGTGGACTGGGAGTTCTTCCACCGCGAGGTGGCCCTCCAGGCACCCGTCGACTCGCCGACGTACGCCCGTATGCGGGCCGCCGTCGAGGAGTTCGCGCCCGGCGGCCATGTGGTGCCGTACTGCATGTCGGGCGGCACCGACGCCAAGCAGTTCTCGCGCCTGGGCATCACCGGCTACGGCTTCGCGCCGCTGAAGTTGCCGGAGGGACTCGACTACCAGGCGCTGTTCCACGGCGTCGACGAGCGGGTTCCCGTCGAGGCGCTGCACTTCGGTGTCCGCGTCCTGGACCGCTTCCTGCGGACGGCCTGAGCGAGCGGGGGACGACGTGCAGACACTGGCCTACGGTTCCTGGCCCTCGCCCGTCGACGCGGCCCTCGCGGCCGCCCACGACGGACATCCCGAGTACGTAGGCTTCGTCGGCGACGAGGCCTGGTGGACCGAACCCCGCCCCACCGAGGGCGGCCGCCGCACCCTCGTCCGGCGGCACCACGACGGCCGCGAGGAACCGGTGCTGCCGGCCCCGTGGAACGTGCGTACCCGCGTCATCGAGTACGGCGGACAGCCCTGGGCCGGGACGAGCCGGGACGGCCGCCCGCTGGTGGTGTTCGCGCACTTCGACGACCAGCGCCTGTACCGGTGGGAGCCCGGCGGCGAGCCGGTCCCGCTCACCCCGGCCGGCGCGGTCGGCGGCGGACTGCGCTGGGCCGACCCGGTGCTGCTGCCGGAGCGCGGCGAAGTCTGGTGCGTGCTGGAGGAGTTCACCGGGGACGGACCGAGCGAGGTGCGCCGGATCCCGGCCGCCGTACCGCTGGACGGGTCCGCCGCCCAGGACCGGTCGGCGGTAAGGGAACTCGCCGCCGAGCGGCACCGGTTCGTCACCGGGCCGAAGCTGTCGCCCGACGGGCGGCGGGTCTGCTGGATCGGCTGGGACCATCCGCGGATGCCGTGGGACGGCACGGACCTGCTGCTCGCCGACGTCCGGCCCGACGGCACCTTCGACACCCCCCGGACCGTGGCGGGCGGACCCGAGGAATCCATCTGCCAGGCCGACTTCGCCGCCGACGGCTCCCTGCTGTGGGCGAGCGACCGCACCGGCTGGTGGAACCTCTACCGCGACGGGGAACCGCTGTGCCGCCGCGAGGAGGAGTTCGGCGGGCCGCTGTGGAAGATCGGGCACCGGTGGTTCGCGCCGCTGCCCGACGGACTGATCGCCGTCGTCCACGGGCGCGGCGCCACCGCGCTTGGCATCCTCGACCCGGAGACCGGCGAGGTCGTCGACGCGGCCGGACCCTGGACCGAGTTCGCACCCACCCTCGCCGTGTCGGGCGAGCGGAGCGAGATGGGAGTCCCCTCGCTCGGCGGGTCGGCGAGGGTGGCCGCCGTCGGCGCCAGCCCGCGCACCGCGTACGAGGTCGTCGAGCTGAACACCGGCACCGGACACGCCCGGGTGATCGGCGCCGGGCACGACGACGCCGTCGACCCGGTCCACTACCCCGAGCCGCAGATCCGCACCTTCACCGGACCCGACGGCCGAGAGATCCACGCGCACGTGTACCCGCCGCACAACCCGGGGTGCGCCGCGCCGGACTCCGAGCGGCCGCCGTACGTCGTGTGGGCGCATGGCGGGCCGACCGGGCGCTCCCCGCTGGTGCTCGACCTGGAGATCGCCTACTTCACCTCACGCGGCATCGGCGTCGCCGAGGTCAACTACGGCGGCTCGGCCGGATACGGGCGCGAGTACCGCAACCGGCTGCGCGAGCAGTGGGGCGTGGTCGACGTCGAGGACTGCGCGGCCGTCGCGCTCGCCCTCGCCGACGAGGGCACCGCCGACCGGGCCCGGCTCGCCGTCCGCGGCGGCAGCGCCGGCGGCTGGACCACGGCCGCCTCCCTCGCCACGACCGACGTCTACGCCTGCGGCACCATCATCTACCCGGTGCTGGACCTGGCCGGCTGGGCGTCGGGGGAGACCCACGACTTCGAGTCGCGCTACCTGGAGACGCTGGTCGGGCCCTACGACGAGGTGCCCGCCCGGTACGCGGAGCGCTCGCCCGTCGAGCACGCCGACCGGATCACCGCGCCCTTCCTGCTGCTCCAGGGCCTGGACGACGTGATCTGCCCACCCGCGCAGAGCGAACGGCTGATGGCCCGGATGGCGGGCCGCGACGTGCCGCACGCCTATATCGCCTTCGAGGGCGAGGGCCACGGCTTCCGGCGGGCCGACACCATGGTCCGCGCCCTGGAGGCCGAACTCTCCCTCTACGCCCAGGTGTTCGGGCTCCACCCGCCCGGCGTCCCGAGACTGGAGCTCGAAAAGTGAACGAACTGCGGCGCCCGCGGCGACTCGCACCCGGCGCCCGCGTGGCGGTGGTCGCGCCCAGCGGACCCGTGCCCGAGGAACGGCTCCAGGCCGGCCTCGACCTGCTGCGCGGCTGGGACCTCGACCCGGTAGTGGCACCCCATGTCCTGGACCGGCACGCCGAGTTCGACTATCTGGCCGGTGCCGACGCCGACCGGGCCGCCGACCTCCAGGCCGCCTGGTGCGACCCGTCGGTCGACGCCGTGCTGTGCGCCCGCGGCGGCTACGGCGTGCAGCGCATGGTCGACCTCCTCGACTGGGAGGCGATGCGAGCGGCCGGGCCGAAGGTGTTCGTCGGGTTCAGCGACATCACCGCGCTGCACGAGGCGTTCGCCGTGCGGCTCGGCCTGGTCACCCTGCACGGGCCGATGGCGGCGGGTGTCGACTTCCTGAAGAACGGCCGTGCCCAGGAGCACCTGCGGGCCACGCTGTTCGCTCCGGAGACCGTCACCACCATCACCGCCGAGGACAGCCGGGCCATGGTCCCGGGTCGGGCCCGCGGGGTGCTGCTCGGCGGCTGTCTGTGCCTGCTCGCCGCCGAGGCGGGCACCCCGCACGCGCGCCGCTCGGCGGCCGGCGGGCTGCTGTGCCTGGAGGACGTGGGGGAGGAGACGTACCGTCTGGACCGCTACCTCACCCAACTCCTGCGCACGGGCTGGCTGGACGGGGTGAGCGGGGTGCTGCTCGGCTCCTGGGAGAGCTGCGACGTCCACGAGACGCTGCGGCCGCTGCTCGCCGACCGGCTCGGCGGGCTCGGGGTGCCGGTCGTGGAGGACTTCGGATTCGGCCACTGCGAGGGCGCGCTGACGATCCCGTTCGGTGTGGCGGCCGAACTGGACGCGGAGGCGGGAACGTTGGTGCTGGACGGGCCGGCGCTGGGCTGAGGCGCGGGGTCGTCGCGTCCCGGGACTGCGCGCGCCCGCGCCCCTTGACGGACTGCGCGGCCTCTCCCCGCGGGGTGGCTGGTCGCGCGGTTCCTCGCGCCCCTTGGCGGGCTGCGCCGCCCTTCCTTGCGGGTTGTGGCTGGTCGCGCAGCACCTTGTGTCCGTTGGTGGGTTGTGCGGCTTCTGCTTGTGGGTGGCTGGTCGTGCGGTTCCCCGCGCCCCTTGGCGGGCTGCGCCGCCCTTCCTTGCGGGTTGTGGTTGGTCGTGCGGTTCCTCGTGTCCGTTGGTGGGCTGCGCCGCCCTTCTTGGGGGCGCGGGGAACTGCGCGACCAGCCCCCACCGGCCCGCGCTCGACCGGCCCGCGCCCCGCGCCCACCGTGCGTGACCTGCGCGAGGGGCGCACCCTGGGGACATGAACCCGCGTCCGACGGTTCCCGCAGCGGCCCGCGTGAGCGCGGCATAGGGTGGCCCGATGCCGCACCCCGCATCCCGCTTTCTCGCCGAAGGCCCGCACGTGGGCATACGCCCCATCACCCGGGCCGACGGCACCGAGTTCACGGCCCGAGCCCTGGAGAGCAAGGACCTCCACCACCCCTGGCTGTTCCCGCCGGACAACGCGCGGGCGTACGGCTCCTACGCCGGCCGGCTGATCGACGACCCGACCAAGGCGGGCTTCCTGGTGTGCGAGCAGGGGGACGGATCGCTCGCCGGGTTCATCAACATCAACAACATCGTCCAGGGCGCCTTCCAGTGCGGCGCCCTCGGCTATGGCGCCTTCGCGCACGCCGCCGGGCGCGGCCTGATGCGGGAGGGCCTCGGGCTGGTGATCGACCACGCCTTCGGGCCGATGCGGCTGCACCGCCTGGAGATCAACGTCCAGCCGGGCAACGCCGCCTCCATCGCCCTCGCCCGCTCCAGCGGCTTCCGTCCCGAAGGCTTCTCGCCGGCCATGCTCTTCATCGACGGGGCCTGGCGCGATCACGAGCGCTGGGCGCTCACCGTCGAGATGCGGCCTCGCAGTTGATCTTCATGGGGTCAGGTCGGTGACCTGCGACTTCAGCGGGCCGTGGCCGTGGCCGTGGCCCAGCCCGCGCGGCACCGTCTCGGCCCGGTCCTGCGCGATCGCCGCCGCGTCGGACACCACCACGAACCGCACGAGAAGTGCTTCAGCGGCACCGGCTCGTACGACAGCGTGCCCTCCTGCCGAACCGGCGGACGTCGTGGCCCGGGCCTTTGCCCAATCCTGACCGGCAGATCCCCTGGCCGGGTGCCCGGTCGCCGGGTTCCATGGTGATCGTGACGACGATCCGACGCGACGTAGTGACGCTGCCCGCCGCCGAGTTGGGCCCGGACAACCCCCTGCCCCCGCTGCGGCCCCTGGACGAGGTGCACCGCGTCGAGGACCGCGACCGGGAGGAACTGCCGCGCGACATGGCCCGGCAGGTCGGCTACGAGCCGCTGCACAGCATGCTGCCGCTGCGGGTCCGCGACGGCTACGACCGCAGGCGCGGCCCCCGCCGGATCGATGCCCTCGTCGTCGAGAACGACCGGCTGAAGGCCACGGTCCTGCCCGGACTCGGCGGCCGGATCACCTCCGCCGAGGACATCGGCCGTCTGTGGTCGAGGCTCACGGACGAACCGCTGCCCGCGGAGTACGACTTCCGGATGCGACCCGGCCAGGAGGTCTGACGCCCCTCCCCGGGGCGGGCCCTGTGCGGGCACACCAAGTTACGTCCGTACGACGGCGGGTACCCGGCGGCCATGGACCGACTGGATCATCTTGAGCACCTGGACAAGGCGCTGGTCGACGAGCTCGCGCAGGTGACGCGGGAGACCGTGCGCGACGAGCTGCGCCGCCAGACGCGCGGGCAGCGCCGCCGGGCCGTGCTGTACGCCGCGTCCGGGGCCGTCGCCCTGTACGCGGGAGCGGCTCTGGCGCTCACGCTGGGCCTGGCCCTGGCCGCCGGTCTGCCCGACTGGGCCGCCGCGCTGATCACCGCCGTGATCCTGGGCGTGGTCGCCTACCTGCTGCGCGGCGCGGCCCGGCCCGGCCCGCGGCGGACGCCCGAGGACGCGGCCCGCGGGGAGCAGGCGCACGGCGGCGGCGCACCCCTCGGGCCGCCCGGCGGGCTCGCCGACCCGGCCGGCTACCCGCCGGTCCCGCCCGTCGCACCGGGCCCGCCGGGCGCCACGGGCGCGGCCACCGCGGCACCCGGCGCGGCCACTCCCGCCCCCGGCGACACCGCAGTGTCCGCGCCGCGGCCCGACGACATCGACCCCGGGCCCCCGCACCACCGGGCTTGACCGCCCTGCGCGGGGCGCGGCGACAGGGCCGCGACGAGTCCCCGCGCCGGGGCCGGTCCTGAGAGGTCCCAGCAACGGCCCCGGGCGGGCCCGGCTCAGCCGGGGAGCCGCGGCAGCACCTTCGTACGGTAGAAGTCGAAGAAGCCGCGCTGGTCCGGGCCGATCTGGCTGACCAGGACGCGGTCGAAGCCGGCGTCGGCGAAGGCGGTGAGCGCGGCGATGTGCTCGTCGGGGTCGTCCCCGCACACCGAGCTCTCCTTGACCATCTCCTCCGTGATCAGCGGCTCCAGCTGCTCGAAATGACTCGGCGAGGGCAGGATCTGCCCTATCTCGCCGGGCAGCAGCTGGTTGGCCCACAACCGGCGCACCGTACGCACCGCCTCGTCGCGGTCGGGGCCGTAGCAGACCTTCACACCGCCGCTGACGGGCTTCGAGCCCCCGCCGCCCTCGCGGAACTGCTCCACCAGCGGCTGCTCCGGCGTCATCGTGATGAAGCCGTCGCCGATCCGGGCCGCCAGCGAGGTCGCCTTCGGGCCGAACCCGGAGATGTCGATCGGGACAGGTTCCTCGGGGACGGTGTAGAGGCGGGCGTTCTCCACCGAGTAGTGGACGCCTTCGTGATTGACCTCCTCACCGGTGAACAGTTTGCGCATCACCTGCACGGCCTCCTCCAGCATCTCCAGACGGACGTGGGCGGGCGGCCAGGCGTCGCCGAGGATGTGCTCGTTGAGCGCCTCGCCGCTGCCCACGCCGAGCCGGAAGGTGCCGTCGGTCATCACCGCACAGGTCGCGGCGGCCTGTGCCACGACCGCCGGATGCATGCGCACGGTGGGACAGGTGACGGCGGTCTCGACGGGCAGGGACACCGCCTCCGAGACCGCGCCGATCACCGACCAGACGAACGGACTCTCGCCCTGCGCGTCGTTCCACGGGTGGTAGTGGTCCGAGATCCACAGCGACCGGAACCCGGCCTGCTCGGCCATGCGCGCCTGCTCCACGAGCTCCGCGGGACCGAACTCCTCGCAGGACAGGAAGTAGCCGTACTCGGGCATGAGGACTCCTTGGTGACAGGCGGTTCGGGCGGGCCCCGAGTACCCGGGCGCTCCCGCGGAAACCGGGCCGGCCGGTCTCGCGCGGGGCGAGCCCGTGCGTTTGGGTGTCCGGGCCAGGGGGACGCGGAAAGTCCTGGTCGCCTCGGACCGTCGCCTTCGGGGAGAGGAGATCGGGCCGACCCCGCGTGGCGAGCGCCTGTCGTGGAACCCGGCCGAGCCGACCTTGCATGGCGAGCGCCTGTCGTGGAACCCGGCCGACCGAGCCGCCCGGCCACGTCCCGCGAGGGACCCTTCCGGCGGCACTCCCGACAGACCCGCCGTACCCGCGACACCCCACGCTCTGGAGGAAGGAGCGCGATGAACTCCCCCGACTCCCCCGAATTCACCGACCTGGCCCGTCAGCTGCGCGTCGACAGCGTGCGTGCGGCCGCCGCCGCGGGCAGCGGACACCCGACGTCGTCGATGTCCGCCGCCGACCTGATGGCCGTGCTGCTGGCCGGCCATCTGCGCTACGACTTCGACCGCCCGGCCCACCCCGCCAACGACCGCTTCGTCCTCTCCAAGGGCCACGCCTCACCGCTGATGTACGCCGCGGCCAAGGCGGCGGGCGCGATCGACGACGAGGAACTGCTCACCTTCCGCAAGCGGGGCAGCAGGCTGGAGGGACACCCGACCCCGCGCCGCCTGCCCTGGGTGGAGACGGCCACCGGGTCGCTCGGCCAGGGGCTGCCCGTCGGGGTCGGCATCGCGCTGGCCGGACAGCGGCTGGACCGCACCGGCTACCGGGTGTGGGTGCTGTGCGGCGACAGCGAACTCGCCGAGGGCTCCGTGTGGGAGGCCGCCGAGCACGCCGCGTTCGAGCACCTGGACAACCTCACCGCGATCGTCGACGTCAACCGCCTCGGCCAGCGCGGCCCCACCCGTCACGGCCACGACCTGAGCGCCTACGCCCGGCGCTTCAAGGCCTTCGGCTGGCACACCGTCGAGATCGACGGCCACGACCCGGACGAGATCGACCGCGCGTACCACGAGGCAGTCTCCACCGTGGGCCGGCCCACCGCCGTCCTCGCCCGCACCCTCAAGGGCAAGGGCGTCGCGGACGTCGAGGACCGCGAGGGTCTGCACGGCAAGCCGCTGCCCGACCCCGAGCGGGCCGTCGCCGAACTCGGCGGGCCGTCCGACCTGCGCGTCCAGGTAGCCGAGCCGCCCGCCACCCGTGTCCTGCACGCCGTACGCACCGGACAGCACGAGCCGCCCCGCTGGCCGAAGGGCGACGAGGTACCCACCCGCGACGCCTACGGCAAGGCCCTCGCCGCCCTCGGCCGCGGGCGCGGCGACATCGTGGCGCTCGACGGCGAGGTCAGCGACTCCACCCGCGCCGCGTTCTTCGCGAAGGAACACCCCGACCGGTTCTTTGAGTGCTACATCGCCGAACAGCAGATGGTCGCCGCCGCGGTCGGGCTGGCGTCCCGCGGCTGGATCCCGTACGCCTCCTCCTTCGCGGCCTTCCTCACCCGCGCCCACGATTTCGTCCGCATGGCCGCGGTCAGCGGCGCGGACATCAACCTCGTCGGCTCGCACGCCGGTGTCGCCATCGGCCAGGACGGGCCCTCGCAGATGGGCCTGGAGGACCTGGCGATGTTCCGGGCCGTGCACGGCTCGACCGTGCTGTACCCGTGCGACGCCAACCAGACCGCCCACCTCGTCGCCACCATGGCCGGGCTGGACGGCATCCGCTATCTGCGCACCTCGCGCGGTGCCACCCCGGTGATCTACCACCCGGACGAGGAGTTCCCGGTCGGCGGGTCCAAGGTGCTGCGCTCCTCCGGACGCGACCGGGTCACGCTGGTCGCGGCCGGGGTCACCGTACCCGAGGCGCTCGCCGCAGCCGATCTGCTCGACCGCGAGGGCATCGCCGTACGGGTCCTGGACCTGTACTCCGTCAAACCCGTCGACCGGCTCGCCCTGCGCCAGGCCGCCGAGGACACCGGCTGCCTGATCACGATCGAGGACCATCACCCCGAGGGCGGCCTCGGCGACGCGGTCCTGGACGCCTTCCTCGACGCACGCCCGGTGCCGCGCCTGGTGCGCCTGGCCGTCCGCACGATGCCGGGCTCCGCCACCCCCGACGAGCAGCTGCGCGCCGCGGGCATCGACGCCGAGTCGGTCGCGGCCGGCGTACTGCTGCTGGTCGAGCAGGCGGTCGTGGGGTGAGCGGCGGGTGAGCGGCGACGCCGTGCGGCGGCCCCTGCGGGCCGGGTCCGGGTGACCCCGGTCCCCAGGCCGGCGCGGCGTCGGCCGGCCAAGTTGCATGCCTGAGCCATCTACCGGGTGGTGCGGCCCTCGGAACGCGTCCGGCGCCGCCCGCGCCCCTGCCGCAGGTTTGGCCCCTGCCCAGATGGCCACCCGGAGGACGAGGTGGCCATGTCGAGCACAGGAAACAGACCCCGGTCGCGACATTCACGACACGAAAGCAGGGACGTCAACGTGGCGGACAACCGGCCCGGCCCCATGGAGGTGCTGCGCGACGCGCGCGGCCAGCTCGCGGAGCTCACCGGCATGACCGCGGAGAGCGTTTCGTCCTTCGAGCGGACGGAGGACGGCTGGTCACTGGAGGTCGAGGTCCTGGAGCTGTCCCGTGTTCCCGACACGATGAGCCTGATGGCGAGCTACCAGGTCGACCTCGACCCGCAGGGCCGGCTCACCGGCTACCGACGCGTTCGCCGCTACGAACGCGGGCGGGCCGACCCCCGCCCCGGCGGCCGCTGAGCCCTTCGAACCACCACTTTCTCCGGCCCAAAGACAAGGAGGCACAGTCGGCATGACCGTAGTCCCGGCACAGCAGTCCGGCGGCGGAGGCGGCGGCAGCAGTCTCTACGACGTACTGGAGCTCGTCCTCGACAGGGGACTCGTCATCGACGCGTTCGTGCGAGTGTCCCTGGTGGGTATCGAGATCCTCAAGATCGATGTACGAGTCGTCGTCGCCAGCGTAGACACCTATCTCCGGTTCGCCGAGGCGTGCAACCGCCTCGACCTAGAGGCCGGCCCGCGCAAGGCCCCGGGCCTGCCCGACCTCGTCGGTGAGATCACCGAATCCGGCGCGCGCGGCAAGTCCAAGGGGGCGCTGTCCGGCGCCGCCGAGACCATATCCGACGCGTTCAACCAGGCGCGTGAGGAGGGCGGCCAGAAGGAATCCAGGCCGCGTGCCCGCAAGTCCACCGCGCGCCGAAAGGAGGAGTCGGAGTGAGCACGTACGTCTACGGCATCACCGCCGCTTCCCGCACCTCCCCGCCCGAGGGCGTGGCCGGCGTGGGCGATCTCCCCTTGCGCGTGCTGAAGGAGGGCGAACTCGCCGCCCTCGTCAGCGACGTGCCCGAGGACCTGCGGCCCAAGCGCAGGGAACTGCTCGCCCACCAGAACGTGCTCGCCGAGGCGGCCTCGGACGGGAGCGTGCTGCCCATGAGGTTCGGGAGCGTCGCCCCGGACGACGACACCGTCACCGGGGTGCTCGCCGAACGCGCGGAGCACTACCGGGAACGGCTACGGACGCTTGAGGGCAAGGTCGAGTACAACGTCAAGGCCAGCCACGACGAGGAAGCCGTGCTGCACCGGGTGATGTCCGAGAACCCCGAGCTGCGCGCCCTGGCGGAGGCCAACCGCAACGCGGGGGGCGGCAGTTACGAGCAGCGGCTGCAACTCGGCGAGATGGCCGCGGCCGCGGTCAAGGCCCGCGAGGCCGAGGACGCGGCGGACGTGCAGCAGGCCCTGGAGTCGGTCGCCGCCGCGCTGAGCGTCGGCCCCGAGTCCACCGGATGGCTCGCCAATGTGTCCTTCCTGGTGGACCGCGACGCGGCCGAGGCGTTCCTCGCCTCCGTGGACCAGGTCCGTGAGAGCCACCCGCATCTGGAAATACGGGTCAACGGCCCGCTGCCGCCGTACAGCTTCGTCGAGCCGGGCCCCGCAGAACCGGCGGGGACCACGGGCGGCATCGACACCACGCAGGAATGAGGGCCGAACGGTGGGACTCATCTCAGAGGTGCTGCTGTTGCCGTTCGCACCCGTGCGCGGCAGCGGCTGGGTGCTCAGACAGGTGCTCAACGAGGCGGAACGGATCTATTACGACCCCGCCACGGTCCGGGCCGAGCTCGCCCGCCTGGAAGAACGCCTGGAAGCGGGTGAGATCGACGAAGACGAGTTCGACCGCCAGGAGGACGAGCTCCTCGACCGGCTGGAGATCGGTATGGGCGGGAGCAGTGGAACAGGCGAGGGGACGGCACGATGAACCGAGTGGGACTGGGCCTCGCGCTAGGGGCCGGATACGTCCTCGGACGTACCAAGAAGATGAAGCTGGCCATGGCGGTGGGTTCGCTCGTGGCCGGCAAGAAGTTGAACCTGACCCCCAAGGGCATCGCGGAGCTGGTCTCCGGACAACTGCAGAACAACCCGCAGTTCAAGGAGATCGGGGACCAGCTGCGCCAGGACCTGCGCGGGGTCGGCAAGGCAGCCTCGGGCGCCATGGTCGAACGCCAGATGAGCTCGCTCGCCGACCGGCTGCACAGCCGGACCGGTGAGGTGCGCGACCAGCTGGAGGGCGTGGTACCGGACTTGGAGGAGGACGAGGAGGAGCCGGAGGAAGCGACAGCCGAGGACGAGAGCGCCGAGGACGAGAGCGCCGAGGACGAGAGCGCGCAGGACGAGGAGCCGGAGGACGAGCTCGACGAGGACGAGGAAGAGGAAGAGGAAGAGGAGCCGGAGGAGGACGAGGACGAGGAGGCGCCTGAGCCGACGCGCAAGAAGGCGGCGAAGAGGCCGGCCAAGAAGGCACCCTCCAAGAAGGCACCCGCCAAGAAGGAATCCGGGAAGAAGGCATCGGCCGGCAAGGCTCCGGCCAAGAAGGCCCCGGCCAAGAAGCCGGCGGCCAGGAAGACCGCCGCGAAGAAGACGGCCGCCAGGAAGACGGCGTCGGCAGGCGGCGGAGCCCGCCGTGGCCAGGGACGACTGCCGAAGGGCGGCGGTGACCTATGAGTGAAGCCCTCTCGAACGCGGGGAACGGGGCGGGCAAGGCGGCCGGCAAGGCGACGAGCGGCCCCCTCACCGACCTCGCCCAGAGCGAGGCAGCCGAGCGGCTGAAGGCCGAGGTGCAGGAGTACCTCGCCGCCCAGGCCCAACGCGTGCTTGTCGGCGCGGGCCGCAAACTCGGCGAGACCACGGTCAAGCTCAACGACATCGCCGAGGGCAAGAGCCCCGGCCTCGCCAAGCTCGCCCTCGACGGTGGCCGCAAGCTCGCGGAGGGCAAGGGGCCCCTGCGTGCAGCACTGGAGACCGGTGCCACCCATATGAAGGACAAGGCCATGGACGCCCTCAAGAATCTCGGTGGAGGCAAGGGCAAGCGCAAGGGCGGCGGAGGCCAGAAGCCCACGGTCATCATGGAGTCCATCGACGTCGGCGTCGATGTGCGCACCGCCTACGACCAGTGGACCCAGTACCAGGACTTCAGCACCTTCGCCAAGGGCGTCAAGAGCGCGAACCGCTCCGACGACGTCGACTCCGACTGGAACCTCAAAATCTTCTGGTCCAGCCGCAGTTGGAAGGCCCACACCGGGGAGCAGATTCCCGACGACCGCATCGCCTGGACGTCGGAGGGCGCGAAGGGCACCACGAGGGGAGTCGTCTCCTTCCACCGGCTCGGCGACAACCTCACCCGCGTCCTGCTCGTCATCGAGTACTACCCCTCGGGGCTGTTCGAGAAGACCGGCAACATCTGGCGCGCCCAGGGCCGCCGGGCCCGGCTCGACCTGAAGAACTTCGCCCGGCACATCACGCTCAAGGGCGAGGCGGAGGACGGCTGGCGCGGTGAGATCCGCGACGGCGAGGTCGTCAAGAGCCATGAGGACGCCGTGGCCGAGGAGGAGCAGGAGGAATCCGGCGCCGAGGACGAGGAGACGCCCGAGGAGGCGGAGGACGAGGAGACGCCTGAGGAGGCGGAGGACGAGGAGGAGTACGAGGACGACGAGGAGGAAGGCCCCTACGACGAGGCCGAGGAAGAGGAGGAAGAAGAAGAGGAGGAAGAGGAGGAGCCGGAGGGCGAGTACGAGACCGAGGATGAGGACGAGTACGCGGACGCTCGGAGCGGTCGATGAGCATGCCCAGCAGGATGCCGGAGCCCTACCCCTCCAGCAGCGGCGCCAACCTCGCCGACATTCTGGAGCGGGTGCTCGACAAGGGCATCGTCATCGCGGGCGACATCCGCATCAACCTGCTCGACATCGAACTCCTCACCATCAAGCTCCGCCTCGTCATCGCCTCCGTCGACAAGGCGAAGGAGATGGGCATCGACTGGTGGGAGAGCGACCCGGCGCTGTCCTCCCGTGCCCGGCGTTCCGAACTGGCCCGGGAGAACACGAGATTGCGCGAACGGCTGGCCGAACTGGAGTCCGGGGCGGTGATGGAGCCCGAGGAGATCGAGGCCCGGCGGGCCGAGGAGCCGGAGGAGGTCGAGGCCGAGGAGGACTATGAGGCCGAGGTCGAGGCCGAGGAGGAGGCCCGATGACCGGACTGCGCTACGTCTACGCCGTCTGCCGCCCCTTCCGCTCCGCGCTGCAAACCCAGTTGACGGGCGTCGCGGGGGTGCCGCCCAAGATGTTGACGCATCACGGGCTGATCGCCGTGGTGGGCACGGTACCGGAGGCGGACTTCGCCGAGGAGCCGTTGCGCGCCCATCTGGAGGACCTGGACTGGCTCGCCGAGACCGCCCGCGCCCACCAGGGCGTCATCGACGTGCTCACGGCCGTCACCACCCCGCTGCCCCTGCGGCTCGCCACGGTCTTCCAGGACGACAGCGGCGTACGCGTGATGATGGAGGCGCACGAGGACCTCTTCCGGCGCACCCTGGAGCGGCTGGAGGGCCGGGTGGAGTGGGGCGTGAAGGCCTATGCCGAGGCGCGGCCCGCCGAGCCCGCGCGGCCGGCCGCGCGGCCCGCGACCGGCCGGGACTATCTGCGGCAGCGGCGGCGGCAGACGGTGGCGGGAGAGGAGGCCGGACGGCAGGCCGAGGAGTTCGCCGGCCGGCTGCACGCGACGCTCTCCCGGTTCGCCGAGGACGCCCGGCTGCATCCGCCGCAGAACGCCCGTCTCTCCGGAGCCTCCGGAAGGAACGTGCTCAACGCGGCCTATCTCGTGCCCCGCGCGCTGTCCGAGGAGTTCGTGGAACTCGTCGACCGCACGAAGGACGAGGCGTCCGGGGTGCGTGTGGAGCTCACCGGCCCCTGGGCGGCCTATTCGTTCACCGGATTCACCGGGACCGGCGGGGAGTCACCGTGACCGACGTCGAACGCCGCGAGGTGGCTCTCGTCGACCTCCTGGACCGGCTGCTGGCCGGCGGGGTCGTCGTCACGGGCGACATCACGCTGCGCATCGCGGAGGTCGATCTCGTCCGCATCGACCTCAACGCCCTGATCAGCTCCGTCGGTCCCAAGGTGCCCTCGCCCTTCGAGGAGCCGACGTGACCGAGACGCCCTCGCCCGGGGAGGAGCCGACGTGACCGAGAGCCGACGACGGATGGACCTCGAACCGGACACCGTCGAGCGGGACCTCGTGAAACTGGTCCTGACCGTCGTGGAACTGCTGCGGCAGCTCATGGAGCGGCAGGCCCTGCGCCGCGTCGACACCGGCGATCTGACCGAGGAGCAGGAGGAGCGCATCGGGCTCACGCTGATGCTCCTGGAGGAGCGCATGATCGAGCTCCGCGAGCGCTACGGACTGCGGCCCGAGGACCTCAACCTGGACCTCGGACCGCTCGGACCGCTGCTTCCCCGCGAGTGAACCTCCGCCTCCCGGGGCCGAACCTCCGCCTCCCGGGGCCGAACCTCCGCCTCCCCGGGAGTGAACCTCCGCCTTCCGGGGCCGCAGGGGAGGGCTCGGCGCTTCAGCCCGCCTTGCGGCACAGGATCTCGCCGTGCAGGACGCTGAACCAGCCGTCCTCCCGTCCGCCCCACTCGCGCCACGCCTGCGACACCGCCCGCAGTTGCCCGACGGTGGCATGGCCGCCCTCGACGGCGCGGTCGGCGTAGGCCGAGGCCAGGGTGCGGTCCGCCCACAGGCCGCTCCACCAGGCGCGCTCCTCGGGCGTGGCGAAGGTCCAGGTGGCCGAGCTCGCGGTGATGTCGGTCAGGCCCGCCTGGAGCGCCCACGCCTTCAGGCGCCGGCCGGCGTCCGGTTCGCCGCCGTTGGCCCGGGCCACCCGCTGGTACAGGTCCGCCCAGTCGTCCAGGCCCGCGACGGCCGGGTACCAGGTCATGGCCGCGTAGTCCGAGTCGCGGGCGGCGACGATCCCGCCGGGCCTCGTCACCCGCGCCATCTCGCGCAGCGCCTGCACCGGGTCGCCCACGTGCTGGAGCACCTGGTGGGCGTGGACCACGTCGAAGGTGCCGTCCGCGAAGTCCAGGGCGTGGATGTCGGCGACGGTGAAGTCCGTGTTGGTCAGGCCGCGTTCGGCGGCCGTGGCGCGGGCCGTCGCCACGATGTCCGGCGCGCTGTCGGCGCCCGTGACATGCCCGTCCGGGACCAGGGCGGCCAGGTCCGCGGTGATGGTGCCCGGACCGCAGCCGATGTCCAGCACGCGCATCCCCGGCTCGATCGAACCGAGCAGGTACGCCGCCGAGTTGGCGGCGGTGCGCCAGGTGTGGGAACGCAGCACCGACTCGTGGTGCCCGTGGGTGTAGACGGCGGTCTCCCGTGCTCGCGGCATGGCTGTACCCCTTCTCCTCCGGTCCCCGGGCAGGCGCCCCGGGCGGCTGACGCCACCGTACGCCGAACCAGCCGCATTCTGAGATATCCATTTTGGTATGTGGACTGACGGAGTGTCAGATCAAGGGTCGGTCATCGGTGACACGGGTACGCTGAAACGGTCGTACGGCCGCCTCCCGCCGTACCGCCGAGCGAGGAGAACCCCGTATGCGCCTGCTGCTGATACGCCATGGCCAGACCGTCGCGAACCTGGACTACCTGCTCGACACCGCGTTCCCCGGCGCACCGCTGACCGAACTCGGCGAGAGACAGGCGGCCGCGCTGGTGAAGAGGGTCGCCGAGGAGGACATCGCGGCGGTGTACGCCTCCCCGCTGACCCGCACCCGGCGCACCGCGGCCCCGCTGGCCGCCGCCCGAGGTCTGGAGGTCCAGGTGCGCGACGGTCTGCGCGAGGTGTCCGCGGGCGACATGGAGATGCTGCCCGGCCTGACGGGCGAGGGGGAGGGCTACTTCCGCACCGTGGTCGCCTGGATGCACGGCGACATCGCGCTGCGGATGCCGGGCGGGGAGAGCGGCGAGGAGGTCCTCGCGCGCTACGACGCGGTGATCGCGGAGGCCGCCGACAGCGGGGCCGGGACCGTCGCCGTGGTCAGCCACGGCGCCGCCATCCGGCTGTGGACCGCCGTGCGCGCCGCCGACGTGGAGGTGTCGTACGCCGCCACCCACGGGCTCGAGAACACCGGCGTGGTCGTCCTGGAGGGCTCCCCGGCCGACGGCTGGAAGCTGCTGTCCTGGGCCGGTGCCCCGCTGGCCGCCGGAGGGAGCGGACCTGCGGGTCTGCCGGTGGAGGAGCCCCGATAACGGTTTGCCCCCTCGCACCGGACGCCCGCACAATGCCGGACCATGGGACATCTGGAAGCCGCGCATCTCGAGTACCACCTCCCCGACGGGAGGACGCTGCTCGGCGATGTCTCCTTCCGGGTCGGCGAAGGCGCCGTCGTCGCCCTCGTCGGACCCAACGGCGCGGGCAAGACCACCCTGCTCCGGCTGATCTCCGGCGAGCTCAAGCCGCACGGCGGGACCGTCACCGTCAGCGGCGGCCTCGGTGTGATGCGCCAGTTCGTCGGCTCGGTGCGTGACGAGACCACCGTCCGTGACCTGCTGGTCTCCGTCGCCACGCCGCGCATTCGCGAGGCGGCGAAGGCCGTCGACACCGCCGAGCACGCGATCATGACCGTGGACGACGAAGCCGCCCAGCTCGCCTACGCCCAGGCGCTCGCCGACTGGGCGGAGGCACGCGGCTACGAGGCGGAGACGCTGTGGGACATGTGCACCGCGGCCGCGCTCGGCATGCCGTTCGACAAGGCGCAGTGGCGGCTGGTGCGCACCCTGTCCGGCGGTGAGCAGAAGCGGCTGGTGCTGGAGGCGCTGCTGCGCGGCACCGACGAGGTGCTGCTGCTCGACGAGCCGGACAACTACCTCGACGTGCCCGGCAAGCGCTGGCTGGAGGAGCGGCTGGCGGAGACCCGCAAGACCGTGCTGTTCGTCTCCCACGACCGTGAACTCCTCGCCCGCGCCGCCCAGAAGATCGTCTCCGTCGAGCCCGGCCCGGCCGGGGCCGACGCCTGGGTGCACGGCGGCGGCTTCGCCACGTACCACGAGGCTCGCCGTGAACGCTTCGCCCGCTTCGAGGAGTTGCGCAGGCGCTGGGACGAGAAGCACGCCCAGCTGAAGAAGCTGGTGCTCACCCTGCGCCAGGCCGCCGCGGTCAGCCACGAGATGGCCTCGCGGTACGCCGCCGCCCAGACGCGGCTGCGCAAGTTCGAGGAGGCCGGGCCGCCGCCCGAGCCGCCGCGCGAGCAGGACATCACCATGCGCCTGAAGGGCGGCCGTACCGGCGTACGGGCCGTGACCTGCGAGGGGCTTGAGCTGACCGGCCTGATGCAACCGTTCGACCTGGAGGTCTTCTACGGCGAACGGGTCGCGGTCCTCGGCTCCAACGGCTCCGGCAAGTCGCACTTCCTGCGCCTGCTGGCGGGCGAGACCGTGGCCCACACGGGGCAGTGGAAGCTGGGCGCGCGGGTCGTGCCGGGCCACTTCGCCCAGACCCACGCGCACCCCGAGCTCCAGGGCCGCACGCTGCTGGACATCCTGTGGCAGGAGCACTCCCAGGACCGTGGCGCGGCCATGTCCCGGCTGCGCCGCTACGAGCTGACCCAGCAGGCCGAGCAGACCTTCGACCGGCTCTCCGGCGGCCAGCAGGCCCGCTTCCAGATCCTGCTGCTGGAGCTGGAGGGCGTCACGGCCCTGCTCCTGGACGAGCCCACCGACAACCTCGACCTGGAGTCCGCCGAGGCGCTCCAGGAGGGCTTGGAGGCCTTCCAGGGCACGGTCCTCTCGGTCACCCACGACCGCTGGTTCGCCCGCTCCTTCGACCGCTACCTGGTCTTCGGCAGCGACGGCCGGGTCCGCGAGACCCCGGAGCCGGTCTGGGACGAACGCCGGGTGGAGCGGGCGCGCTAGGGCGCCGGATTGTTCGTACAGTGGAGGCAGAACAGCGAGGTCCATGGCTCCGTGCCGGGCATCGCCCGGCCGTACACGCACCGGGCCGGTACCCGAACCACATGGACGAACACGACGAGCGGGGCACCACCATGACCGGAGTCGACCCGGGCCGGCTGGACGACCAGCAACTCATGAAGGAGCTGGAGACGATCCACCGCACCCGCCACGACACCCTGCTGTACGGCTCGAACGACGCCCTGCGCGTCCACAACGATCGGATGGCTCAGCTGGAGGGCGAGTACCTGCGCCGCAACCCGCGCCGGTCCGTCATCGCGGGCCGCACCCGCGACGGCGCACGCGACCGGCCGACGCCGGTCCGCGAGATGGGCACGCCGGTGGGCAAGTGGGGACCCGGATCGGGCGGCGCCGGCACCTGACGCACCCGAGAACGCCCCCGACCTCGCTGACATGCCGCCGCCGACACGTCAGCGCCCGGCGGCTCTCCTCGCTGCCTGCGGCCCTCCGTGTGGCACTGAGCGCCCCGCGGCTCTCCTCGCGTTCTCGGCGTCCGCGGCTCTCCGTCTTGTGGCCTTCAGCGCCTGCGGTCTCCTTGTGCTCCTCAGCGCCCGCGGCTCCCCCCGGGACCCTCGGCGCCCGCGGCGCCCCGCGTGGCCCTGAGCGACTGCGGCTCGCCCCGCGTCGCGGTCCTCAGCGCCTGCGGCCCTCCGCGTTGTGGCCTCCGTCGCCTGCGGCCGCCTTGTGACGCTCGGCGCCTGCGGCCCCCGGGACCCTTGGTGCCCTCTGCCCGCCCGGGGACCCTCGGCGCGCGCGGTTCGCCTTGTGGTCTTCGGCGCCTGCGGCCCCTCCCCGGCACCCTCGGCGCCTGAGGTCGCCTTGTGGCGCTCGGAGCCTGCGGCCACCCGGGACCCTTCGCGCCCTCTGCCCGCCCGGGGACCCTCGGCGCGCGCGGTTCGCAGTGGTCTTCGGCGCCTGCGGCCCCCCGGGCCCCTTGGTGCCCTCTGCCCGCCCGGGGGCCCTCGGCGCCTGCGGCCCCTCCCCGGGACCCTCGGCGCCTGCGGTCTCCTCGCGGCGCTCGGCGCCTGCGGGCCCTCCCTGGGACCCTCGCCGCCCGCGCCCCTCCCCGGACCCCTCAGGGCCTCCGGTTTCCTCGTGGTGCTCAGCGTCCGCGGCCTCCTCGCGGGCCCTCGCCGCCGGTCAGTGCCTCCGCCAGTTCCTGGACGTTGCGGTAGCGGGCCGAGCGGGGGAGGTCGTACAGGGGTTCGATCAGGGCGTCGGGGGCGTGGCGGTCACGGAGCACGCCGATCAGTTCCCGGGGGCCCGCCGGGAACGCGGAGCGCCCCAGCATCCGGCCCAGCTCCAGCCGCGCCTCGGACGCCGAGGCCGGTGCCGAGGGCCCGCCCGCCAGCCGCGGATCGTCCTCGGCGACGGGCTCCGGGTCGTGCCAATCCTCGACCCGCGTGGGGTGACCCGACCTGAGCAGCTCCTTGAGCTGGTGCTTCATCTCCTCGTCGCGATGCACGCTCAACCGGTCGCTGCCTCGTTGCATGACTGATTCCTCCAGATCGTCGGCGGTCGCCGACCGCGTACCCGGCCCGACGGGGGCGACACCGTGGTTCGCCCGGCGGATCGTTTTTGTTTGCGACCACGGCGCGCGGGCAGGCGGACACAGAGTGCTTCGGACCGGAGGCACGTCCGTGGGAGCGGTTGCCGCAGCCCGCGCGCGTCCTGCCGGGCCGCGGACGGCTAACCACGGTGACCGTCCCATCCAGCACACCCGCAAGGGAGTTGCGACGCATCATGCGAACCACAGCACCTGCGAAGCACCACCCTCACGACGACGCCCCCGACACCGCCCAGGCCTTCCGCACCCTCGCCCAGCTGCCGCCCGGCCCGCGGCGCGACGCGCTGAGAGGGGAGATCGTCGAGGCCTGGCTGCCCATGGCCGACCGCCTCGCCGGACGCTTCCGCAGCCGCGGCGAGAGCTACGAGGACCTGCGCCAGGTCGCGGCACTGGGCCTGGTCAAGGCCGTCGACCGGTACGACGCCGCGCGCGGCCACGCCTTCGAGAGCTACGCCGTTCCCACTGTCACCGGTGAGCTCAAGCGCCACTTCCGCGACCACATGTGGACCCTGCACGTGCCACGCCGGGTCCAGGACCTGCGCAACCGGGTCCGGTTCGCCGTACAGGACCTCGGCCACCTCGGCCGTACCCCCACGGTCGCCGAGATCGCCGGGCACACCGGCCTCGGCGAGGACGAGGTCAAGGCCGGGCTGGAGGCACTGGAGAGCTTCAACGCGCTCTCGCTCGACGCCGCGCCGCCCGGCGGCGAGGACGGCAGCAGCCTTGGTGACGCCCTCGGCTCGACCGACCCCGCCCTCGACACGGTCGTCGACCGCGAGGCCGTCAGGCCGCGGCTGGCCGCCCTGCCCGAGCGGGAGAGGGCCATCCTCTACATGCGCTTCTTCGACGACATGACCCAGAGCAGGATCGCGGAGGAGCTCGGCATCTCCCAGATGCACGTCTCCCGTCTGATCAGCCGCTGCTGTAACCGACTGCGCGACCAGGTGATGCGCGACGCGGCATAGCCGCACTCGGATTCACCCGGTCGGCCGCGTGTGTCCCACTGATGGTGCCCGGCCGCGCGCGGGGCTCGACGGGGCGGGCTGTGATGGCTGCGGGGCGCGAACGAAGTGCCCCGCAGCCGTCGGCCCGAGGAGCCCTGCGTATGCGCCGCACCGCCCGAGTCCTGTCCGTCGCTGCCATGACCGGCGCCGTCCTGGCCGGTGCCGCCCCGCTGGTGTGGGCCGACCCGGCCGCCGAGGTGAGCCCCGCCACCGCGCAGCCCGGCGGCACCGTCACCGTCTCCGTCACCTGCGACGCCGGCGGCGGGAACCCTCCGCCGAGCCTGGACGCCACGTCGGAGGCCTTCGACGAGGGCACCGTCGCCCTCCATCTGGTCCCGGCCGGCCTCGACACGCTCGCCGGCCCCGCCTACCGCGGCACCGCGAAGATCGCCCCCGCCGCCGACCTGGAGAGCGACCCGGCGGGCACCGGGCCGGACACCGCCTGGACCGTCGACGGAACCTGCCCGGCCGCGCCCGGCGGCCAGGGCAAGCCGTGGAGCGCCACCTTCACGGTCACCCGCGACGCGCCCAAACCGCCCTGTCCCGACTCCCACGGCGCCACCTGCCCGCCCGAGCCCTGTCCCGACTCCCACGGCGCCACCTGCCCGCCCGAGCCCTGCCCCGAGCCGCACTCCGGCACCTGCCCGCCCGCGCCGCCGGTCCAGCGCGGCGTACGGGCGGGCGAGGGCGGCGCCTTCACCGACTCGGTCCCGGCCCTGGTCGCCGGTGGCTTCTTCATCGCGGTCGCCGCCGGCGGCGCCGTGTACCGGCTGCGCCGCAGGACCCCCGGCCGGGACGCCTGACCAGGCCCCCGCCTGGGTACGCACAGCCCCGAGAGACCTACGGCGCCCCGTGCGGCACACGGACCGAGCCGCGGCCCGGCCCCCGTCGTGCGGCACGGCAGGCAGACGACACGGCAGCAGCACGCGGAGGTGCGCATGCGGCGGACGGACGCGGAAGGACACGGGCCCGTCCGGTACGGGCCGCCACTGCCCGACGACGGGCTTCCGGTACTGCCCGAGCTGTGCGCCGTCCTCGCGGCGGCGGCCGGCCGCGGCGGCGCCGAGCCGGTCGGCGGCGGCCCGCACCTGCTGGAAGCGGCCTGCGGCTACTGGGAGCGGCGCGGACTGGAGACCCGGCCCGAACGCGCCGCCGCGGGGCCCGGCGCCCCGTCGCTGCTGCTCGCGCTGACCGCCGCGCTCGGCGGCGACGTGCTCGTGCCCCGGCCCTGCGCCGCCTGGTGGGCCCCGTACGCCCGGCTGCTCGGCAGACCCCTCTTCCATGTGCCGACCCCCGCCGAGTGCGGCGGTGTACCCGACCCGTACGCCCTGCTGGAGACCGTGCGCCGGGTGCGCGAGGAGGGGGGCGACCCGCGGCTGGTGGTGCTGTCCGTCGCCGACGACCCCACCGGCACGGTGGCCCCGCCCGAGGTGCTGCACGAGGCGGTGGAGGCCGCGGCCGGCGAGGGACTGCACATGGTCAGCGACGAGACCTGGCGCGACACCCTGCACGACCCGGCCGCCACCGTCCTGCTCAGCCCCGCCGAGATGCTCCCCGACCGGGTCACCGTCGTGAGCGATCTGGCCGGCGCGCTGCTGCCCGTCGCCTGGCCGGCCGCCGTCGCCCGCTTCCCCGCCGGGGACGCCGGAGCCGCCCTGCACGCGCGCGTGCTCGACGTCCTCACCGCCCTCGGCGCCCGCGTGGCCGGCCCGGTCGCCGCCGCGGCCGCCTACGCCCTCGCCGAGCCCGAGCCCGTGACCTCCCGCGTCACGGCCACCGTACGCCTGCACGCGCGCGTGGCCGCCGCCCTGCACTCCGCCGTCGTCGGGGCCGGTGCCCTCGCCAGGCCGCCGCAGGCCGGCCGCCACCTCTACGCCGACCTCGGCCCGCTGCGCGCCGCCCTGTCCGCGCACGGCGTCGGCGACGCCCAGGAACTGGAGGACTTCCTCTCCGCCCGGCTCGGCATGCCGACACCCGGCGGGCAGCGCTTCGGGGACGACCTGGCCGCGCCGCGCGTCCGGCTGGCCACCGCCCCGGTGCTCGGCGGCACCGACGAGGAGCGGGCACAGAGCCTCGGTTCACCCGCGCCGCTGGAACTGCCGCACGCGCAGCGCGCGTTGACCAAGGTGCAGACGGTCTTCGAAGAACTCCGCGCCGACGCTCAGCGATGGGAGCCGCCTCGATGACGCAGCAGCCCGAGTCGACCACCACCGGTGCCGCCCCTCCGGCAGGCACCCGGGAGACCCCCGCCGCCGTGTCACCGCTCACCGAATCCCCCCTCGCCCCGCCCTTTCCACCCCTGGCCGAACCCCGCCCCCTGGGCGGCCGCCGGGTCTGGCCGCGCACCTTCCACGACCGGCTCACCGCCCCGCTGCCCGGCCTGAAAGCACTGGCCCGCTTCGCCCGCGAGGGCTCCTTACGCCCCCGCCCCGAGGGCCTCGCCGACATCCCACTGCTCCCCTTCGAACCCGGCCCCCTGCCCCGCGTGGACGCCCGCACCGTCGCCGTCTCCTGGGCGGGACACGCCAGTTGGGTGCTGCGGATCGGCGGTCTGACCATCCTCACCGACCCGGTGTGGTCCCGCCGTATCCTCGGCACCCCGGCCCGGGTCACCCCCGTGGGCATCGCCTGGAGCGCCCTGCCGCGCGTCGACGCGGTCGTCATCAGCCACAACCACTACGACCACCTCGACGCGCCCACCCTGCGCCGACTCCCGCGCGACACCCCGATGTTCGTACCCGCGGGCCTCGGCCGCTGGTTCCACCGCCGCCGCTTCACCGCCGTCACCGAGCTGGACTGGTGGGAGGCGGCCGAACTGAAGGGGGTCCGCTTCGACTTCGTCCCCGCCCATCACTGGTCCAAGCGCAGCCTCACCGACACCTGCCGCACCCTGTGGGGCGGCTGGGTCCTCACCTCGTCCGAAGGCAGGCGCGTCCACTTCGCCGGTGACAGCGGCTACGGCCACTGGTTCTCCCGTATCGGCCGCCGCTACCCCGGCATCGACCTCGCCCTGCTGCCCATCGGCGCCTACGACCCCCGCTGGTGGCTCCGCGACGTCCACTGCGACCCGGAGGAGGCGGTCCGGGCGGCCCAGGACCTCGGCGCCCGCCGGATGGCCCCGATGCACTGGGGCACCTTCATCCTCTCGGCGGAACCGGTGCTGGAGCCGCTGACGAGGGTGCGGGAGGCGTGGCAGAAGGCGGGTCTGCAGCGGGCGGACCTGTGGGACCTGCCGATCGGGGGTTCACGGGTGCTTGAGGCGACCGAAGGGAGCAGTGTCTGACAGGCTCCCGCCCCGCCTCAGCCGCTCGCCCGCACGCGCCGCCACACACCCGGCGCCACGCTGATCACCAGTGTCAGCGCGATCGCCGCGACCACTCCCTGCCACGGCTCGGGGAACAACGACCCGCCCAGAATGCCGATCAGCTGATACGTAAGCGCCCAGGCGAGGCAGGCGGGCAGATTGCCCCGCACGAACCTCCGCAGCGGCCACTCGGCCAGCAGACAGGCCAGCATCACGGGCAACCGCCCGGCCGGCACCAGCCGCGACAGCACCAGCACGGCCACCCCGTGCTCGGCCAGCTTGCCCTGCGCCCGCTCCAGCCGGTCCTCGGGCGCACGCGAGCGGATCGCCCCCAGCCACCGTGAGCCGTTCCGCGACCCGATCCCGCGCCGCCCCAGCCAGTACAGCGCCACGTCCCCGAGGAACGCGGCCAGCGAAGCCGTCACGAACACGAGGGCCAGCGAGAACGGCGCGGTCTGATGGAACGCCACCACCGCGGCGGAGGACACCAGTGCCCCGGTCGGCACCACCGGCACCAGCGCCCCGACCAGCACCAGCAGGAACAGCGTGGGATAGCCGATGGCCTGCTGCGTCGACCCGGTCGAGACGGACGAGGAGGCCGCCGCGAGCCAGGTCACCGTGCGACCTCCACCCGCACCCGTTCCCCGTGCCCGAGCCGGTGCACCGCCGCGCCCGGCGCGCTCTCGGCGGCCAGCCGCACGAACTCCTCGCCGGGTGCGTGGAACTCGTGCGGGCGCACCGCGTCCAGCCCGATGGGCCAGTACGTGCCGTAGTGCACCGGCACCGCGCTGCCCGCCCCCAGCCGGGCCAGCGCCTGCGCCGCCCGCCCCGCGTCCAGATGCCCGGCACCGAGGTACGGCCCCCAGCCGCCCACCGGCAGCAGCGCCACGTCGACCGGCCCCACCTCCTTGGCCATCGTGTCGAACAGGCCGGTGTCCCCGGCGAAGTAGGTGCGCGCCTCGCCCTCGACGACATAGCCGAGCGCGGGGGAGCGGTGCGGTCCCACCGGCAGCCGCCGTCCGTCGTGCGCGGCGGGCACGGCACGGACCAGAACGTCCCCGATCCGCGTCTCGTCGCCCGGTGCCATCTCACTGATCCGCAGGTGGCTGAGCCGGCGCAGAGTGGGCACGGACCGGCGCGCGCCCAGGGGCACGAGCAGGCGCGTGCCCGGCGCGAGCCGCGCCAGCGACGGCACATGCAGATGGTCGGCGTGCAGGTGGGACACCAGCGCCACGTCCGCGGTCCATGCCCCGGGCGGCGGCAACGCGCCCCGCCGGCGGCGCAGATGCGCGAGTCTGCGGGCGAACAGAGGGTCGGTGAGGACGCGTACGTCCGAGTCCGCGACCGTGCAGGTGGCGTGGCCCCACCAGGTGATCTCCACCGGCACCCTTCCGCCCCTTTCGCGCGACTCCCCCGAAGCCTACGTGCAGGAGTAGGGTCGGCGGCGAAACCCGGAGGTGAGGGGGACGCCATGGGAAAGCCGCGAGGTGTTCTCGGCCGGCCGGACGCGGCGGTCGTCCAGGTCACGGCCATCGCGAGCCTGACGCCGCTGGAGGAGCTGGAGGCCGACCCCTTCCTGGTGGACTCCCGGGGCCAGCACGCCATGTGCGCCCGCTGGGCGGCCGAGCGCGGCTACGTCGTCGCGCGCGAGCTGCTCGTACGGAGGCTGCGGCCCGACCACCGCGCCCTGTGGGACGGGGTCCGGCCGGGGCTCGACCTGTTCGTGGCACCGAGCCCGCGGGTACTGGAGTCGGCGCTCGCCTCCCTGGAGGAGTTCACCGCGGAGTGCGCCCGGCGCGGAGTGCGCGTGGAGACGGTGGACTGCGCCGAGCCCGCCTACGACGCCCGGATGAAGGCGATGGTGCACCGCAGGCTGTCGATGCCGACCGCGGGGTACGACGGCCGCTGACCCCGCCGCCGTACCGCGCGAGGCGCGGCCGCTCACCGTGCCGCCGTACCGCCCGGAGGGGCCGTGACCCGCGGACCTGGCACACTCCCCGCTGCCCGCCGGGCCGGCGAACCGTTTCCGCGGGCCGGTGTGACACGCTGGACAGCGGGCCCGCAACGGCGACGGGCCGGGACGTGAGGTGCACGGGGTGCTGGGACGGCGTTGGCGGCGGGTCATGAGCCAGATCGGCCGGAGCACCGCGGTGTGGGCCGTGTCCACCCTCACCATGCTCGTGCTCGCCGGCCTCCTGCCCGACTTCCAGCTCCAGTCCGCCGACGGCGACAGCGCCACCAGCATCGCCGTCACCGCCGCACTCGGCGCGGGCGCCTTCGGTCTGCTGTCCGCGCTGGCCTGGCCGCTCCTGGTACGCCTGCTGCTGCTCGTCCCGGCACTCGTGCTCGGCCTGCTGGTGTTCTTCCTCAACGGCGCCCTGCTGCTGGTGGCCTTGCGGCTGAACCCGGCCGAGCAGGGCGGCGCGACCTGGGAGACCGCGGTGGTGGTCGCCGCCGTGATGTCCGCGGTCGCCTCCGCGACCGGTGCCGCGCTCGCCGTGCGCGAGGACGACGCCTACCGCCGCCGCCTGTACCGCCTCGCCGACCGTCGCCGAAGAGACCGGCCGGCGGGCCCGGTCACGCCCGGCACGCTGTTCCTGCAACTGGACGGCGTGGGCCACGACGTGCTCGCGGACGCCGTCGGCAAGGGACTGATGCCGACCGTGGCACGCTGGCTGGACGGCGGCCCCGGCAGGCCCGCCACCCACCGGCTCACCTCCTGGCGCACCGACTGGTCCAGCCAGACCGGCGCCAGCCAGCTCGGCATCCTGCACGGCAGCACCTTCGACGTGCCCGCCTTCCGCTGGTACGAGAAGGACAGCCGGGTCGTCATGGTCTGCAATCGGCCCACCAGCGCCGCCGAGCTCCAGCGCCGCGCGGTCGAGCGCACCGGGGACGGCGGACTGCTCACCGCCGACGGGGCGAGCCGGGGCAACCTGTTCAGCGGCGGCGCCGACGAGCAGGCCCTGGTGCTGTCCATCGCCGCGCGCCGGCGCAGCCGCGAGACCCGCTCGCGCGCCGGGTACTTCGCCTACTTCTCCGACCCGGCCAACGCCGTGCGCACCGCCCTGTCCTTCGTCGCCGAGGCGGGCCGCGAGATCGGCCAGTCCGCGCGGGCCCGGCTGCGCAAGCAGCGCCCCCGGGTCAAGCGCGGCGGGCTCTACCCCTTCGTCCGCGCCTTCGCCACCGTCGTGGAGCGGGACGTCGTCGTCGCGGCGGTCACCGGCGACCTGTTCGCCGGCCGCACCGCCGTCTACGCCGACCTCGTGGCCTACGACGAGGTGGCCCACCACTCCGGACCGTGCAGCCGGGACGCCGAGAAGGTCCTCGCCCGGCTCGACCGGTCGCTCGCGCTGATCGAGAAGGTCGCCGAGCACGCCCCTCGGCCCTACCGGCTGGTCCTGCTCTCCGACCACGGCCAGAGCCCCGGCGAGACCTTCCGCGCCCGCTACGGCCTGACCCTCGCCGACCTCGTCCGGGCCGGCTGCGGACTGCCCGTGCCGCGCCGGGCGAGCCGCACCCACAGCGGGGCCGAGGCACGCGCGGCCGTGCGCGCGGCGCTGCGCCGGCCCGTCGAGGAGCGGGCCGAACCGTATCCGCCCTCGCGGCGCACCGAGCCGATCGTGCTGGCCTCCGGCAACCTCGGCCTGATCTCCTTCCCGGACGTGGCGCACCGCATGACCAAGGAGGAGATCGACGCCCGCCACCCGGCGCTGCTGCCGACCCTCGCCAACCACCCCGGCATCGGCTTCCTCCTCGTGCGCAGCGAGCGGCACGGCGGCGTGCTGCTCGGGGCGTACGGCGCCGAGATCCCGGTCGCGGAACTGGCCGACGGACGCGGCCCGCTGGCCCCCTTCGGGCCCGGCGCCGCCGACGCGGTCCGGCGCACGCACTCCTTCCCGCACACCGCCGACATCATGGTCAACTCCTTCCACGACCCGGTCGACGGCGAGGTGCTCGCCTTCGAGGAGCAGATCGGTTCGCACGGCGGGCTCGGCGGCGCCCAGGGCCGGCCGTTTCTGCTGTCGCCGCTCGCGCTCTCGGCGCCGCCCGCCGACATCGCGGGCGCCGAGCGGGTCCACCGTGTGCTGCGCCGCTGGCTGCGCGAGTCGGACGGCCCCCAGGTGCCCCTGGACGGCGCGCGGTCCAAGCCCGGTGACATCGCGTCCCTCCCGGTGCCGGACGGGTTCGTGCAGGACAAGAGCGCGTGACGCGGCCGGCCGCGCTGCGGGAGCGGGGCCGCCGGAGGGCCCGGCTTCGCGCGCAGGCCCGGACGGTTCGGCTTCGCGCAGAGGCCCGCACCCTTCGGCTTCGCGTAGGGGGCGCCGGATAATTCGGCTGCGCGCACGGGGCCGTACACACACACTTGTGAACGCATACGCCCCCCAACCCCCTTGAGGAGCCCCTGCGTTGCAGGCCGCCGTCACCGTCACCCCCGCCCGCGTCCCGGAGCTGCTGCTCGGCCTGGCCACCGTACGGCCGGTGTTCCTGTGGGGAGCGCCCGGCATCGGAAAGTCCTCCCTGGTAAGGGAGTTCGCCGAGTCCCTCGGGCTGGAGTGCGTCAGTCTGCTGGGCACGCAGCTCGCGCCCGAGGACCTGATCGGGGTGCCGCAGATCCGGGACGGGCGTTCGGTGTTCTGCCCGCCCGAGGCCATCGCCCGCGACGAGCCGTACTGCCTGTTCCTGGACGAGCTGAACGCGGCCACGCCGGACGTCCAGAAGGCGTTCTACTCGCTGATCCTGGACCGCCGTATCGGGAACTACGAACTGCCCGAGGGCTCGATCGTCATCGGCGCGGGCAACCGCTCCACCGACAACGCCCTCGCCCGCCCGATCGCCTCCGCGCTGGTCAACCGGCTCACGCACGTCCACCTTCAGGCCTCGCCGAAGGACTGGCTGGTGTGGGCGGCGGGCCACGGCATCCACCCCTGGATCCTGGACCACCTCACCGACCGGCCCGACCACCTGTGGTCCAAGCCGCCCAGGACCGAGGAGCCGTTCTCCACCCCGCGCTCCTGGCACATGCTCTCCGACGCCCTGCACTCCTTCGGCGCGGACCTCGACGAGGAGACGCTGAAGGTCCTCGCGCACGGCACCCTCACCCCCCGGCACGCCACCGCGTTCTGCGGCTACGTCAAGATCGTGCGCAGCCGCTTCGGCATCGAGGCGATCCTCAAGGGCGACGCCCGCTGGCCCGCCCGCACGGAGGACCGCGACCTGCTGTACTACCTCGCCGAGTCCTTCCGCGGCCGCCTCCTCAAGGACCTGCCCGACTCCAGGGAGCACCTGTCGGCGAACGGCCGCCAGACCGCCTACCGGGCCAAGTCCCTGCTGGTGCAGCTCGCCGAGATCTCCGTCGAGGTCGCCCAGAGCGTCATCGCCTCCGACGCCGACGGCAACCCGGTCCTGCCCGCCTGGTTCCTCGTCGAGGCCGCCCGCGACATGCCCCGGCTGGTCGAGGCCCGGCGGTGAGCCGCGCCGCCGCCCGGCGGGGCCGGCAGCACAGGACCGACCCGGCCGCCGAGGCCTGCGCCGACGGGCTGCGCATGGCGTGGGCCAACCCGGCGCTCGCCGCCGTCGAGGCGAAGACCTGCCGCGACCCGGAGTGCCGGGCCGCGCCCCGGCAGGGCCTCGCACGCGTCGACTCCAACGGCACCGTGCATCTGCACCCCACCGTCCACGCCGAACCCGCCGACTGGGCCTGGGCCATCGCCCACGCCGTGCTCCACCTCGGCTTCGGACACGTCCCCGCCGCCGGCCACGAGCGCCCGCAGCCCGACAGGTTCGAACGGGCCGCGCGCTGCGCGGTCGTCGACCGTTTCCTGCTGACCTTCAAGGTCGGCCGCCCGCCCGAGGACCTGCCCGCCGCCTACCCCGACGGCGACGAGGAACGCCTCGCCGCCCTGTGGCGCCGCGACGGCATCCCGGCGCCCTACCAGCGCGAGGAGCCCGACCAGCTCCTCGTGACCTGGAGCAGCTGGAACGGCCAGGTGCCCGACTGGCAGCTCGCCTTCGCGAACGCGCTGACCCGCACCCTGTCCACCGCCATGGACCTGGCCGGCGGCCGCCGCGACTCGATGCACGGCGGCCCCACCCGGCGCCGGCCCTGGGAGCGGGCGCTGAGCTGGTTCGTCTCCTCCTACCCCCTGCTCGGCGGCATCGCCTCCGGCATCACCCTCGTCGCCGACGCCGAGATCGCCCGCGCCCACGGCATCGCGATCGCCGCGGTGGACGCCCTGTCGGGGGAGATCTACATCAACCCCCTGTGCCACTTCGACGACGAGGAATGGCGGTTCGTCCTCGCCCACGAGATGCTGCACGCCGCCCTGCGCCACCAGGACCGCTGCGGCACCCGAGACCCGCTGCTGTTCAACATCGCCTGCGACTACGTCATCAACGGCTGGCTGCGCGAGATGCGGGTCGGCACCATGCCCGAAGGGCTGCTCCACGACCCGGAGCTGGCCGGCCTGTCCGCGGAGGAGGTCTACGACCGCATCGCGGGCGACCTGCGCCGGGCACGACGCCTGGCCACCCTGCGCGGCAAGGGCGCCGGCGACGTCCTCGGCGGCCCGCTCGGCGCGCCCGGCGACCACGTCGACCTCGACGAGTTCTACCGCCGGGGCCTCGCCCGCGGACTCGATCTGCACGAAGGGCAGGAGCGCGGCTTCCTGCCCGGCGGCCTGATCGAGGAGATCCGCGCCCTCAGCCATCCGCCGCTGCCCTGGGACGCGCAACTCGCCCGCTGGTTCGACGAGTTCGTGCCACGCCCCGAGCCGCTGCGGTCCTACGCCCGCCCCGCCCGGCGCCAGGCGTCCACGCCCGGCATCCCGCGCGCGGGCCGCTACCTCCCGCCCGAGGAGGTCGCGCGCTGCACCTTCGGCGTCGTCCTGGACACCTCCGGCTCCATGGGCCGGGTCCTGCTCGGCAAGGCGCTCGGCGCCATCGCCTCCTACGCCGAGGCCCGCGATGTGCCCGCCGCGCGAGTGGTGTTCTGTGACGCCGCCCCGCACGACGCGGGCTATCTGCCGGTCACCGAGATCGCCGGGCGCGTGCGGGTGCGCGGACGCGGGGGCACGGTCCTGCAACCGGGGATCGACCTGCTGCACCGCGCCGACGACTTCCCGCCGGGCGCGCCGGTCCTGGTGATCACCGACGGCTGGTGCGACGTTCTGCGGGTGCGGCGCGAACACGCCTATCTGATTCCCCAGAACGCCCGGTTGCCGTTCACCGCGCGTGGGCCGGTGTTCCGGGTGCGTTGAGCCGGAATGTGATCGGATAGGGGCGAGGGCCCCCGGAAGCGGGACCGCATCCAGAACTTGCGAAAGGAACAATCGTGGCAACCACGCGCTCCGCACACACCGTCTGGGAAGGCAACCTGCTCGAGGGCAACGGAGTCGTCACCTTCGACTCCTCCGGTATCGGGCAGCAGCCGGTGTCGTGGCCGTCGCGCGCCGAGCAGGCCAACGGCAAGACCAGCCCGGAGGAGCTGATCGCCGCGGCCCACTCCAGCTGCTTCTCCATGGCGCTGTCGCACGGCCTGGCCGGCGCCGGCACGCCGCCCACCAAGCTGGTCACCTCGGCCGACGTCACCTTCCAGCCGGGCGAGGGCATCACCGGCATCCACCTGACCGTGGAGGGCACGGTGGAGGGCCTCGACAACGACGCCTTCGTCGCCGCCGCCCAGGACGCCAAGGCCAACTGCCCGGTCAGCCAGGCCCTGAAGGCCGTGCCGATCACGCTGGACGCCAAGCTGGCCTGAGTCCGCGCGACACCCCGTGCGGCCCGCCTCCCCGGCGGGCCGCACGGCGGTTCGCACGGCGGCCGGACGGGAAAGGGAGGGCGATGGTCCAGGGCATCTCCGCTTCGACCACGGCACTCGACTCCGCCACACGCACCGCGACCCGCGTACGGCTGCTGTTCAGCCTGACCGGACGGATCGACCCGGCCCTCGCCATCGACAGGCTCATCGACCGGCTGGACTTCGGGCGGTTCGGCTCGCATCTGCGCTCCGGGGACACGGTGCTGCCCGTGCCGGTGCTCGCCGAGTCCGTCGACCCGGCGGACCTGGGACTGCCGGGCGGCGACCACGGACTGCGCCTCGCGGGTGCCGGGATGGTCGTCGTCACGACCCCGCGCGGGGACGCCACCCTGGTGCTGGACTGCGACTTCGCCGTCGACACCTCGACCGCCGCCCTCGCTCCCTGGCTCGCGGCCACCTGCTTCGAACGCGAGGCGTTCACCCTCGGCGGGCGGCCCCTGCTGGACGTGGTCCGGGCCCGCCTGGCCCTGCCCGAGCCGCTGGCCTTCGGCCAGAACGTCCACCAACTCGTGCTGCCCGGCGGCCAGTTGCTCGCCGAGCTGCTCACCGCGGCGGGCTCCGGCCGGAGCGCCCTGGCCGAGCCGCTGAACGAGCTGATCTACCGCGGCAAGCTGCCCGGCGCCCCGCGGCCCGGCATCAGCGTGCCGCCCCACCTGTACATCCAGGGCGTGACCCTGGCCGCGCACGGCCGCGGGGTCTCCGTACAGGCCGGCTGGGCGCCGCACGTGGAGAACGCCCTCACCCTGGTCGCCGTCGGCATGCTGTCCGCCCTCGCCGTGCTCCAGCGCACCCGCTTGAAGTCCTTCGAGATGATGCGGCTCAACCAGCAGGCGACCACCGGTTCCCCGCGCGCGGCCCGCGAGCTGATCTCCGAACTGTCGGCGGGTGTCAACGAGCTCCAGCTGGACCTGGCGTTCGGCGTGGAGGCCTATGTCGACTCCCTGCTGATCCCGGAGATGCTCACCGAGGGCTTCCAGTCCTCCCTCGGCGAGTCCTTCGGCATCCGCGACAGCCTGGAGAACTCCGCCCGCATGATCGAGCGGCTCACCTCGGTCATCGCCGCGCGCTCGGCGAGCCATGACGCCGCCCTCGCCGACGAGAAGGAGCGCCGCGACGGCATCGTCTCCGGCCTGCTCGCCGTGGCCACCCTGATCGCCCTCCCGCCGACCCTGCTGCTGGCCTTCTTCGGCGCCAACGCCTCCGACATCGACGACAGCCACTCAGTCCTCGACGTGGGCGAGTACGGGTGGGCGTACGCGGCGGCCTGGCTGCCCTTCGTGCTGCTGGTCGCCGTCGGATGGCTGCGGCTGCGCCGCCGGCCGGACCGCGACCGGGGCCCGGCCCCCTCGCCCGGCCCGCAGGGGACGCCGCCCGGCCCCGCGCCCGCCTCGCCCCTGCCCGCGCCCCGCCCCCCGGCCGGGCCGTGACCGCCGAGGCCGCCTCCCGGCCCGCCGTGTCCGCGCACCGGGGCGGCAGCGAGCACCACGGGGCCGCGACCTGGGCGGCGTACGAGGACGCGCTGCGCTCGGGCGCGGAGTACGCCGAGTTCGACATCCGGCGCACCGCCGACGGTGTCCTCGTCGTCCACCACGACGCCCGCGCGGGCGGCACGGGCCCCGAGGTGGCCCGGATCGGCCACGCCGAGCTGTGTGAGCGCGCCGGGTACCGGGTGCCGGTCGTGGACGAGGTGATGGCGCTGATCGCCGGGAGGCTCGTCGGGCATCTGGACCTCAAGGAGACCGGCTACGAGCACACGGTGATCGACCGGGCGACGGCCCTGCTCGGGCGGGACGGGTTCGTGGCGACGAGCCTGGAGGATCGTTCCGTCACGGCGATCACCCGTGCCTTCCCGGGCGTCCGCACGGCTCTGTCGCTGGGGCGCGACCGCAAGGAGGTGGGGGCCGCGCGGCTGGCCCCGACCCGGCTGAGCGAGCTGTTCCCGCTGCGCCGGGTGCGGGCCTGCGGGGCGCACGGGGTGGCCGTGCACCGGCGGCTGGCCCGTGCCGGGGTGCTGCGCGAGGCCGCGCGGCACGGTCTGTTCGCCATGGTGTGGACGGTCAACGACGACCTGCTCATGCGGTCCTTCCTGGCCGACCCGCGCGTCGACGTGCTGATCACCGACCGGCCGCGGCGTGCCGTGGCGCTGCGGGAGGCGGCGGCCGGGAGCGGCCCGGACCGGACGCCCCCCTGACCGCCGCCCACGCCTCCATGCCCCATTGACAAGAAGGCGCTCAAGTTTTGTGCTGGAGGTGCAGGCGATCGGGCAGGCCCTGGCGGAAGGGGACGGCGATGGCACGTGCGGTCGGGATCGATCTCGGGACCACCAACTCGGTGGTGGCCGTGCTGGAGGGCGGTGAGCCCACCGTCGTCGCGAACGCGGAGGGCGCGCGGACCACGCCCTCGGTCGTGGCCTTCGCCAAGAACGGCGAGGTACTGGTCGGGGAGGTCGCCAAGCGGCAGGCGGTCACCAACGTCGAGCGCACCGCGCGCTCGGTCAAGCGGTACATGGGCGACGCCCGGTGGCGCTTCCCGGAGCAGGGCTCCGTGGACGGCACCCGCTACCGGGCCCAGGAACTGTCGGCCAGGGTGCTGCAGAAGCTCAAGCGGGACGCGGAGGCCTATCTCGGCGAGGACGTCACCGACGCCGTGATCACCGTCCCCGCCTACTTCGACGACGCCCAGCGGCAGGCCACCAAGGAGGCGGGGGACATCGCGGGCCTGAAGGTGCTGCGGATCATCAACGAGCCGACCTCCGCCGCCCTCGCCTACGGACTGGACCGCGGCGAGGAGCAGACCGTGCTGGTCTTCGACCTGGGCGGCGGCACCTTCGACGTGTCCCTGCTGGAGATCGGTGACGGCGTCATCGAGGTCAAGGCCACCAACGGCGACACCCACCTCGGCGGCGACGACTGGGACCAGCGCGTCGTCGAACATCTGATCACACGCTTCCAGGGGCAGCACGGCGTCGACCTCGGCAGGGACAAGATGGCCGTGCAGCGACTGCGCGAGGCCGCCGAGCGCGCCAAGATCGAGCTGTCCAGCTCCAGCGAGACCAACATCAACCTGCCCTACGTCACCGCCTCCGCCGAAGGTCCCCTGCACCTGGAGGAGAAGCTCACCCGTGCCCAGTTCCAGGAGCTCACCGCCGAGCTGCTCGACCGCTGCCGGCGGCCCTTCCACCAGGCGGTGAAGGACGCGAACCTCAAGCTCTCCGCGATCGACCACGTCATCCTGGTCGGCGGCTCCACCAGGATGCCCGCCGTCACCGAGCTGGTGCGCGAACTGACCGGCAAGGACCCGCACAAGGGCGTCAACCCCGACGAGGTCGTGGCCGTCGGCGCCGCCCTCCAGGCCGGTGTCATCCGCGGCGACGTCAAGGACGTGCTGCTGCTGGACGTCACCCCGCTGTCCCTGGGCATCGAGACCAAGGGCGGCATCATGACCAGGCTGATCGAGCGCAACACCACGATCCCGACCCGCCGTTCGGAGATCTTCACCACCGCCGAGGACAATCAGGCCTCCGTCGGCATCCAGGTCTACCAGGGCGAACGCGAGATCGCCGAGTACAACAAGAAGCTCGGCACCTTCGATCTCGCCGGCCTGCCGCCCGCGCCGCGGGGCGTGCCGCAGATCGAGGTGGCGTTCGACATCGACGCCAACGGGATCATGCATGTCTCCGCCAAGGACCTCGCGACGGGCCGCGAGCAGAAGATGACCGTGACCGGCGGCTCGGCCCTGCCCAAGGACGACATCGACCGTATGATGCGGGACGCGGAGCAGTACGCCGAGGAGGACCGGGGCCGCCGCGAGGCCGCCGAGGCCCGCAACCAGGCCGAGCAACTCGTCTACCAGACCGAGCGGTTCCTGCGCGACAGCGGCGACAAGGTCCCCGACGACACCCGCGCCGAGGTGGAGGCCGCCGTCACCGAACTAAGGACCCTGCTGGACCAGCGCGCCGACACCGCCCCCCTGCGCGCCGGCATCGAGAAGCTGGCCTCGGTCAGCCAGCGCATGGGCCAGGCCATGTACGCCAAGGCCCAGGCCGGACAGCAACCCGGCACGGAACAGCAGCCCGGCACCGAACAGCAATCCGGCACCGGACAACAGCCCGGCACCGAGCAGCCCACCGCGTCCTCGCCGGAAGAGGACGGCGTGGTCGACGCCGAGATCGTCGACGAGGAAGGCGACCACCGGGGCGGAGCCGCCTAGTGCCCCGACAGGCAACGTTCGCCCCGTCGCGACGCCCGGCACGCCCTCTCGCCGCACCGGGCACAGACCCAAGTACATCCAGTACGAG
>NZ_JBEXPR010000042.1:0-53833 GCF_040612135.1 Streptomyces sp. NPDC006458 | reverse complement strand
GCTACCTCACCCCGCTGGAGACCCGGCAGCGACACGAGCAAGAACACGCCCTCGCAGCGTAAGCAACGAGTGTCCAGCATCACGGGGAAAGTTCACACCGTCACGGACCCCAACAGCCGGACGACGCGCTACGAGTACGACGCTCTCGGCCGCCTCGTCAAGGGCTGGTCACCATCGCGCTCGACCGGCGGCAAGACACCCAACGTGACAATCGGCTACCAATCAGCCGTCGCCTCGCCCGCGGAGAACCTCCCGGCCGCCGTCACCGTCAACACGCTCCAGGACGACGGCTCTTACGCCAAGACGGTCACCCTCTACGACGGCCTGGCCCGCGTGGTCCAGGAGCAGACCGAGGCTCACGGTGCCGGCCGCATCGTCGTCGACACCGCCTACAACGACCACGGCCTGGTCTGGGAGAAGACCAGCCCCTACCTGGCCAAGGGGGAACCGGACACCCAGTTCTTCCGGCCGAGGTCGACCAGCGTCATCCCGAGCTCCACCAAGCACCGCTACGACGGACTGGAGCGCGAGTACCGGACCTCGGTTTACCACGACGAGCACTTCCAGTACGCCACGTACACCTACTACAACCTGACCAGCACCTACGTCGACCCTGTCGGTTCCACCGCGCCCCGGACGCTGACCTACTTCGACGCACTCGGCCGCGTCACGCAGATCAAGCACTACAACCAGGCCACCTCCTCGTCCGACACAGGCCGCATCACGGCGTACAGCTACGACGACCGAGGCAACCGCAGGCAGGTCAAGGACCCGGCCGACAACGTCTGGACCTACACCCACGACGCCCGAGGCCGCGTCACCTCGGCCAAGGACCCTGACACCGGCACCACGGACACCTGGTACGACGCGGCGGACCGGCCCAACCACGTCCAGAACGAGCGCGGCCTGGACACGTTCACCGAGTACGACGACCTGGGCCGGGTGACGAACGTCCGCGAGGGCAGCGCGACCGCTGTTCCCTCCAAGGTGTTCACTTACGACGACGCTCCCGGCGGCAAGGGCCTGCCGTACGCATCGACGCGGCACACGATCAACGGCGACTACACCGACCGCGTCACCGGCTACGACTCGGAGAACCGTGTCACCAGCCGTGAGACGGTGATCCCCGCCAACTCGATGACCGGCGGGATCTCCGGCACGTACCCGTACAGCTACACGTACACGCCCACGGGGAAGCTGGAGTCCGTCACTCTGCCCGCGAAGGGCGGCCTCGCGCAGGAAAAGGTCATCACCCGCTACACCAGCGACGGCCTGCCCGAATCGACGTCCGGCCTGACCTGGTACACAGCCGACGTCACCTACTCACCCCTCGGCGAGCCGCTGCGCACGGTCACCGGTTCGCAGCCCTCCCGCGTCTGGACGACGAACTTCGTCGACCCGCACACCGGACGGCTTCAGCGCACCGTCACGGACCGCGAAACAGCCAGCCCCAACCGGGTCAACGACAGCTACTACGCGTACGACACCTCGGGCCTCATCACTTCCCAGGCCGCCAACTTCGGCGGAACCACCGGCACGGACACCTGGGACACCCAGTGCTACACCTACGACGCCATGGGCGAACTGGTGCATGCCTGGACCTCGAACATCACGCCCAACCAACTCGGCACCGGCTGCAAGGCGTCCAACGGCAGCACATGGGGCCACAACGGCAATAACACGATCTCCTCCGGCCCGGTCGCCGACGCCCCCAACGAACTCGCGGACACGACGGCCCCTGACGCCGCCCTGACGTCCTCGCTCGCGGCTACCACCCCCTACACGGGCACGGTCTCCTCCGGAGCCACCGCCTACCGCCAGTCCTTCACCTTCGACTGGCTCGGCAACCGCGCCACGATGACCGAGCCCGACCCGGCCGACGCGACCAAGGACGTCAAGTCCACCTACACGTACGGCGAGACGGTCACCGGAAACGGCGTGAATCCGTCCTACATCTACCAACCCCACACGATGAGGAAGGCCACCACCGACCCCGTCGGCAAGGGCGGCGGCGAGTACCTCTACGACGAAACAGGCAACACCACCGAGCGCCGGGTCGGCGGCACCACCCAGAGCCTCACCTGGAACCACGAAGGCCGCCTCGACACCGCCGGGGCACTGCAGACGGCAGCGGGCCCGATCAAGGGCCTCGCCGACAAGTGCATCGACGTCCAGGGCGGCCAGACCGCCGACGGCACTCCCATCCAGCTCTACACCTGCAACAGCAGCAGCGGCCAGCAGTGGGAGCGCACCGGAGACGTCCTGAAGTCCCTGGGCAAGTGCGCCACAGCCAGCGGGACCCAGGTCCAGCTGAGCACCTGCACCAGCGGCAGCGAAGCGCAGAAGTTCGTCCTGCGCACGAGCGACAAGTCCCTCTACAACCCGAGTACGGGCCTGTGCCTGAACGTTCCCGGAGCCAACTCCGCGGACGGCACGGACCTCCAACTCGCCGCGTGCGCCGGCGCAACCGCCCAGCAGTGGACCCCGGCAGGCACGACCACCTACATCTACGACGCGGCCGGCAACCGTCTCCTCGAACGCTCCGACGCCGGCTCGGTTCTCTACCTGGGCGAGACGGAACTCACCACGAACGCGACGGGCAACATCACCCGGGCCACACGTGCCTACGCCCACCCCGGCGCCCCCACGGTCATCCGCTCGACGAGCAACGGCTCCACGACGGGCCACAAACTCAACGCGATGATCGCCGACCACCTCGGCACGGCAAACACGACCGTCGAACTGTCCGGCACCCAGCCGGTCACCCGCCGATCCTTCAAGCCCTACGGCGATCTCCGCGGCCCCAAGCCGTCCGCCTGGCCCGACAAGCGCAGCTACCTCGGCGTCGGCATCGACGACGTCGCCAGCAGCCTGACGCACATCGGGGCACGCGAGTACGACGCGGCCACCGGCCGCTTCATCTCCGCCGACCCGATCATCGACATCGCGGACCCGATCCAGATGAACGGGTACGCCTACGCCAACAACAGCCCCATCTCCAACTCGGACCCCACGGGTCTGATGAACAACGCTGATCTTCTGGGCAAGCCGTGCAAGTCGTCTTGCTTCACTTGGGAGGACGAGGGAACGTCCGGGCTGGATTTCTCCGGTGACGGCTACATCACAGTATTTCCAACCGTCAATGTTCCTGCTAACTGGAGTAAGGCCCCCAAGTACATCGAGAATTTCAATGCCCAGATCCGTTCAAGATGCACCCGACGGAGTCTGGCTGAATGCTCCGATCTAATGGAGCCCTTCAACGCGAGTAGCGCAATTGCTTCCAAGGGAATTGCGTGTGACGCTGCGGGCGGATCGTGCCCCGCGGGGCTCGACTACGAATGGGGTGCACTGGTTCGTGCCGGCGTCGACGGTGCGATGCAGTACGGCCTCGAAGGCCCCAAGGGGGGATTTGGGGGTCCCCTGCCGGGCAAGAAGCGCAGCAAGTCACGGGGTGACGATGACTGCCATCAGTGCTTCCTTGCCGGGACCCAGGTACTCCTCGCAGATCAGACCACAAAGAACATTGAAGAGATCAAGGTCGGCGACGAGGTGCTCGCCACAGACCCTGAAACCGGTGAGACTGCATCACGTACTGTCACCGATGTCATCATCACCGAGTACAGCGTCAAGCACTTCAACGAGCTGACGATCGAGACACCTCTCGGGGACGAGACGCTCGCCGCCACTGCAGATCACCCCTTCTGGGTGCCTCAATATGGCGAATGGGTCCCCACCAGCAACATCGCCCCAGGAACAGCGCTCCGTAGGCCCGACGGTACGACGGTCACTGTCACGGCCAACCGGCCCTTCATCAAGAAGGCTCACACCTATAACTTCACTGTCGACGATCTGCACACGTACTATGTGCTGGCGGGACAGACTCCAGTACTCGTTCACAATTGCAACGTTGCGCTGGGCCTGAAGGGTGAAGGCACCTACGAGTGGGCCGAAAAGCTGGGCTACAAACACTTCGGGAAATTGGAAGGCTGGCAAGGGCCGGTAGAGGCGGCGATCAGGGATACTAGCAATACTCTTCACGTAAACATGAAGGGACTTGGGTCTTTCGCTGACGCTGCGAGGGACGGGCTTACCCCGGGGCACCCATATGCCACAGATGTCGAGATGGGCATGATTGCAAGGTCTGTGGTTCATGGTGGACGTTCGTGGGACAGTATCAAGTTCTACCGGCCGGGTAAGCGCGGTTCTCTCGTTGAATTCCCAGTGCCGGAACCTGACTGGGGTTCGTTCGGTAGAATTCGCCCCTACATAGATTGAGTTTGTGGACGGTGTAGCGCTGATGGGAATGATCGACTTCGATCTCTATCCGGAGATTCGGGATGCTGGCTCGCTATCTTCGGCCATGACCGAGGCGGCAGATAAGGTCGGCCTCGATTTGGCCGGAGTGCGCAGCCAATCCGAGGTTGGGTCGGGCGTGATCTCCACCGCGCAGGTGGATTCAAGTCGTGGAAAGGTCTTGGTGTGGCTCGACGAGTCCACAAGGACATTCTTCGTTGGTGTCCAAGAGGGCCGGTTTGTCTGGGCGGAAGGTGCCACCGATGATCTCGCTGCTCTGGTTGCTGCCTCTGTGGCGTGGCGTGATGGGATGTCGGTAGGCGAGTTCGCAGAGAATTTTCCTTTCATGACGCTGACGCGACTCGCTAAGGCGCGGGAGGCGGGTGATCCGGTCCCGGCCCAGTGGGACTGGCTTTTGAATTCGGAGATATTTGAAGACGAGCGACCTCTTGTGGAGGCCGCTCACGTCGAGTATCGCCTCCGTCGATTGTTCCCGAATTTGAGTCATGGGACATTGCGGCTCAGTACGAATCTTGGAGTGCAGGGATCGCGCGAGATTCACATCAAGCCTCTGGATGGCGGTCGCTATCGCGTCGAAGATACTTCAGTGTCTGGTTCGTCTTTCGACGCTGGCAGCTTGATGGAGGCGGTCGTAGCCGCCGCCGAATTTCTTGATCGAGGCCCAGATTTGGAATGAGGTGGCTTCCTTTGTTGCAGCGATCTTCCGCGGGCATGGGCATTCGCCCGTGATTTTCCCAACGCTACAGCAAATTGGAAGCCCAGTCAGGTGCGTACTGTCGAGGCTTCTGAGGGGCTTGACGGCAGTAGTTGACGGCAACGGCGGCGAACACTGCGGGTGGGGAGTGTAAATCTAACGGGTCTGGCCCGTAGTCGGTGGTGACGGCCAGTAGCCATCAGCGGCCATGATCTTGTGGTGGATGTCAACTCGCTTGTGAACACAGTGAGGTCTTTCAGGGCGGCCACCGATCGAGTGACAGGCACTGTGGCCAGAACGCACAAGGCTCCCGTGCCGTTGAGGGAGGTGTTCGAAGTCTCAACCCATCGGCGCAGGAGCCTTGTTGGTCCCTCATCCTGCCGCACTCGACCTGCCCCATGCGCTCATCGAGTGGGTGACGATGCTCATCGTCACCCGCGAGGGTGACCGTCGCTGCAAGCTCCCGCCGCACCAGCGTGCTCTGGTCGCTCTGGTGTACCTGCGCAAACACGAGCCCCTCGCGCAGATCGCCGCCGGGTTCGGCATCTCGGTCGGCACCGCGCACGCCTACACCACCGCGGTCATCGATCTCCTGGCCGCCCGTGCGCCCGGTCTGCTGCGCGCTCTGCGCGAGGCAGACCCCGAGTTCGTCCTGCTCGACGGCACCCTGGCCGAGTGCGACCGCCTCGGCGAGGGCCGCGCCGACTACTCGGCCAAGCACCGCCGCCATGGGGTCAACGTGCAGGTGGTCACCGACCCACGCGGCGAGGTGCTGTGGCTGTCACCGGCCCTGCCGGGGCGCTGCCATGACCTGACCGCGGCCCGTGCCCATCGGATCATCAGGATCTGCGAGCGCCAGGGGGTGCCGATCCTGGCCGACCGTGCCTACATCGGTGCCGGCGAGTGGGTAACCACACCGGCCAGACGGCCTCCCGGAGGCGAGCTGACGCTCACCCAACAGACCGTCAACCGGGCGCTGTCGAAGGCGCGGGCCCCGGTCGAGGGCGGCGTTGCCCGCCTGAAGTCCTGGCGGATCTTCCGCAAAGCGCGCGGTGCAGCCCGAATCGAATGACGTCAATCGCAGCAGCGGTCCTCACTCTGGAGCGGCAACGCTGAAAGACCTCAGTTATTAACTGTCGCTTCCAGCTCGGGAGTTACACCGCTCACCGTACAGACCTGCGCGGGGACCACTCTTCCTGAGCTGGTAGTTCAGGCGGGCTTTGTGTGCTCTTTACTGCTGGCTGTTCCGTTGGGCATGGCCCAATCCTGGCATGAGTATCGTCCGCACTGCTGTCGGCTGTTGGAACTCCTCCCGAAATGATCTTCTGCTGGCTGTGTCAGGCCCGGCACCGGCATGTCCAGCGCGAGTACGAAGGCCATGGGTGGGCTCGGGGGATGGCCAGTGCCGGCCGGGCCCCGCGGACTTGTGGTCTCGCGTGTTGGCGCGGTTCCGGCGGGTGTCCGGGACGGTCAGGTCCTCCGGGGCCGCTCGGCCGGGGCGGCCGGGCGGGGTGGTGGCGGTGTGGTCTTCGGCGGGGGTTTGCCGGCGACCGGGGGTCCGGGTGTCGACGGTGATCGTTACTGGTGGCGGTGAGTGTCTGCCAGCGGCGTTCGAAGTCGCGTGCGTGTTCGGTGATGTAGGCGGCTTTGAGGGGTTTGTTGTGCTGTGCGGTGATTCCGTGGAATGTACAGTTCCGGGCTGTGGTGTCGGGTGACGGTGTCGGGGTGCGTTTTCGTTGTTGGGCCCAGTGGGTGTAGACGCGGAAGTTCAGGTAGTAGCGGCGCAGGGTGGATGGGCTGACCGGTTTGCCGCGGGCGCGGCTGTGGATGCCGTTGTCTGCGAGGTGGGTGGAGAGTTGCTCGGGGGTGGGTTCTCTGCCGTGCTGGGTCTGGTAGTTCTTCCAGGCGAGGTAGTAGCGGTCGACCGTGGTGAGCTGCGATTGGCCCCGAAGCGTGTTGCCCTGCGGCGGTGCGTCGTCGGTTGCGGGGCCGACGGCGGGACTGCGGGTGCTCTTGGCTGCCTGTGCTGCCGCGCTGATGTCTGTCTCTGACTTTTGGGGGGAGGGATCGTCGGATAGCGGCTGCTCGGCCGTGGCCTCGACCGTTGTGGGAGGCTGGACTTCGCCGTATTCGTGCTGCCGTACGGCCGTGGTGCGGCTTTCGTCCTCGATTTGAGCTGGTTGCAGGTCCTGGCATGCAGCGGTCTCGAGCGACTCCGCACTGTGGTGCTGCGTAGTTCCGGTGGTCCGGTCGAGGCGGTGTTGCTTGGGTGATTCGCTGTGGCCGGCGGGGAGGGTTTGGGTCAGGGGGATTCCGTAGCGGGCGAGGCGCAGGGGGATGAGGGATGCGGCGGGGGCTTTGCGGCGCCAGTTGCGGCCGTAGCGGGAGCGCAGGCGGGCCTGGTGGACGAGGCGTTCCTGTTCGAGCTTGATGACCTGGTCGTAGGAGCGCAGTTCCCAGAGTTTCATGCGTCGCCACAGCAGGAAGGTGGGCAGCGGGCTGAGGAGCCAGCGGATGGGGCGGACGCCTTCCATGTGTGTGCCGTGGGTGATGTCGGTGATCCGGCCGGTGGCGTGCCGGGCGGCTTCGACGGCGATGACGAACAGGATGGGGATCACCGCGTGCATGGCGGTGCCGAGCGGGTCGGGCCAGGCGGCGGCGCCGTTGAAGGCGATGGTCGCGGCGGTGAGGACCCAGGCGGTCTGGCGCAGCAGCGGGAGGGGGATGCGGATCCAGGTCAGCAGCAGGTCGAGGGCGAGCAGGACGCAGATGCCGGCGTCGATGCCGATCGGGAAGACGTGCGAGAAGTTCCCGAAGCCCTTCCGCGCGGCCAGTTCGCGCATGGCCGCGTACGACCCGGCGAAACCGATCCCCGCCACGGCGGCCGTGCCCAGGACGATGAGCACAGCCAGGGCGCGCTGCACCGGCGAGAGGCCGGCCGTCCCCACCCGACCGGCCGGCTCGGCCGGTTGGGCCGGGTCGGCCGGCTCGGCCGGGTCGCCCGGTTGGGCCGGGTGAGTCGGGTGGGTCTGGGCGGGGGCGGCGCCGGTCGTGGACGCCGTGGCGTGCGGCTTCGCGGAGGAGCCTGCCCCGTCGGGGTCGGGCCGTCGCGGGCGCTGATGTCGGTGCGGCCGCTGTGGCGGTGCACGGCGGGTTGCGGGTGGTGGTGTGGTGGTCATGGCGGGGGTCAGGGGCGGGTGGGGGTGAGGAGTTGCTGGATGAGGTGCTCGGTTTCGGGTTCGAGGGGGGTGCCGAGCTGCCGGCTGTGGTGTTGCAGGCGGTCGATGACGGTGTGCAGGGCTGCGTGGTTGTGGTCGAGGTGTTCGATGGTCATCCAGGTCCGGTAGAGGCGTTCGCTGTGGGCTCCGGCTTCGAGGGCGGTGGTGACGGCGTGGCGGGCTGCGGTGAGGTTCTGGCGGGGGCCGGGGGTGGTGCGGTGGGTGGCGACGAGGTGGGCCGTGTCCGCGATGGCGGTGGTCATTTGCTGCTGGAGGGGTTCGGCCCAGGCGGGTGGTCGGTCGCCGAAGGGGCGTCCGCGGACGAGGGTGAGGGCGTGTTCGAGGTCGGGCAGGGCGTCGGGGCCGCGGTTGTGGGCGTGGTGGGTGAGGTGCTGGAAGCGGGTGTGGTCGCAGCGGATGGCGGGGTGGAGGCGGTAGGGGTCGTCGCCGTGGCGGCGGCGGGGGACGTAGGGGGTGTTGTCGGGTGCGTCGCCGAGGTGGCGGCGCAGGCCGTTGAGGCGGGCGTTGAGGGTGCTGATGCCCCACGCGTGGTGGGGGTCCATGGCGGTGCAGAGGGTGTCGGCGTTGTGGTGGGGGTGGAAGTAGAGCAGGGCGGCGAGCTGGGCTGCGCGTGGTCCGTGCCCGGTGTCGGGAACGCGGTCGACCTCGAGGGGGCCCAGGACCCGGATCTCGGGCGCGTACGGATCACCTGTCCGGCCCGGCTGCGCGCCGGGCCCGCTGTTGCCGGGATCCGCGGATGTGGTGGGGGAGGGGCGGCGCCGGGGTTGGGGTGTGCGGGTGGACGCGGCGGCGAGCAGGGACGGGAACACTCCGCCCGCACTGGTGTCTGCGCCCGTGCCGACCCCTTGGTCCGGGTGGTGTGACGGATGCACTGAACTGCTGACCGCATCCGCAGGGGCACCGCTCGCACTGTCCGATCCGGCGCTGGGCGGCGCCGGTGTCCGGCCGGTCGTGCGGGTGGTGGCTGAGGGCAGGTTGCTCGGGTCGCTGCTGGTGGAGGCTCGTGCTTCCAGTGTGCGGATGACGTGCTGGTAGGCGTCGTCGTCGATGCGCTGCAGCACGACGTCACAGCCGACGGCTTCGACGTGCTGCGCCTCGTCGGCTGCGGCGTCCAGGACGAGGGCGTCGGGGAAGACCTCACCGGTGCTGCCTGCGGACGCGATGACGGTGATCGGGGGACGGCCGGGCGCCGCGAGGAGTGCGGTGAGGCGGGCGGCCGCCTGTGGGTCCAGAGGCCGGGTGGAGATCAGCAGGCAGGGCTGCTGCTCGGGACTGGGTAACTGGGCTGCCTCGAGGAGGTGTTCGCTGAGTTCGTGCAGGGCGTCGTCAAGGTCGTTGGTTGCGGTGATGCGGGCTGTGGGCAGGAGCGGGGCGAGGTCCTGTGCGAAGCCGGCCGTGATCAGGCGGGCTGTTCCGGCGCAGGGGCTGAGGGCGTGCTCGAGGAGGAGGGAGCGGCACGCGGCGAGGACGGCGTCGGTGTCGCCGTCGAGGGCGATGACGGGGTGCCGGGCGAGGTCGAGCAGCAGCAGGCTGCCGTCCGCGGTGGTTCCGATGGCGGTCAGCGCCGGGTACGGAGCCCCGACGGCGTCGGAGCCTGTCCCTGCGGCAGCCTGGTCTGCACCGGCGGGAAGCACCCACCACCCGTCGGCGCCGGTGGCGAACCCCGCCGGCGGGACTGCGGCGTCGTCGGGGAGCACCTCGATGGTGTCTCCGATGATCCGGGCGGCGCGCAGGCCGGGCAGGGGCTGCCCGGCCTGCCGGGCGTGGTGGGCGAGGGCGCGCAGGGCGATGTCCAGCCGGCCGGTGGCTGCGGTGTCCGCTGCCTGGGCGTCGGGCGCGTCGGTGTCGGCCGGCGTGTTGGCGGTGGCGGGTGCTGCCGGTGGGGTGGTGCGGTTTCGGCGGGTGCGGCGCAGGGCGAGGGCTGCGGTGACCGCTGCGGCGGCCAGGTATCCGCCGCCGATCAGGCCGGTCAGGGCCGACGGCTCCTGCGCCGCAGCCGGGACGTCTTCGGCGGGTCTCGATGTGGCGGGGTCTGTTGCAGGGCGGGACGGGGTGTCCTGTGTGCTCTCGGCGCCGGGTGTGGGAGTGCTGTCCGTTTCGTGGTCCTGCCGTCCGGGCCGTGTCCCGGGGGTGGCTGGTGTCCGGGTGGCGGGCGTGCCGGGCTGCGGGCCGGGTGCCTGGCCGGGTGGGACGCTTTCCACGAGCAGGTCGATCGCGAGCCGGGGCGCCTCGAGGGGGAGGACTTTCGGTGTGGCCAGATGGGCTCCCTCGCGCAGCGCCAGATCGGGATCACCGGTGTCGATCGCCTTGACGCCCTGCGCACCGTGGGCGGCATCCGGGCCGGGGGAGGGGGCGGCGGCTGCGGGCAGCGCGCTGGCGAGGGCGGCGAGAGCGGCGGCTGCGGTGACGGCCGGTGCCGTGCGGCGGGCGGCCCGGGCGCTGGCCGCGGGGGCGCGGGTCACGGCCCGATCCTGATGGTGGCGGTGTCGAACTGCGGGAGCTGGAAGCCGACTTCGCGGGTGGTGTCGGGTGGCTGCGGGAACTGCATGAACACCGGGATGCTTTCGCCGGATTTCAGGTAGTCGACGCTGGTGGTGGTCAGGGGCCGGCCGTCGGTGTCGCGCAGCACGTAGTAGCGCTTGCGTTCGCGGTAGTCGACCAGGGTGGCGCCGCCGAGGGACTGCCCGTTGCGCAGCACCTTGCTCTCGTTGCCGCGCAGCCCCGCGGGAACTTCCAGCGTCTGCGCACCCTGGTTGGCCAGCGTGCCCCGCACGGTCAGGAACCCGCCAGGATCACGCACCGCGCCCGTGATGGTCAGCAGCATCTGATGCTGCCCCTCGATCACGGCCAGCGGCCGTGCCTGCTCCTGCGTCTGACGCTGGGCCTGACCGCCTGCCCCGGTGGTGGCGGTCGTGGGCCGGGCCCGGCCGTCCGCGTCGTCGTTGCCGCTTCCGCAGCCCGCCGTGGCGGCTGTGCCGAGCAGGGCGAGGGCTGCCGCCAGTGCTGCGGCAGCCGGCCGGCGGTGGCGGAGGTGGTGGGGTCTCGTCATGCCGTCTCCCGCAGGCGGGGCCAGACGGTGATGACATCGCCGTCGAGGGTGACGCGCTGGTGGGTGAACTGCTCGCGGACGAGGTTGAAGTCGTTGACGTCGAAGTCGCCGGTGGCGTGCAGGACCCAGGCGTCGCCGATGCGGCAGACGTCCCTGGTGGCTTTGGCCACCGGTAGGGTAAGGAGTCTTCGTTGCTGCGAATGCATGCTTGGGTGTGGTTCACCGGGGCATCCCTGAAGTTCGCCTGTTTATGCGGAAGATGGGGGGTGGTATCTACTTCACGCCGGTAACGTAAATCTTCGCGTGAGCAAAGCGCAAGGGTTTTTGGATGAATCTCGGATCTATGTGCGGGCAATCCGGTCCGAGCGGGGAAGTCTCGAGGCGAGCGAAGCATCGCGGCTCGTAACGCAGGCGACCTCGGACGGGGGCTCCATATGAGTGACGACAGCAAGAAGCTGGCCGCGGCTTCTCTTGGCGTTGTGGTCCTGGTCGCGGCTCTGCCCGCGGTGTTGCTGCTCAGCCCGGTCGCTTTCGGGCGGGGGAGTACCTCCCGGCTCACTGCCGTTCTGACCTTCGCCGGGGTACTGGTCACTGCATCTGTGTCCCTGATCGGACTGATGCTGAACCGCCAGACCGAGCGTCGCCTGGCCCAGGAGCAGGCGGATCAGCAGCGCCAGCTCAGGCTGGATGCAGCGATGCGGGCCGGACAGCTTGTCTCTCCCCCCGATGCGGCGGCCGCGCACCCGGCAGGCATGGCATCCGGACTGCTCGCGCTCACCAAACTCGACAATGCCGACCTTGCCGTGGCGCTCCTCGTCGACCTGTGGGCCGAGGAGAGTGAGAAGGAACAGAAGAGGATTTCGGACGAGACGGCGATCCTGGTGATCGATGCCGCGTTGCGCTCGACCTCCCCGAACGCGCAGCTCGTCGCGGCCGAACTGCTGTGCCGTCACGCCGGCAAGCTCAATGTCAGCCAGTCTCTGCACTGGCCGAGCGCGGTGGACGGCTCGTGGAATCCCGCCTACCGGCCCAAGACGAAACTCCTCATCGTCGAGGCTCTCGTGCGCATGGCCACCGCCAGCGAACCCAACGAGGGCGCGCTGCGGTCAGTCGCGGTACGGCTCTACGGAATCTGGCAGGCGGAGCCCCGGGAGAGTGTCCGCGGCTGCATCGGCAAGCTCATCAAGGTGGTCTTCGACCGGCTGTGCCAGTTCCGCCACAAGGAGCTGGTCCACGGCATTCAGATGGTGGCGCTCAGCGACCTGGAACGCGCGGCGGCGAGCGCCGCGGAGAACCCCGACAGCTACCTCAACGACCTCTCGGACAACCTGGCCAACCGGCTCAGGGAATGGGCCCCGTCGTGCCAGGGGCACCCCATCGGCCCAGGAGCCCTGGCCTCGGCAGCCGGGTAGCCCCGCGAAGTCATCCCACGCCACGACCGAACCGGCACCCGAAGGAGACGAACGCCGCCCGCTACACGGCAACTGACTGCTGTCCGGCTACGGCCTGCGCGCTTCGCGCGCCTGCTCACCGCCAAGTCCCCGACCGTGCTGCACCTCATGAGGTGGAGCCTGCTCACCCGCAACCCCCCGACCCCGCCACCACCGGGACCCTCAACGTTCGCCACTCGCGGGGACGGACCCGCCTCGGCGAGAGCCCCGCCGGTCACACCGCCCTGCTCCCAGCAGCTGCGGGGATGGACCCCGCGCCAGATCATGGCCGCGAAGCGGGAATCCCGCCGAAGTGTGAGCGCCGCGAGCAGCAAGGCAGTGCCGCTGTGTGGTCGCGTGCCCGTTCATAGTTCGGTCCATGGGCGTGGTGGTCCGCCGGTGAGGGGTGTCCAGGTGTCGCCTTGCGGGCTGTGGGTTTCGAGGTCTTCCAGTACGGCGGCGCCGAGGGGGACGTGGTGGGCGAGTGCGGTGACGTGGGGGTGTTGGGCGGTCATGGCCTGCAGGTCGTGGATGCGGTTGTCCAGGACGCGGCGGGAGGCGCCGGTGAGGATGAACAGGATCCGGGGGTAGAGGGGGTAGCGGCGCAGCCAGGCCGGCCCGGCCGGCTGAGGGGTGTGTCTGGCGGGGCGGGGCTGGTAGGTGTGCAGGCGGGCGTAGTCGATGAGTTTGGCGGCGAGGCGTTCGCTGCTCATGGTGGCGCGGTCGATCTCGATGAACGCCCGCATCTTGGTGCGGCCCCGCCCCCGGCCCCGGTCCTGGCTGTTCTCGCCTTCGCTGTTCTCGCTCTCGCTCTCGCTCTCGCTCTCGTTCTCGCTGTGGTCGTGGCTTGTGTGGTGGAGGGTGTAGTGCATGACGGCGTCGGCGATGAGGTGTTCGCGGTCGCCGAGGGGGTGGGCGACTTCGGGGGTCCAGTCGAGGTAGCCGTGTTCGTCGCCGCGCTCCCGGGCGTCGGTGGCGAAGGCGAGGTGGGCGCGGACGGTGGTCAGGGTGTGGGGGGTTTTGAGGGAGGCGGCGTTCGCGGTGGTGACGGGGTAGGGAGGCCGGCCGCGCAGGGCGGGCAGCTCACGCGTGAGACGGGCGCCCTTGCCGGTGAGGTACCAGGCCCGGGCGCCGTGGGAGGCCGGCAGCACCGTGGAGTCGACGAGCCGCTCCTGGCGCAGGGTGTTCAGGGGTTCCCAGACGGTCTGGCGTGCTGTGCCGGGGCGGAGCATGGCGCGGAGCTGGTCTGTGGTGGCCATCCGGTGCTGCGCGAGCGCGGTCAATAACTGGTGGGGCAGCGGGTCGCGCGGACTGGGTTTGTGCCCCACTGCCGCCGCACCGGCACCGGTGCTGATACCGGAATCCGTGTCGGTGCCGGTCGTCGTGGCGGTGTCCGCGCGTGTGCCGGGGCTGGTGCGGGCGTGTTGGCCGGCGTTCATCGTTGCTCCTCCGTGTCGTGTTTGGCGTGCGGGGCGGTTGTCGGTGCAGGGGTGAGGGGGCTGAACTGCTCGGCCGGTGTGGTGTCGTCGGATCGGGCGGCGGTCTGGATCGGGCTGGAGGGCGGGCGAGCTCGGCGGCTCGCTGTCGGGGCCGGGGCGCCTCGGTGACGCGGACGGGCCGGTACGGCGGCCGGCCGTGGTTCCCCGTGCGAGTGTTTGATCCTGGTTCTGGCTGGGGTGCAGGGCCGCTGGAGCGGCTCTCGGCGGTGTCCGTATCGTGGCGGCTGTGACGGGTGAGGAAGAGCCGGGGCTTTATGTGAACCGCTGGGGTGACACATCGCCTCCTGATCCGCAGCGGTTCGGGCTGCGCCAGGATGCGTGTTCGTGTTTCGACCAGTCCCGGCCGCGCCCGCGTGCCCGTGTCGGGTTCCATGGGGAGCGGCAGGACACCTCTGCTCAGGGCTGGCGGCGCCTGCTGGAGCTGGTGGACGAGGCCGCCGCCGACGGGCGCGAGGAGTTCCGTCCTCTGACCGGGCTCAGCCCGCAGGAGCGGCGGGAGGTGGTCACGCTGCCGCCGAGCATCGCCTCGCTGACGGCGGTCAGGCATCTTGTGCTGTACGGCAGCAACCTGGTGCGGATTCCGCCCGAGATCGGAGCCATGACCAGCCTGGAGGAGTTCACCCCCTACACCTCCTACCGGCTGCACTGGTTCCCCTACGAGATCACCCGGTGCCGGAAGCTGACACGCAGCACCGTGAGCACGCGGGCGCTGTTCGGCAACGAGAAGCTGCGGCCGCCCTTCCCCAGGCTTCAGCCGGGCCAGGACCCGCCTGCGGACCCCGATCGGGAGGACCTGGATCCCAGGCGATGGGGTGTCACCGCGATCCACAACTGCAGTGTCTGCGAAGGCCCGGCCGGGCCAAGACTCCAGCAGGCGTGGATTTCCCTGCGCGTGGCCACCGACGTGCTTCCCCTGCTCGTCAACGCCTGCTCACCGGCGTGCTTCGCCGCACTGCCCCACGGCGCGAAGAACCACCTCCCCACACCGCACCAGGGCGGCCGCCTCGACCAGCCCACGCCCGACTACGACTGACAGCGGCACAACCTCACCGCGTGCTGCTCCACCGATGAGACCACAGCGGTTCCACGGCCTGGTTGTGGAACTGCCGCTCGGCTTCACGGCATGGGGCGGCCATGAACGCTCGCTGGGCTTCCCCGAGTTCGCAGTTGAGCAGGCCCATCGTCACCAGGACAGCGTCGACCCCATGGCAGCCCTGATCCTTGAGGAACTGCTGGAGTGCGGCGGTGTCGCGCGTCGACTCCCACAAGGGCCGGGCCGTTTCCTGCATGGCAGCGATGCGTGCGGATCTCTCTGCGTTGCAGTTCATCCGGCTCTGCCTCCCCCGAGTCGGGCCGCAGGTTACCGCGAGGACGGCGAAGACGTCGTGAGCAGCCTGCGCCGTGCGGTGCGGCCCTTGTGGCTGGCGGGCGGTCATCCGAATTCGGTGTCCCTCCTGGCGGCGGGCCCGGCCGGGCGGGTGCGGGTGCCGGTGGGGGTGTGGGTGGTGAGGAAGGCGGTGACGCGGGCGAGTTGCCCGGCTGCGCGGTGGGTGAGGTGGGTCAGGGGGTGGGCGTCGGCGTTGGCGTGGGCGGCGTGTTCCAGGGCGGGCACCTGGCGGGGCCGGGCGTGGTCGGCGTACACGTCGTCAAGATGCGGCCCGCGCAGCTGGACGGGTCCGATGCGGTGTCCGCGGACGGTGAGGGACACGTAGTGCTCGTAGCGGTTCATCGTCGCGACGCGGGCGGCGCTCGGGGTGTCGCCCCATTCGGCGGTGACGGGTGCGACGGCGGAGACGGAGCCGGCGGTGGTGGCCAGGGTGGAGGCGTTCTGCAGCAGGGACTGGCGGACGGGTGCGGGAAGCCGTGAGAGGAGCTGGGTCATGCCGTGGACGTGGCACCGGTATTTGCGCAGGTCCTCGAACATGGAGGCGATGGTCTCCGGCGCGGCCCCGGTCAGGGTGATCAACTCGTCGAAGTAGGTGCGGAACGGCACCCGCCGCTGTTCGGGGGTGTCGCGGCGGGAGCGGGCGGCGCGCAGCAGGTCCCGGGCGAGCAGGGCTGTGATGAGGCGGTCGGTGGGGCCGTTTCCGCCGGGGCATATCCACACGATCATGTGGGTGTCCATGGCGGTGCGGATGTTGTAGACGCCTTCTGCCTGGCCGAGGAACGCCCGCGTGACCGGGTTGGCGGCCAGCCGGGCGATCGGGTTGAGGACCACGGCGAACGCGTCCGGAGCCAGGCTGGGGAAGACGGTGGTCCACCAGGCGCGGGTCTCGGCATCGAGCCGGTCGGCGACCGCGGCGAGCGCAGCGTGGCGGAAGGCGGTCTCGGTGAGCAGGGCCCGGATGTGGAAGAGGGTGGCCTGGTCTGCGGGCCGCCCGGCCCGGCACGCCGTCTCGTTCACGGCGGTGAGGACGGTGAGGGCGGCGGTGAGGATGGTCAGCGCCCGCGGCGCGTTCGCGTCGTCCCAGGCCAGTACGGAGGCGAACGCGTCCGCCACCGCTTCCACCACCTCGTGCGGGTGCTGCCCGTAGTGCATGCCGAGCGGGTTCCAGGAGCTGATGCGGGGGTCGGGGCCGAGGGCGTTGAGGTCGATGAGGGCGATGCGGTGCATCAGATGCTCGTGGGCGAGGAAGGGGGCGGCGCGGGGCCAGGAGTCGCGGTGCGGGTCGACGAAGACGAGTCCGCCCCCGGCGTGCGCCCAGCCGATCGCCTGCGCGAGGGCCCGTTCGGTCTTCCCGCCGCCGGCCTTGCCGACGCCGACCTCGAAGAGGGTTTCACCGGCCCAGGTGGCGACCAGGCGCCGTCGCCCGTCGGGGCCGTGGTGGATGCCCTGCAGCAGCAGGGCGGGGTCGCCGAAGGTGAAGGTGGGCAGGTCCGCGGCCAGCACGGGCAGACGGCAGTGCACGGTCGGAGGCTTCAAAAGGCCGGTGAGTTCTTCCAGCCGCGTCCAGTTGGGGCGGGGCGGCTGGCAGTGGCCGAGGTGCCAGCGGCGTTCGAAGCCGCGCCGGGTGGGCCAGCGGTCTGCGCCGATCCGCCACGGCCCCACCCGCCAGCCCCGCATCGCCCACCTGGAGCGTCCCCCGAACACATCCAGCCCGGCCTGCAGTTGCGCGAGGCGCGCCTGGGCGCGGCCTTCGGTGTTGGAGGCGCACATCACCAGCAGCTGCACCCGCACCAGATGATCGTCCTCGGCGAGCTTGCCCAGCGCCTCCACCGGATCGACCCGCCGCGGCACCGGCGGCATCACCAGCCTGCGCCCCCCACCCGCCCCCGACCCCGTCCCGGTCTTGTTGCTGGTGAGGAGTTGTTGCAGCTGCCAGGGCAGGGAGTCCTCGATCCGGCCCGCGTCCTGACGGATCCAGCGCGCCGCACGCTGCGCCTCCCGGCGCTCGCGCCGTCGTGCGGCGGCCATCAGCTGCACACGGCGGGCGCGCAGGACCCATTTGGGGGCGCGCTGGATGGCGAGGCGGATCTCGGCGAGGTCACCGAGTTCGGCGCGCAGGTCCGCGACCGCGTCCACGAGCGGCTGCAAAGGATCCGGGGCGAGGGGGACGTCGCGCAGGGGTGCGGTGGGTTTGCCGCGCAGCACGAACTCCGCCCGCACCGTATGCACACGCGGCGTGTCCGCGATCCGCCCGGCCCGGGTGACGGTGACGTCGGGCCCGAACGGGGTGATCGACAGCAGCCGTTCACCCCCGGCCGGGCCCTCGATCCGGTACCGCAGCGCACGGGAGCCGTCCGCCCGCAACCGCACCTGCACGCATTTCGCCCGCCGCGGCACCCACCACGGCATCGACGTCGACGCCCGCGCCAGCTGCACACCCCGCCTAAAGATCTCCTCCAGCCCCGGATCGAAATGCCGCGACGCCACCAGCTCCAGCGCCATCCGCTGCGCAGACGCACGCGCCGCGAGACAGCGGACAGCCCACTCGCCTCCCGCCCAGACCACCGTGAGGGCCAGGGCGAGTACCCACCAGTGGGCGTAGAGCCAGCCGGCCGCGTGCACCAGAGCGGCGAACACACCGATCACCTCGGCAGCACCGAATGCCTGGCCGGTCAGGGGCGGGGCTGCTGCTGCGGCATCCAAGGTGCTGCTCCCTTCGTGATCAAGCACGTGAAGTGCACATCGGCGATGCTGCAGGAGTAGGGGTGCTGGGATGTCTGCCAGTTCCACTTGCCGGGGCACCGGCCGCGGCGGCGCACCCGAGCCAGGACGGATCGCGGGCGCTGATCGGCAGCGGGACCACGAGCCGGCCCGGCCCGGGTGCACGCTGGGCGATCTTCCCGTCGTAGGAGGCCCGGGCCGCCCAGGGCTGCGTACGCGGCCGGGAAGAAGCAGTGTCCCGGCTGTTTGGTTCCTCGCCTGGAGGGGTGTTCGCCGAGGTCGACGAGCCGGAGCCCGCCGGTGGTGCCGGACTGTCCGCGCCCCGGCCCGGTCGGGGGGCGGGAGATGCGTGTGGTGCTCTGACCGCTCTGCCGCCGGCACCGTCCTGCGCTTGTGGTGCGCCTCTTGTGCCGGGTGCCGTCCTGGTGGCCTCGTGCGGGTCGCAGGCTTCGCATTGCGGTGTCGGCCTACGCTGGCCTCACTACCGGTGGGGCAGGGAGAGGGAAGGCCGGCGTGTCGCGGGACGGGCAGGAGGACCTGGCCGCTGCGCAGCGTGCGCACTGGCAGCGCACCTATGGTGAGCATCCGCGCATGTACGGCGCACAGCCGTCCGAGGCGGCGGTCCACGCCGCCGCGGTATTCCGGGCCGCCGGTGCCCGCGACGTAATGGAGCTCGGCGCCGGCCACGGCCGCGACGCCCTGTATTTCGCCCGCCAGGGTTTCACCGTGCGCGCCGCCGACTTCAGCCCGGCAGGGCTGGAGCAGCTGCGCGCAGCGGCGCACGGCCAGGGAGTCGCCGACCGTGTCACCACCATGGTCCACGACGTACGCGAACCCCTTCCGCTCGCAGACGCCTCGGTGGACGGCGTCTTCGCGCACATGCTGCTGTGCATGGCCCTGTCCACCCAGGACATCCACGCTCTGGCCGGCGAGGTCCGCCGCGTGCTGCGCCCGGGCGGTTGCTTCGTCTACACCGTCCGCCACACGGGGGACGCGCACTACGGGGCCGGCACGGGGCACGGGGACGGCATCTGGGAGCACAGCGGCTTCGCCGTGCACTTCTTCTCCCGGCCGCTGGTCGATGCCCTGGCCGATGGCTGGCACCTTGAGGAGGTCCACGCCTTCGAGGAGGGCGGCCTGCCGCGCAGACTGTGGCGCATCACCCAGCGCCTGCCGGCCTGACGGGTACTTCGACACCGCAGCGCTGCCGCACCACGTGGGCCTGCCGCCTGCGCCCCGAACGCCGGGTAGCGCCCGCTGGACAGGCAAAGCGCCGCTCGTGCTCAGTGCAGTGTCAGCGCGAGCGTCGGCCTGGGTGACGCCGGGCCAGGCCCGGGCCCTGGCGCGGCCGACGGCGTGGACGGGAGTGTCTGCCATGGTGGTCCTCATGGGTGAGTGGGTGGAGCGGGTGGACGAGGACGATGTGGTGCTGGGTGTGGTCGACCGTGAGGAGGCGGTCCGCTGCCGGTGGCTGCACCGGATAGCGACGGTGGTGTGCCGGGACGGGGAGGGCCGGATCCTCGTGCACCGCCGCCCGCACGGAGCAGATCGTTTTGCGGGGCAGCTGAACTGGATGCTCGGCGGCGCGGCCGGCGTGGGTGAGTCCTACGGGCAGGCGGCTGCACGGGAGTTGGCGGAGGAGCTGGGCGCCCGGGTCCGTCCTCGTTTCCGGTTCAAGTTCCTGTGTGAGGGGGTGATCAGCCCGTACTGGCTCGCCGTGCACGAGGCCGTCGTCACCGGCCCTGTGCGGCCGGACCCGTCGGAGATCGCCTGGTACGGCTGGCTGGCCGAGTCCGAACTGGCGGACCTGGCCGGGCGGCAGGACTTCGTCGCGGACGCCCGTGAGGCTTTCGACCGCTACCGCGCCCTTCCCGTGCCCCCCGGCGCGCTCCCCGGCGCGGGGTGAGCCACGGGCGCACCGCGCCGGGCTGCGGCCGCGCCCCGGCTGTGCGGCACCGTTCGGCAGGGAGCCCGCAATCGCGGCGGCGTCGCCCCCGCGGGCCGGCGGGAGCACGTGGCAGTTGGGGCTGGCGGACCGTTGCTGCGTGTAGCCGACGGTGTGGCCGGGGCTGGCGGGTGCCGGCCGTGGGGCAGGCCCAGCAGGGTGACCCGGTCACGGTCAGCAGCAGCGTGGCGGACAGCAGCGGCTGCAGCAGCGGGCGGCGTGGGTGCCGTGTGCAGGCAGGGGTGGTCATAGCAGTCGTGCTCCTCCGGCGTAGCCGGACATGGCGCTGACCGGGTCGGTGCGGACGGTGGTGCCCGGCCGGGCGGCGTTGATCATGCGGCCGCCGCCTGCATAGATGCCGACGTGGTAGATGGTGGCGTCGCGGCCGGGTGCGTGGGCGAAGAAGACGAGGTCGCCGGGCTTGAGGGCTGCGGTCCCGAGACTCGCAGGTATGCGGCGGCCCTCACCGGCCTGCGCTGCTGCGGTGCGCGGGAGGCGTATCCCGGCGCGTGCGTAGGCGTAGGTGGTCAGCCCCGAGCAGTCGTAGCCGTTGATGCTGGTACCGCTCTTGCCGCTGGGGGAGCAGCAGATGCCGTGAGAGGGGCCGCCCGCGTTGCCGCCGCCCCACGAGTACGGCACTCCGCGCTGCGAGAGTGCGGCCTCGAGAACCGTACGCACCGTCCCTGAAACCCCGTCCAGGCCCGGGTCCTTGGCGGCGCGGGTGTAGTGGTCGATCCAGCCGAGGACGTCTGCCACGTAGGCGGTGGAGTGGTTGTACTGCCAGACGGCCGCTTCAAGCTGCGGCCGTTTGCTGAGGTCGCGGCCGCTCCCGCACAGGTAGACGGCGGCGCCGAGGGCGGCGTCGTCGGCGTTGTGCGGGTCGGCCGTCCCGTCGCCGCCCGCGTCCTGGCCGGTGCTGTTCCACGTGGAGGGCAGGAACTGGAACGGCCCGACCGCGCGTTCACCGGTGGCCGTGCCGTCCCAGCGGCCGTTGTCCGTATCCGGGAAGGCGGTGGTGTTCCCGCCCTGCCCGGAGCCGTTGAGGAGAACCCCGTAGATCTTCGGGCGGATGTCGCCGCCCGCCGTGACGCTGCGTCCCACGGCGTGGTGGGACTCGGTCTTCGCGATCCCTGCCAGGACGGGCCAGCGCATGCCCCGGCACTCCGGCACGTACCGGCCCACCTGCTGGACGGCCTTCTTGTAGGCGGCGAGCATCCTCGGCGGGATGTCCGCCGCACTCCCGCCCTCGGGTAACGAGGCGTACTGCCCCGCGCCCGCCTGTGCTTGGAGGGTGACGTAGGCGGTGATGGCGTTGCCCACCGGCACCGCGCAGGACACCGCCGCGCCCACCAGCAGCACGGTCACGCAGGCCCAGCGGGTGATGCGCCGTCGCGCGCGGCTCATTCGTCGTCTCCTTCCGTGTCCGGGGGCTGGGGGCGGGGCCGGCGCCTGATCGTCGGCCGGGGCGGCGGTGGCGGGGACGGCGGGTTCGGGGGCTGGTTGTCGGGGCCGGTGCGGCGCAGCAGCTCCTGGAAGCGCTCCTCGGCCTGGCGGCGGGTGTCGCTGCGCGGTGTCCGCCGTCCGGGCAGCGCGGAGCCGCCGGATGGCGTGCGGCCTTGAGGCGGCGGCGGTGGCGGTGGCGGTGGTGGGCCGGTGTCGGGCCGGCGTGCGGGCAGTGGCGTGCTGGTGGGGCCGGGCGGGGCAGGTGTCGGTGGGCGCGGTGTGCTGCCCCGCTGCCGGGTTGCCGGCGCGGGCGGTGCGCTGCGGCTGCCTGGTTCCGCAGTTGGCCGGGCTGCCGGCGGCTCGGTCCGGCCTCGCGCTGACGCGCGCGGGGGCCGGCCGGTCGTGGTCGGGCGGGTCCGGGGGACGGGCAACGGGGAATCCGGGTGCGGGCCGGCTCCAGGGGCAGACGGGGCCTGCGCCTGGGCCGGGGCTGGGGGTGTGACGGGCAGGCGGCGGTTGGTGAAGGGGGCCGGTCCGCCGCGGTCGTCGCCGTCACGGATGGCCCGGGCGACACGCTGTGCGGCGTCTCCCCAGGCGCGGCCGTCCTCGCGGACGGTATTGCCCCAGACACGGACTTGCTGGCGGGCGTCATGGGCGTAGCGGGTGGCGCCGGCGCGTGCGCGGCGCGTGTTGGCGGGCAGGCCTGCGGTGGCGCCGTAGGCGGTGCGGGCGGTGCGGTTGAGGATGCGGTAGCCGCGGAAGCGGACCAGCCGGTTGTGGGCCCGCGTGGCGAGCAGCGTGCGGTCGGTGTTCTGGTCGTGGATGACTGCGCCGGTGGTGCGGTCGACGATCTGCCCGTCCTCGTCGCGGTGGCGGTCACCCGCCCCCGCGGCCGAATCGGACCACCACCCGGCCCACCGCCCGGACCACCCGGACCGGCCGGGCCGCCGGGTATGGCGGGGTTGTCGTCGCCTTCTGCGGTGGGGCGTTGCCAGCGGGCGAACTGTTCCCGGTCGGGGCGGCGTCCGATCAGCAGCCAGTGCCCGCCGCGCGCGGTGAGCCGCGCACCGAGTCCGGCGATCGCCGCGCCCGCTGTGAGGGGTGCGAGTCCGCGGCCGGCTTCGGCGGTCGCGTCGGACAGCAGGCGGCCGGTGTCGACGGGCATGCCCGTCCCGTCCGCCATCGAGGACAGCGCGCCCGTCAGCCGCTGCCGGGTGCCGAGGATTCCGAACCGGCCTCCGCCCCCGCCTCGTGCTGCGGCCAGGGCCCGCAGCCCGCCGCCGTAACCGCCCAGCGCTGACGGGGTGTTCATGGCGAGGGCGGCACCGAGTTCGGATGTGTCGCCGGGCAGGTGGGTGCCGCCGATCTTCGCGTAGCGCATGCGCATGGCCATGCGGCGGCCGAAGCCGGAGATCCCCGCCAGCAGGCGGCGGTGCATAGCGGCGCCGACGACGGCGAGGGCGACGATGAGGAGCATCCGTTCGACCATCAGGTCCGGGCCGTCGGTGATGGTGGCATCCACCGCGATCGCGAAGAACGGGATGAACGCACACACCCCGATCACGGCGAGGCAGGCGATGCCCCACAGTGACAGCCACTTCCACACCGACTGCCGGGCAGGGCCGGGCAGCATCGCCGCGACGAACGTCACTCCCGCCGCGGCCGCGGCACCCGCGCACGCACCCTGGACGCCGAGCAGCACGAGCGCGCAGGAGAGCATCATCCCGGCGATGAACAGGGCGGCGACCAGGAGGAGGAGGGCTCCGCCGATCCGCCACCAGGTGGGCTTCTGCGCGTATTCGGCGCTGGCTTTGCCGACGTCGCCAGATTCTTTGAGGTCGGCCAGGAACGCGGCGAACTCGCGGTGTCCCTCGGTCACCTGCGCGTTCAGCGCATCCAGCGGCAGATTCTCCGCGGGTTCCGGTACTTCGGCCGGTCCGGTTCCGGTGTTGTTGCGCTGGCAGTACTTCTTCGCAGGTCCCCAGATCTTGTCGCAGGGATCGTCCTTGTCGTCGTCCTCACCCGTCTCGCCGGAGTTGTTGCCGGGTTTGTAGCCGCCGGTGATCCACTTGAGGTGGACGGCGTAGGCCTTGCGGTCGGAGGGCTTGGCGGGGTCGAGGATGCGGCCGTACTGCAGCAGCATGTACGGCTTCACGACCAGCGCGTTCGTGATGGAGTCCTGCAGCGGCCGCGCCACCTCCGCCGCCGACACCGGACCCTCGCCCTCCCGCTGCAGGCATTTGAGTTCCTGCTGGCCGGCCATGCCGTCGCAGGGGCTTTTGCTGGCGAGTTTGCCGCCCCAGTCGTAGGAGTTGACGGACTGCTCGGCGACCTCCGCCGCCACCTGCGTCGACTGCCCCAGCGGTCCGTCGGCGGCGAGGAGGGTGTCGGGGCGGATCAGGGTGGAGGCGGCGAACGCCGCGATCAGCAGCGTCAGCACCATCTCGCCCAGGCCGCGGCCGACCCGGCCGCGCACGATCATGAACCCGGTGAACACGAACGACCACGCCAGCAGCAGGCCTTTGACGCCGAGGGTGTCGACGACGATCGTGTCGTAGGTGTCGGCGGCCTTCTGCGCGGGCGCAGCGAGGAGCTTGAGGAGGGGGAAGCGGAAGGCGGCCTCGATCGCCCAGCCGGCCATCCCGACCAGGAGCCGGATGAGCATGAACAGCCCGGACAGGGCGAACGAGAGAGCCTCGCCCCGGAAGTCGAGGATGCCCTCACCTTCGGCGTTCAGCTCGTATCCGTCGATCGGCACCCCCTCGGACGAGTAGATGTTCAAGGGCGCGAGCAGGTCCCCGGTTGCGTTGCTGTCGGCGGCGTGGACGACTTGGGCGTTGACCAGCACGAAGAACACTGCCAGCAGCAGGACGAAGCCGCCCTGACGCACACGGGGATGGTGGTAGCGCATCGCTCACCGCCGCCTTCGCCTGGCAGGCACCCGGCACCGGACAGCGGCCAGCACGATCAGGCCGACGGCGGGCAGCACCAGCGGCCAGGCGGTATCGCCGCTCAGGCTGTCACCGCCGGGCGCGGCGGGCGCGGCGGCGTGCCGCTGGCAGGCTTTCCCGGCCTCGCCGACGACCAGACCGCATGCATCGGACCGGGCAGGCCGGTCGGTGGGGGTGAAGGCTGCGCCGGTCGCCGGCCACCAGGCGTGCGCAAGGCCGGTGGTGAGGACCAGCACGAGCATCCCTGCGGCGAAACAGGTGAGGGCGAAGGCGAGGAGACCAGCTGTGGTGTACCGGTGTGAGCGGGCTGGGGAGGAGTTCATGACCCACGCTCCTCGGATTGGGCTGCGCCATGGCGGCCGCGACGCGTCCTGCGGGAGCGCCGGGCGCCCGCACCGGCGGCCGGCCGGGTGGGTTCGGTTTGTGTCTTGTGTGTGCCGGGGGTGGTGGTGATGGAGTCGGTGATGCGGGCGAGGGCGGGGATGATGACCTTGACGCGGCCGGTGTTCTGCCGTGGGCAGGTCAGCAGGAACTCGCCCTCCCGGCCGCGCTGGCCGACGGGGGACAGGCCCGTGGTGACCAGCCGCACCAGCTCGGGGTCGTCGGGGTCGAGGCCGATGAAGCCGAGGCCGCGGCGGGCGCGTTCGCGGTCGGTGGTGCGGGCGAGTGCCCGGTAGGCCATCAGGCCCCGGTCGGGGCCGAGTTCGTCGGCGTCGTGGGATCCGGCGATGAGTCCGGCGCCGTGTTTGCGGCCGTCGTGGAGGATCTCGTGCACCAGGGCGGTGCCCTCGGCCGAGCTGGTGAGCCAGTACAGCTCGTCCAGCACCACCGCCGTGAACCGGTCCGGGTCCTCGAAGGCTCTCTGGCGGGCGATCGCGGCGATCAGGTAGAGCACGGCCCGTCCGATCAGTGCCTCGAGCGGCTGCTGGTGCAGGACGTCCGGTTTGTCGAACGCGGCCTTCGGCGGCAGCTTCAGCCCGGTCGTGGTGATGACGATCATGTCGGAGGTGCTGGAGGCGTCCAGCCGCAGCGGTGGCAGGGAGGGGTCGAACACCATGGCGGCCAGGGGACTGTCGGCGATGACCTGGATGAGCCCGGCCAGGGTGGCGGCCGCGTCCTGCCTCCTGCCCGCCTTGCGCCCGGCCATCTCGTCGAGGACGTCCAGCACCCGGGACATGGACGGACGTCTACTGGCGGCGGCCTGTTCGACGGCGTGATGGAGGACTTCGCCGCTGGTGCTCATCGCGGCGATGCCGAGTTGCAGGGTGAGGTAGGACAGCGCGTAGTTGCGGCCCTCGGGGCCGGGGAACAGGCGCAGCGGGTCGATGGACACCTCCGCCCGTGCGGCGTCGACGATCTGGCAGCGGCCCGCTGCCGCGGTGCGGGCGAAGCTGGCCGTACCGGGGTGCGGTCGATGCAGATCGCGCTGCCGCCGCGCGCCCACACCGCCTCGGCGATGAGTTTCTGCAGGACGCTTTTTCCGGCGCCGAGGTCGCCGACGATGCCCATGGAGGCGGAGGCATCCTGTTTCGGGGCGTCGGCGACGTTGATCATGACGGGGCGGGTGGTGCCGCTGTCGAGGCCGATACCGAGGAACATGCCGTCCGGATCGCCGACCTCGCTGGTGGTGAAGGCGCCCGTCAGGGCCCAGTCCTCGCTGACCTGGTGCTGGGTGAACTCCCGCACCACACCCGGCCGCACCGCGCCGGGCAGGCCGAGTGTGAACAGGTGCTCCTGCAGCCCGGCCGGCCGCACCGTCCGGTAGTCCGCCCCCGCGAGGAGAGCGGTCAGGGCGCGGGCGCGGGCGTCGCAGACGGCGGCGGTGGGCCCCCACACGGTGAGCACGGTCACCGACTGCACCTCCACCTCCACCGAGGTCCGCGACAGGCGGGCGTCGAGCTCGCCGAGATCGCGGGCGGCGTCGGTCAGGGAGGCGGGCATGCCGGTGGGGCGGGCCTCGTACTGGCCGGCCTGGTCCACGAGCTCGTTCTTCTTGCGCCGCACCTGCGCCCGCGCCTTCTCCGCCGGCACCAGCGTCAGATCCACCGCGTAGTCGACGGGAAAGTCCACCAGCTCCAGCTGCGCGAACAGATCCGCCGCCTCCGCACTCACAGCAGGCGGGCACTCCGCCAGCACCAACTGCGCCTGATACCCGGTGCCGGTCTCGGTCTCGACCTGCAGCCACCGCCGCCCCAGCGGCGAGACCATCCGCTGCCGCCACCACACGCCACGCCCCGAACGCGTAACCGGGTCCGAGGCAGTCAGCTCGCCGTCGTCCTCCTCCCTGTCACCGCCGGTGCCGCCTTCGTGAAGGCGGGCCTGGCCGAGGTCGGCGTAGCTGGGGGAGCGCAGGATCCCCTCCCGCAGCCGGCCTGCGTACTGGCTGCTCGTCTCGGCCTCGGTGAGCAGGGGTTCTTCCATGCCGCAGTGCAGGGCGTGCTGGATCATCCACACGATCTCCGCCGGCCGCGCCGGCCGCAGCGCGACACCGCCGGTGAGCGCGGCCTGGACACGGGCAGCCTGCTGACGGCAGGCATCCACCTCCCGCCGGGTCACGGGGGCGCCGGGAATGCCCAGCAGTGAGGTGACCTCCGTCCAGGCCGCGCCCAGGGACGCCGTCAGACGGACGCCGGTCGTCTCGGCTTCGAGGGGGACGGCCAGCCACAGGGTGCGGCGGTGCATCTCCTGCCCGTCCAGCAGGTCGAGAGCGGCCTCGACGTTCTCCACCCACGCCTGCCGCCCACCGGCGGCAGGCGTGGGGGCGGGTTCGATGCCGTCGATCATGCGCAGCGCGATCTCACCGGGATCGGTCTGCGCGCACAGCCCGATCAGCCTCGGCGCCCCGGACAGCGACCGCACCAGGTGCGTGACCCTGGCCAGCTGCTCGTCACGGACCGCAGCCGGCACGTGGGTGCCCTGGACGGTCTCCTCCCGCTGCCCCGCAGCGTCCGGACCGGGGTTCAGCCGGTAGATCGCCCAGACGCTGCCGTGCGTCGACCACACCAGGTGCCCGGCGATGTGACGGATCGGAACCCTCACCGCACACCCCCGTCCCGCTCGGCAAGCAGCCGCTGCACCTGCGACATCGCATCCCGCACCGGCGCGGCCGCTACCGGCGCCGGGCGCCGGGCCGGCGGGGCAGCCACGGCGGCGCGCGTGTGCTGGCGCCGGGCTGTCCGATTTCCTTCCGGGCGTGGTCGAGCTCCGCCGGGCAGCGCCGCAGGCCCACCATGACGCGGAGCGGGAGCGCCCGCCGCAGCCGGTGCCCGTGCCGGACGGCGGGACGCCGGGGTGGGAGTCGCCGCTCGCGAGCGCGAAGCGCGCCGGGACCGCCGCAGCTCTCTCCGAACCGCAGCCGACGGCACGGCACTCGCGGCATGGCGTGGACTAGGCGTGCCCGTTGACGTAGGTGTGTGCGCAGCGGTGGGGGCGTCTTCGATGGTGAAGCCGGCGTGCAGCAAGCGAGGGCTGCGGTCGCGTGCCGCGCGGCCGTTGATGCGGCCGCCGGCGGGCTGGCGGGCCAGCAGCATCCACCCGTACGCGGCCTGCCCGGGGGCGCGGCCGCGGATCTTCGGCTGGCGGACCGCCCACACCGCGAGCAGCCAGGCGGCGACCGGTACAGGGCCCGCCCAAGACCACCAGTGGATCGTCTTGAACAGCAGGAAGCCTCCGCCGACCGCGACCGTGATCTGTGCGGGGGTGTAGGGGCCGAGGGGGATGCGCCAGTCGGCGACCTTGCCCAGCACCCACGGATGACGGCGTGCCGTGGTGTAGAAGCGGCCGACACGCGCCGCGGCCGTCGCGCTCACAGGATCCTCCCGGCATCCGGCAACTGGCCGCGCAGGGCGGGACCTTCGGGTGTGGCGCCGGGGCTGACGGGGGCGCCCTGGGCGGGGTTCTTGACCTCGTCCTCGAACATCTCCGCGAGGTCGTTGCGGGAGTTGTACAGACCCAGCGCGATGATCATCAGGAGCAGGGCGCCGATCCCTGCCTTGAGGCTGACCTTCTGGATCATCAGGATGACGACGAGGCCGAGCAGCCCGGCGCCGAGGCCCTTGGTGGCCCAGTCCTCCAGCATGGTGATCCAGCTGTCACCGAGGTCGTCCAGCTCCCCGGCCAGGACGAGCGAAGCCGACGCGTTCATCGCGTGCCTCCGTTGCCGGTTGCCGGTGCGGCGGGGAGGCCGGAGATCTCCCAGCGGCCGGAGCGGGCGGTGAGGCCGAGCTCGTAGGCCAGGGGCCAGAGGCCGGTGTCGTCGCGGGCCTCGGCGTCGGCCTGGACGCGTACGGTCGTTCCGTCCGTCGGGACGTTCTCGGACGCTGCGGCCTCCTCAGCCGCGGACACCTGCTGGACGGCGACTTCGCTGTACGGGGCGGGGGAGAGCGCAGCGAGCCTCACGCCGGGAGCGAGGTAGCGGTCCGCCTCGCCGCCGCCGGTCAGGTAGGCGGCGAGGAACTCGCCGACCGTGGTGGACAGTTCCCCGTCCGGGACGTTCACCGTGTATGGCGAGGCCGCCGTCTCGGCCTGGCCGGGGCCGGCCACGACGGCGGGCTCGCCGGTCACGGTGAACGAGGAGAGCGCACGGTCGGCGGTCACCGGCACGGCGTAGTAGCGCACCGTGCCGTCGGCGTACTGCGCGGCCACCGTCACCGACCATCCGCCGCCCGCATGCTGCGCACTGCGCACCGCCGTCACGGACTCCAGCCGGGTGCGCGCATCGGCGTCCGGGTCGGGCAGGGCGACGTCCGGGGCCATCGCCTGCGCAAGCCCCGCCTGCGCACTCGCCGCGTCATCCACGCTGCTGCGCAGCCACGCGCGAAGGAACACCTGCGCATACCCGCCGGGATCGGCGTCCACCGTGGTGCGCACAGAGGGGGTGGCGGGCTGGGGCGGGGTGGCGGCCTGGACGGTGGTGGGGGTGGCGGTGACGGTGACGGCCAGGGCGGCGGGTCCGGCCGCGATCGCGGCCCACACCCCTATGCGGGTGAGGCGGGTACGGCGGCGGATCGCCTGTAAGCGGGCGCCTCCCGCTGCCGCGGGCGCGGCCTCGTCGTGCGAGGCGCGTATGCGAGGGGGGCATGGTCGAACTCCGGTGTCGGAGGGGGTGGTTGACGCCGACAGGAAAGCAACCGCCCCCGACCACAGCCCTCACCATGGAGGCCTCACCACGGTCACGATGAGGACACGAAATCCATGGTCAGGTCATGGTCTGACCATGGTCAGGGCGTGGTGAGGCCGACCATGGCCTCACCACGGGCCGCACGCCGATGACGGCGGCAGCGGGCCTGCCCTCCGTGCCCACGGCCTGCAACACCGGGTGAAGGATCAGCGGCAGGGCCGGCCGCCAGTGCGCAGTCGCAAGCCGCCGGCTGGCTGCGCACTGCCCCGGCCGGCTGTGCGCATGGGGAAGACGTCGCGTGTGCAGAGGCTCTGCGCAAAGGACTGGGCACCGCGATTGCGCAGACCCGACTGCGCAGAGCCGTGGGCCGGACTGAGCAGCCGCATGACGTAGTCCGCGCTGTCGCTGCGCAGACGGGTCTGCGCAGTCCGTGGTGAGGGCCATGGTCGGCCTCACTACGGCCTCACCACCATCCGGCCATGGTCTGACCATGACCTGCCGCGGAGGCTGGCGAGTGCCGCACTGCTGTGGTGGTGTGGCCGCGGCCCGAGTGGCGCTCGGCCTGGGCTGCACACCGATGCGCAGCCGGAAGCGGCGTGGCCGTCTGCGCAGTCCGTCGGCCGCGGGTGTTCGGTGGGAAGGCCTCGACTGCGCAGCGTGTGCGCACTCGTCTGTGCATCTCGACTGCGCAGATTCCCGGTAGCCGAGTGCGCAGAGCGGCGGTCCGGCTGCGCACACCCCACTGCGCAGTCCCCGCTGTTGCTGCGCAGTGGGTGCGCAGTCCGTCGGAGGTGACCGGTCATGGTCGGCCTCACCATGCCCTCACCACGGCCCGGCCATGGTCTGACCACGCCCTCACCATGGCCTGACCATGACCTGACCATGGATTTCGTGTCCTCATCGTGACTGTGGTGAGGCCTCCATGGTGAGGGCTGTGGTCGAGGGTGCACGCTGTGCTGAGGGCATGAAGAAGACGCCCGCCCGCACGTTACGGATTCCCGGCCCCTTACCTTCGACGGCGCCTGTGTGCCTGCCCGGCGGCCCCCGGCCGGCCGCTGCGGGGGCCGGGCGGTGAGCCGGTTCGGGGCGGGGGTGCGCCGCGGGGTGATGGCGGCGGATGCGTTCACGCAGATCGCCAACGCTCTCTTCCGTGATGCCCGGATCTCCTTCCGGGCGAAGGGGATCTTCGGGTACGTCAGCACGCACCGGGACGGCTGGCAGGTCACGATCGCCCAGATCGCCGCTGTGGGCCCGGACGGGCGGACAGCGGTCCGGGCCGCGCTGAACGAACTTGAGGCGCACGGCTACCTCGTCCGCGATCGCCTGCGCCGTGCGGACGGCACCCTCGGCGAGGCCGTGTACTCGATCACCGACCGCCCCGCCGCTGGTGCCGTGCTGCCCGAAGCCGTCTCTGCTTCCGCAGCCGGCGGCGGACAGGGGGCGGGCGCTGGTGGGGGGATACGGCGCGGGGCGATGGGCGGGGATCAGTTCACGCAGATCGCCAACGGCCTCTTCCGCGATCCGCGGATCTCCTACCGGGCGAAGGGGATCTTCGGCTACATCAGCACGCACCGCAACGGCTGGCAGGTCACCGTCGCCGAACTCGTGCGCAGCGCCAGCGAGGGCAGCACCGCCGTCACCACGGGCCTGGGTTTGCTGGAGAAGCACGGCTTCCTGCACCGCACCCGCGACCGCAATCCCGACGGAACCCTCGGCCAGGTGCGCTACGTCATCACCGATCTGCCCGCCGCGGAAAACTCCAGGTCGCAGCCAGAGTCGGGTTATCCAATGTTGGCTCAGCCTATGTTGGCCAATCCGCAGACTAAGAACACCATCAGTAAGAAGACCAACAAGCAGAACACCAGCCCCCTCCCTCCGTGCGCCGCCGGCCACGCCGCGAAGCGGGAAGACGCCTCGCGCTCCGCGGCTTCGAAGCCGCGGACGGACGGACCTGTCGCCGATGAGCTGCACCCGGGAATCCGGCTGCTGCTCGAACTCGGCGCCGAACGCCCCGAGCTGCTGCTGACCGGACAGACGCTCACCGACCAGGGCCGCATCGTCACCGTCATGCTGGAGGCGGGCTGGACAGTTGATCACCTGCGGCAGGTGATCGCCGGGCGGCCGCTGCCGCATCCGGTGCGGACCAGCGTCGGCGCGATCATCGCCGCCCGCCTGCGCGCCGCCCAGGCCTACCCACCCCCCACCACCCCCGGCCACGGGCACCGCCACCACGAGGGGGCTTCCGAAGCCCTCGACGCCGAGCCCCCGGCCACGCTAGTGCCTGAGCGGTCGTCAACAGCCGCGGCAGCCCGCACCGTCGGCGAGGCGCTCACCTACCGGGCACTCGTGGAATGCGCCGGCTGCGGCGCACCGGCCACCGCGCCCGGCGAAGACCTCTGCCCCGCCTGCCTGAACTGGCCGCACTGCCGCACCTGCCCCGGACCCACCCCACGCCGCGCCCACCCCGCCGGCGACGGCCGCTGCACCACCTGCACCACCGCAACAGCCCACCTGCCCGAAGGCAGCGCGCCATGACCACCCGGACCGCTTCTGGCCGGCGCTCCGGCCCGAGCACTGCAACTGCGGCCGCACTCCGATCTGACGCGGCCTTCCCGATCCGACCCACACTGCCGACGAAGGAGGAATCCCGCATGGCCCACGACGGCCGTCAGGAACCCGCCCACGCGGTGTACCTGCTCTTCGCTCACGAGCCCTACTATCCGGCCCCCGGCGCAAGGGAGGTCAACACCACGGTCGTGGCCGCCGCGTCCTTGCTGCACCCGCGTATACGGCAGCCCGACGGCGCCCGCATCCACGACCGGCTCGTCCGCGGCCGCCGATTGGGCGAGATCGTGCCGCTGTCCACGCTCACCCACGAACTCGACGGCGGCGCCCGGTGGCCCGAGGCCGGTGACTGGGAGACGGTCACCGCGGACCTGCTGCGCCTTGTCCGGCAGCGGGGCTGTGACGCGGTGAGCCTGTGCCTGCCGGACATCGCCCGCGCCCTGGTCTGCGCGGGCCCGCACAGCGAGGTCCGCACCGTTGACCCGCGCAGCGGGCAGCAGCGCGTGTACGGGCCCGCAGACCGGGTCAAGGTGCTGGTCGAGGTCGGCAGGCGGCTGGCGCGGGCGGAGGCGGGATGCCCGCTGTGGCCCGGCGACGGCCTCCTCGACCCGGTCCGATCCCGGCATACCGAGTGACGCCTTGCCGGATTCCGGGCCCGCTGCTGCGATCCCGGCTGCGGGGCGGGCAGGCGTGGCTGCGGCGCTCTGGCTGGGCTGATTCCTGTCCTGGCGTGCGTGACGGTCAGGCCGGGCGCCCTGCCCGCGGATCGGCGCAGCGGGCAGGGGCGGACCGCCAACCGGAGGCAGGGTTCCCTCTGCAGCACCGCACAGCGTGCTGTGGCGGCTTGGTCGGCATACGGTTCAGGGGCTCTGCTCTGACAAGACGGCAGGGCTCGGGCGGTGGTCCCGTGCCCATCCGCCAGCTGCACGGGACCGCAGCTCGCTGACGCTTCGTGGCCGATGCTGTCAGCGCCTGTTCAACGGCGGGGTCAGTACGCCAGCGTGAGGCGGCTTTCCGGCTTGCTGATCACGTGCCCTTGGCTGGCTGTGGTGGGGGATGGTGCGGGAGTGATGGTCAGGCGGGGGACTGCGGTGCGGTTCTGGCCCCAGGCTTCGATGTGGGTGATGAGGTCGTGGGCGAGTTTGTGTGCGTGGGGCCCGTAGGCGGCTGCGCCGAGGCGGTGGGGCCGCTTGGGGTCGAGGTTCTCGCGGTGCACGGTCAGGTAGGCGAGTGTGCTGCCGTCGACGAGGGCGGGGCTGCGCACGGGAAGCGCCGGCCGCAGGAGCAGTTGTCGGGTGAGGGCGTCGGGCAGGACGTGGAGGCGGCAGACCCGGTCGTCGGTGGCGGTTGCGCGCAGCCACACCCCGTCGAAGGATTCCTCGCCGCCGATGCGCTGCTCGGACAAGGCCTCGATGCCGCTGGTGTCGGCCAGGGAGTGCCCGAGGGCTGCCGCGTCCACGGTCTGATCCTCGTCGTGGACGAGGCGGATCGTGTCACCGGTGTTCAGGGTTGTTGTCTTTTCGCCGTCCTGTCCGATGACGGGGACGAAGCCGCACAGTTCCATCCCTTCGGAGATGAGGGTGTCGCGGTGGCGGGTCAGTGCGACGGAGCAGGTCTGGCCGCGCCAGCGCAGCGGGAGGACGAGGCGGCCACCCTCGCGGAGCTGGTCCCACCATGCGGCGGGTACGTCCCACAGGCCCACGGCGGCGAGGATGCGGTCGTAGGGCGCGTTCTCGGGTGCGCCGGTGAGTCCGTCGCGCTGCATGACGTGGACGTGCTGGTGGCCGGAGCGGTCGAGCATGGTGCGGGCGTGCAGGGCGGCGTCGGGGTCGATGTCGATGCTGGTGACGTGCCCGTGGTCGCCGGTGAGCTGTGCGAGGAGGGCGGCGTTGTAGCCGGTTCCGGCGCCGATCTCGAGGATGCGGTCGCCGGGCCGGACCTGGAGCTGGGTGAGCATCATCGCGACGACGGACGGCACGGACGCGCAGGACAGGGGAAGGGGGCCGCCCAGGGGGTTGTCCTTGATGGACACGGCCTGGTCGGCGTAGGCCTGTTCGAGGCTGATGCCGGGCAGGAACGCTTCCCTCGGCACGGTGCGCATGGCGCGCTCGACGCCGGCGGTCAGGGGGACGTCGTGGAGGATGGCGTTGACGAGGCGGTTGCGCAGGTCGGCGGCGGTGGGGGTGTGGCCCACTGGTCATTCCCTTTCAGTTCAGCAGAAGGCAGGTCTCCCACCCCAGGTCTGCGGGGCGGGGGACACGAAGGGTGTGCAGGGTGAGGAGAACGCCGGCGCTGCCGGTGAGCAGGCCGCCGCTTTCGGGTATCTGGTGCCGCACCAGGTGTGCGCTCAGGTGTGAGCGCAGCAGGGGCAGTTGATGGGTGATGGCGGGGGTGAGGGCGTCGGCGGCGATCCGGTCACACGTCAGGAGCAGCCCGCTCCAGCCGTGGCAGACGGTGCTGTCCTCGATGCGGGCCAGGCGCCGGGGATCGGTGATGCAGCCGAGGACGACGTGTTCGGCGAACTGGCGTGCCGGGCTGTTGCGGCGGGCGAGTGCCGCGAGCTGCAGGGCGCGGCCGGTGCCGGGTGCGCCGTAGCACCAGGAAGGCCGTCCCGGCTCGCCGCGGGCCGGACCGTCCAGGAAGTCCGGCAGGGTCAGGAGTTCGGGCCATTCGATGATGCCGTCGGCGGTGGGCCGTGCCCAGGTGGTGAGGAAGGTGATGCCTTGGTCGAGTGCCTGGTCCTGGCCGTCGACGGTGATGCCGGCGCGGGCGGCCAGGGCGAGGAGGGCGAGCGGGCCGGGCATGCCGTGCGCGAGGCCGAAGTTGGCGTGTCCGGTTGCGAACGCGCCCTGTTCGGGCAGGCCGCGTGGTCCGTCGGCCGTCCACCAGCCGGGCGCTTGATGGCCGGCGACGGTGAGTGGTTCGGTGAGCAGCCGTACGAGGTAGCGCAGGATGCGTTCGAGCGCGGCCTGCCTCTCGCGCCGCAGCAGGCAGGCGCCGAGCCCGGTCAGTCCGCTGATCAGGTCGTACTCGGCCATGCGGGGCGGGTGCCCGCTGTCCATACGGTGCTGCGCGGCGTCCAGGCGGGCGGCCGTGATCGCGATAGTCTCGGCGTCCAGTTCGGCGAGTGTGCGTGAGGCTGCCGGAGGTTTGGCGAAGTGCAGGGCGTAGGCGGCGGCGGGAACTCCCCGGTACAGGCCGGCCTCGCCGGGATGTGCGGTCAGCGGCTGGGCGGTGACGGCGCGGGCGGCGGCCTGGGCGGCGCTCCAGGTGCCGCTGGTGTGGGCGGCCACGATCTCGTAGAGGGCGGTGCCGGCGAGGCCGCCGCCGAGGTCGTCGTGCCTCATGCGGCCCCTCGGGCCAGTGACCGGCAGGCCTGCCGTGCGGCGTGCCGGGACGCGGCTTCGCCCGCCCGGTCCGGTCCTGCCATCCGGTTGTGGTGCAGGTGCAGCAGCGAGTCGAGGACCGCCTCGAGGCGCTGAGGGCCGACGAGGGACCGGTATGCCCGCAGTGCGGTCCGGCGCAGGGCGAGGGCCGCGGCCAGCTGCGGGGAGGCGGAAGGGAGCGGATGGGTGCGCACTTGGCGGACGGTGGGACGGGTGATCTCCAGGCGCCCCTCGCCCAGCGGTGTTGCGGTGGCCATCCATGTCCGTCCCTCGCGGGTGCCGAGGAACCCCTCCGCCAGGTCGATCATGCTCAGCGCGCAGAGTACTTCGCGTTGAAGCTGGGGAAGGTCGGTGAGTGCGCGGCGGGTGACGGCACTGTCTGCGACGAACACGGCTTCGGCCGCTTGCATCGTGGGGCCGGTGCCGTAGCGGCCGGTTTCGGGCCGGTAGCCGTCGACGACGAGACGGGATGCGAGCCGGTCGGCGGTGAGCTGCCTGGTCCATGCGGCCACGGCTTGCAGGGTGTGCGGGCCTGCGGGCACACGGATGCGTAAGTGGTCGCTCTCGTGCAGCGACCGGTAGCGCACGAACCACGCCTCGCAGGTACCGAGGTCCTCGAGCAGGGCCGGCAGACGGCGGGTGATGATCTGGTCCATCGCTGTGGGATGGGTGAACACTTTTGCCTGCAGCCAGCGGCCGGCGTCGCCGGGGCGCGCCAGGTCCTGGTTCGTGACCACGGGCGCGCGCGTCAGGTCCGGGTGCGGCATCTGCGGGCGGGTGGCGGCGAGCGGCATGGTGATCTCGTGCGCGTGGCCGATCCACGCCACGTCGTCGCCGGTGACGGCTTCGGTAAAAACGGCCGACGGGTGGTGCTGCAGGTGCTGGTGGACGAGCCGGCCGTGCAGCGGTTCGGCCAGGTCCAGACTCATGGACCGGTCGCCGTCGTGGAGGTCGAGGCGCGCCGGGCAGCGCCACGTGGCGGCCCAGTCGTTCAGCGCCGCGTGCCAGGCCTGCGTGAACGGTCCGGCCGGCAGCGCGGCAGCGGGAAGTGTCCAGCGCGCGGGTGCCAGAACGGTGCGGCGGTGGCGGATGCGGGGCAGGAACGGCAGGGAGGCGGCGGCCGGCCCCCAGTCGAAGGCGGTCCAGGCGGTGAGCGGTCCACGCGTGAGCATGGCCAGGAACCGGGCCAGCGGTGGTGCCTGCTTCTCCAGCGCGAGCGGGTGGAGCACGAGCGGTTCGACGACGCGCCGCCGGGAGAGGCTGACCAGGTGCAGATGGCTGCCGGTGCAGAGCACGGCGAGATCGTCCACGTCGATGATGCGGGTGGCCGGTTCGAAGTGTTCACCGACGCTGAGGACGTGGGGCAGCACGGCGGGGATGCGGGCCACGTTCTCCGCGTGCGCAAACGTGGGCGTGAAGGAGAGCTGTGCGGGCACTGCTCCCTGGACCATGGTGGGCAGTGTGGCGTAGAGGTCTGACAGTGCCGTCCCGAGCAGGGCGGTGAACCGTCCGGACAGGGCGCCCGCGGTCCAGGCTGGACGCACATCCAGCAGGAAGTCCCCGCTGTCCAGGGCCCTGGTGCTGGCAGAGCGGATCCGGACCGCCAGCTCCACGTGCGGCGCTACCGGCCCGCTCTCCGCCTCCTCGGCGAGGTCGTCTATGTCGGCGTCCGTGAGCACGATCTCGCGGGTGCCGGTCATGGCAGCGTGCATGGCCTTCGCGGCGAGTTTCTCGTCACGGGCCAGCGTCCTGGGCGCAGTCTGCGGCCATGACGACAGGGGGTAACCGGCGGGGTAGCCGAGCCCGGAGGCCAGGTCGACGGCATCACGTAAGGGGACGAGGACGCCGGTGCCGTACCGCTCCCAGAAGTGCGTGGCGTAGGCCGCCCAGGCGGGCGATTCGCCCCGGGCGCGGGTCAGACGGACGAGCGCGTCGGCAGCGTGCTCAGCCTCGTCCAGAACAAGGCGGGGCACGCGGACGTGGGCGTCGAGCCGCAGGTCGAGGGAGATGCGGCTGCGGCTGGCCGCGGGCACGGACTGCATCAGGTCGTCGGCGGCCGCACGGAGCGTGTGAGCAGCGTCGCCGGCGGCCCGGTTGTGCGCGGCGAGGAGCTGTCCGGCCTCGCCGAGCTGAGCGAGGACATCCCGCGTGCCCGGTAAGAGTTCCTCCGTATGGGAGCGCAAGACGCGCAAGATGTGCCCTGCGGGATCGTCCACGGTCATCGGTGCCGTGAGACTGCTGATCAGATATCCCTCTGCGAGGGCCTGCCCGATCAGACGCTGAGCCTGTTCGACGCTGCCTCCTGCATCGGTGAGCAGCCGCAACAGCTCCCGGCCGCTGACGGGTTGCGCGGCTGCCTGCAGGAGGACGGACAGCGGGCGGCTGATGCGGGCACTGGCGATGCGGCCGCCTGAGCGCGGCGTATCGAGCATGTCGCCACACCGGAACGCCAGGCTGTTGACCTGGACCGTCAGGTACGGCAGTACATCGGCACGGCCCTCCAGGTCCCTGCGCACGTGATCGACCCACAGGGTGTCGGGGCGGGCCGCAGCCTGATGCGCGGCCCCCATGGTGGCGCAGGCCGCGCCGACGGCAGCCACGGCGACCCCGGCGAACAGGCCGAACGGTGTCGCCCGCCCGGTGGCGCGCAACAGGTACCCGGCGACGGAGCATGTGGCCTTGCCGATGCGCTTGGGTTCGACGTCGCCGCCGCCGAGGATCCGTTCCACGTAGCCGGCCAGACGCGGGGACGCTGCGCGCAGTGCGGTGACGAAGACCTCGTCGTCCCATACCTGCTTGAGCCACTGGCGACATTCGTCGGCGGAGCCGATGGCGGGCCAGCCGGTGGGGCGGGCCGTAGCGGGCATGACAGCGGCGCGCAGGACCAGCACGTCCCCGAACCGCCGGTAGATCGGTCGAGCCACAGATGTCTCTCCTCGCTCATTCAGTGGTGTGCCGGTGCGGGCGCACAGTGTTCGCCCGCACCGGCGCGAAGGCGCTGGATCAGCTCGAGGTGCAGGACGACGCGCAGGTCTTGGCGCATCCGTCGCTGGTGTCGCACATCTCGGTGACCGGCGTCGGGGACGTTGTGATGGTCGTGCTCAGGTCCCACTCGTCCTCGGAGAACGGAACCTCGACCGTGGTCGAGGCGAGGGGCGCAGTGGCGTGTGCCATGGGTTTGCTCCTTGATGAGCCGGCCGCCCGCGGGATGGGGCGGAGGGGCCGCAGGACCCCCGTTGCGACCTGCGGTGATGGCGAATTGCAGATCACAACGCGGGCACTGCGTTCAGCGATGAAGGCGGGGCCGGAACCGCTCGACGCCCCAGCGGAACCGTGCTCGCCAGCGGTTGCCGCTCCGCCCTTGCTGGACGTTGTGACGTGGGGTGCGGATGTACGGGCCTGACGCCCGTGGGGGCGAGGCCACTTTGTCCTGCTGCCGCCGGTGCCGCTGCCGCTGCCTGTGCGCAGTGGGTGCCACACGGAGGCGAGAACGGCGTGCGAGGCCGATATCTGGGTCCTCCCGGCGCGGATGGCGCCCCGCGCCTGTTGGCCGTAGGGGAGACGGGGTTGCGTCGTGGTTGAGGTGCTCACGCGTCACCCTTGGTGCGTAGCTCTGCCCAGATCTCCTTCGCGCATGGGCATCTGGGTGGGCCGAGCAGGTCGTAACCCCAGCGGTCGGCGACCGCATCGACCAGGAACAGCCCGCGGCCCGACTCTTCCTCGTCACCGGCGGAGCTGAGGGTTGGCAGGAGTGCTGGTTCCCGGTCGACGATCCCGATACGGACCCGGGTTGCGGTCGATCTCGCGACGATCAGACGGATTTCGGGGCAGGTGGTGTGTCTGGCCGCGTTGGCGATCAGTTCCGTGACGATCAGCGCGGCAGGCTCGGCGAGGCTGTCCATTCGCCACAGGCCGAGGACATCACGGACGCGTTCGCGGCCGGCCGCAGCCGCAGGTGGCACGCACGGGAACGTCTGGCTGTAGGCGGCGTGTCCGCTGCTTGTGGCTGCAAGGATTTCCGACCGGCTGCCGATCGGAGGGTGCACGTCGTCGTCCCTTCTCGGTGGGACCCGGTGTCGGGCCGCGCGGGGGCAGGCGGCCCGACACCGGGCGTCGGAGCCCACTCCTCACCGGGCGAGTGGTGAGGAGCAGGGAGCATGAGGGTGGTCTCGTGCTCGGCGCGGAGGCGTGAACACCACCGCCGCAGGTGGGGTTCAGGCGATGGTGCTGAGGACGGTTCCGAGGAGGGTTTCGTGGGGTGGGGGGCCGGGCTGGAACTGGTCGAGGAGCTGGCGCAGGGCTGTGGGGGGTACGAGGCGGTCGCCGCGGCAGGGGCGCAGCCAGTAAGGGCCGGGCGGCTCGGTCGTCGTCATCGGCGGGAGGGCGATGTGGTGGGGGTGGCCGAGGCACAGGGCGTGGCGGTGGGGCGCCCAGTGTTCGCTGGTGCCGGGCGGTACGAGCCAGATGAGCCAGGAGCGGTGGGGGTCCTCGATGACGGGTCCGCAGGCGTCGGGCTGGTCGTCGCCGGTGTGCTGGATGGCGTCCATGACGGTGAGGGCGGCGTAGGCCTGTGTGCCGCCGGCCGTGACGACGATGTCGAAGAATCTCCCGCCGAGGGGGAGTTGCAGTACGTGTTGCTGCTGGAGGGCCATCAGGCTGCGTACGCGGGCGGCCAGGTCGCTCATGTCGGGGGCGGCCTGCTGTGGGTGGAAGGTCCCGGTGCTGGTGGTGAAGCCGGCCGGGGCCGTATCCGGCAGTTTCCGGCCGGGGGCGGTCTCGCGGCGGGGCAGCTGCTCGGTGATGCTCACGCCTGCTCCGTCTCGCCGGCCGGGCGTAGGACGGCGGTGACTGTCTTGCCCATCACTCGTCCGTCGTCGTCGAGCTTCACGTCCCAGGACAGAAGGCCGCCGTGGTGCCTGACCCACCACAGGCCGCTGCCTTGGAGAGAGGATGTGCAGGTGGCCGCGTGGAAGCCGGGGAAGAAGGGTTCTGCGTCGTCGACCTCGATGCGGAGCTCTTCCGTGTCCGGGAGCACCGTCATCCGCAGGCCCATGCAGCCGTCGGCGAACGGTGTGCCGTGGCGGGCTGCGTTGTCGGCGAGCTTGGCGCTGATCTGTCCGGCTGCATCGACGTCGCCGGGCCAGCGGGCGACCGTGAGGCGGGGGCGCACCCGGAGCCGGGCGTTGGGGCCGGACGCCTCGCTCACCAGCAGTCTGGTCTCCCAGCGGAAGCGGGGCATCTCCGGTTCCATCATCAGCGGCAGCAGGGCGACTGTGGCGCTGACGGGGTGTGGCTGGGGGTCGGGCTCGGCTGCAGCAGTGGACGCCTCAATCGTGGATGCTTCGGCGGTCTGCGATAAGCACTGCTGCGTCGGGGGCGCGTTCACGGGGGACTCCCTGGTTTCCGTGCTCAGTCATGCACTCTCAGCGAGGGCTGCTACGAGCGTTGCAAGGTTGACCAGACGGATCCACCCCCAGATCGTCCTCGGGTCTTGGCGCAGAGTTGACGGCCTTCCTCGGCTCTTCCCCGGAACGGCCTCGGACCGCTAAGTACCCTCGTTATGGGGCAAGTTGAAGACGACAGCGATCTAACGTCGGTGCTGTGGCGTGTCAGGCGGATGGGATGGGAGGCAGGATGTTGTTCTTCCGGTTCGCGCTTGAAAGGCGCGGCATCCGAAGTGCGGATGAGTTTCTCCCGCCGTATCGGAAGGCAGCGGGACGGCTCGGTCTGACGACTGTTGAGCCGGCTCCCAAAACCTTCGAGGGCTGGTTCTATGACGGGCGCAAGCCGCAGAAGGCTTTCCGCCCGGTGATCGTCGAAATGCTGGGCTACAGCATCGACGATCTCTGGACCACGGTCCCCGAGGGGGCCACCCCGGACTTCGTTCCCCTCGTCGGCACGTCGCCCAGTGCATCCCATGCCGAACCCGGCATGGATCTGAGCGAGATGAAAAGGAGCGGCGCAATGGCCGTTCGACGCGCGAGGAACTACCTTCTCCAGACGGACCGCGAGAGGCTGGGGGACAACACCCTCCCCCTGCTGCACGACCAGGTTGCTCGATTGGTACGCGAATACCCACGTGTACCGCTGTCGGCGATCTGGGATGACCTGCTGGACGCTCAGGACCAAGTCATCTTTAACCTGGAGACCGGAAAGCACCGTCCATCACAGCTTGGCGACCTCAACTTCATGGCTGGCGTGCTGGCGTTCCTCGTTGCCAAGGGTTTCAACGACATGGAGGACCGGGAACAGGCGAGAACGATGAGCCTGCTCGCGGCAGCTTTCGCGAAGGACGCGGAGCACGTTGGCCTCATGGCCATGGTCAATGGTCTGCAGTCCCTCATCGAATACTGGGCAGAGCGGCCCGGAGACGCACTGTTCTACGCCCAGAGGGGGGCAGCCCTCTCCTCGAATCTCCATGGCACGGTCGGCCTGTGGTTGCTCGGCCTCCAGGCGCGCGCTGCGGCCGTCCTCAGGGACGAGCAGACGGTTCGGGCAGTGACCCTTGAGGCCCTCGACCGTCGTGGGAACGTCGTTCTGGACGACCTTGACCAGCTCGGAGGCCTGCTTACGTACTCAACGGAGAAGCAGATCTACTACACGGTGGAGGCCGAGGCACTCCTCGGCCATGGCGATGCAAGCCTGACCTCACAGGCGGAGCTGGCCGTACAGGGCTTCAGCAACCCCGAGGATCCGAACTGGGCGTTTGGGGACCTGGCGGGCGCGCAGTGTAATCACGCGCTCGTACTTCTTCACAGTGGTGAGGTGGACGGAGCGGCACAGGCCATTCGCCCCGTGCTGGATCTTCCGTCCACGCACCGGAACTACGGCATCGTCGTCTCCGCCCAAAGGGTCCGCCATGCACTGATGGCGGGCCAGGTCCGAACAGCCGTGGCGGCCCGCGAGCTGACGGAGGAGATCGCCGTGTACGCACCGCGCAGGCCAGCACTTCCCTCGGGTACGCAGCGATAGGGTCTCTGGCATGTACCCGGTCGAACGTTCCAGCGCACGGCTCAGTCTCCGCGAACTCACCATCGACGACGTCGACGCCGTGTTCGCGATCTACGGCAGCCGCGAAGCTACGGAGCACCTGTCGTTCGAGCCGCGCTCCCGTGAACAGGTGGGCCAGATCGTTGCTCGATCCATGGCCTCGTCCACGACAGTCCCGCGAAGCGAATTCGCCCTCGCCATCGTGGAGCGGGAGACGGGCAGCTTGATCGGGTTCGGCCGTATCGCGATGGATCCACACCAGCAGCGCGCAGCCACCTTCGGTTTCGCGCTGCGCCCTGATGCGTGGGGCGTCGGATATGGTCTCGAAGTGGTTCGCCTCCTTCTCGGTCTCGGGTTCGAGGAACTCGACCTGCACCGCATCTGGGGAGCCCGGTCCCCGCTCAATGAGGCATCGGCGAAGACCATGACGGCCGCGGGCATGATCGAGGAAGGGACGATCCGCGGACACATCCTCAAAGCCGGTCAGTGGCGCGACTCTGTTGTGCATGCGATGCTCGCCGAAGAATGGGCCGCGCAATCCCGAACCGCCTAGCTTTGCCGTCGGCTTTCATGCCTTGTGTATCGCCAAGAGCCGTGCGGCACAGGACATCCATCGCCCAGCCATACGCGAACTGGTCGCCGACGTGGAAGCCCGCGACCGCCGCCGGGTGCTGTCCGAGCTGCATCAATTCAGCTGCCGACTGGGAGTGCCCTGTGAGCGACCAGTACGACAAGGCGTTGCCCCAGGGACGTCGGCGTCACTGGCACCCCGCAAGGAGTCGGCATCCTCGATACGGAGGCGGTCGGAGTCCAGACCGTTGGTCATGTCCGGGTCGGTGTCCGTGTGTTACGGCGCGGGCAGCGGGTCGGTGGGGTCGTCGACGCCGAGGAGGAGGACGTGGTGTCCGACGGTCTGTGTCGTGTCGTCGGTGAGCTGTTCGATGTCGAGTCGCAGCCGGATGCGTCCGGCGCCTTCGCCGCTTGCGGCAAGGTCGTGTTCCAGTTTGTCGTCGAGGCGGTCCAGCGCGGTTTCGACGGCGGTGTAGTCGGCCAGGCCGCGGGCGAGGAGCTGGCCGGTAGCGGTGTCGCGGACCTGGTAGCTGGGCATCGGGGCGCGTCCTGTGGTGCTGGGGGCGGTCAGGTGGCGGGCTCGGTGAGGCGGGGGCGGGCGGCCTTCACCGCGCGGGACCAGACGTCGGGGCTTCCTCCGTGCTCGCGGGCGAGGGATGCGGCCAGTCCGCGGATGTCGCCGTGTTCGCGCAGGGCGGCGAGGGCGATCTCCGTGCGCTGGTGGGCCGGGGAGCGGGGCGGCATGGCGGTCGGGTGGTGTGCGAGGACGTTGCGCACGGCGTAGTCCCAGGACCTTTGAGGTCCGCCGAACTGCACGCTGAGCTCGGCGGCGAGCCCGGGGTGGTAGCCGTCGCGGTCGATTCGCTCGGTGGCGTACTGCTCGGCGAGCTGCGTCGCCGTCAGCGTCTCGCCGCCGTCGCGGGCGCTCAGCTCGGCCGCGAGGGCCTCCTCGAGCGCCGAGGGCCGGCCGACCGGCGCGGCGGGCTGGGGGCCGGGACGGCGGCCGGCCTTGCGGAGCTTGTCCCCGGTGCGCTTGCGGTCGAAGTCCTGCAGGTCACCGACGAGGAAGCCGGGGATCATGCGGCCGGTGGGACCCTCGATCTGGCCGGCGGAATCGGGGAAGTAGCCGGGATTCGACGTCTGGTACTTGCGGATCACCGAGGGCCCGCTGAAGCCCAGCAGCTCGGCCGCCCTGTTGATGGAGACAATCACCGCGCGGTCGAGTTCGTGCAGTTCGGGGTCGGCCTTGAGGATCTTGCTCGCCTTGTTCTCCTTGAACCAGGCATAGAAGTCGCGGAACTGCTCCTCGTCGTAGAAGTCGGTCCCGTCGATGCGTTCCTTCTCCGGGTGGCGGTGCTCTTCCGGCTGCTCGTCGAGACGGATCTTGTACCAGCGGGCCGCGGAGCCGACGCTGGCTCCGGTGAACTCGCGGATCCAGTCGCGGTTGACCACCGCGCGGCCGCCGACGATGCGGCGCTGCGGGTTCAGGGCCTTGGACATCGCACCCTCCGGTATGTGCTGCGGCCCTATACTGAGGGCCTGCTCCTCTTGGTCCGCCGGTGCTTAACGCGCGGGCGGCGAGTCGAGTTGGTGATGGTGGTCGGCGGGACGTTCGGCCGGGGTTGCCGCTCTGGGCCGACATCCTCGTGAGATGGTGTCTTCCGTCGGCCACCGCTTTACCGCTGCCCCGTGTAATCAATATGACGCTCTTGATGGGTGACTGTCAATCCGGCCGACACCCGGGCCATGTTCACGGTCGCCCTGGCGGTGTGCGGCCCACTCCTGGTTGCCGCCCCGGACCGGCGTTGTCGGCGATGGGTCAGGCCGTGGTGGGGAGCATCAGCTGGCGGGGGCGTGCAGAACGTGAAGGGCGCGCCCGCGCCAGCGCATCGCCCAGTGCACGCAGATGGAGCAGCTTTTGTGCCTGCCCTCGCACTGGGGCAGGGGGCGTACCAGCGGGCGTCGCGCGACCAGGCGAGGGAGTCGGCGGAGGCCAGGTATTCGGCGCACGTTGTGAGTGCCTGGGTCTTCAGACCGAAGCCGTGCAGACGCACTCCGGCGGCCGCGGTGGCGAGGGCGGCCTCCGACGTACACGGCGCGAGCCCCCAAGCGGGCAGCGAGGAGTGCGTGGCGGTTAGCGGGTGATGCGGGCGCGGGCGCGGTCGGCCTGGATGTGGACGGCGTCGGCGTGCGCGGCGGCGCGGACCTTGTCGGCCCAGTCGGCCGCGCGCTGTGCGAGTTTGGCGAGGCGCGCGAGGTGGGTGTTCTGGTGCTGGCGGGCCCTGTCCATGAGGGCCGCGTGTTCGGCGGTGAGTTCTTCGGCGGTGTAGGCGGCGATTGCTTCGGTGCCGTGGCGGTGGGTGATGCGCCCGAAGGGGCAGGGGCCTTCTTCCTGTTCGATGACGGCGAGGTGGGCGGTGGGCCAGCCGGTCTTCTGGTCGCGGGGGCCGAGTTGGATGTCGAGCACGCATACCGCGTCAGCATCGTGCAGACCGTCGGTCTGGTAGCGCAGGTGCGGCCGGGGCACGGGGCCGGTGGGGTGTTGGGTGTGGGCGCGCCACTGTTCGGGGGAGGGGTCCTCCTCGTCGCTGTGGAGGCGGTGGAGGTAGGAGACGAGGGCGGGCAGCTGCCATGCGGGGGTGCCGAACGGTGCGGCCGGCATGGCGAGCCCGGTCCGGGCGATGAGGCCGGTGTGGTTGCTGACGGCGGCCTGGGTGACGAACAACGGTGCGTGGAGGTGGAGTTCAGAGCAGAGCACGGCGAGGCCTTCCTGAGTGGGCGGCGAGGGAAGAGAGAGGGGGTGGGTTGCCCGGGCCGGACTGTCAGGTCCGGCCCGGGCGGCGGGTCAGGCCGCGTCCTCGGCGTCGCCGGCTCCCGGGCCGTCGGGGATGTCCTCGGCGCCGCCCGGGCCGTCAGGGGTGTCCTGGTCGGTCTGGTCGTCGGTGTCGGACGTGTCCGGCGTGTCCGGCTCGCTCTGCCGGTAGGGCTCGTCGTTGGTGATGGCTGCCTCGATCCTGGAGAGGGGGTAGCCGTTGTCGGCGAGGAAGGTGAGCCAGGTGCGGGCGTTCTGGCGGATCTCGCGGAGTTCGTAGACGGCGGAGCGGGCGGTGCTGTCGGTGCGCCAGGTCCGTACTTCGCCGATTCGCTTCTCGAACGTGGCGGCCAGTACCGCGAAGTTGAGCAGGGTGAGCTTGGCCGGGGTGGCCGTCTTGGCGCGCTCTGCTGGGTTGTCGTAGCCGGTCAGTTCCTTGACCAGGTCGCGGCGGCCTGTGTCGCCCGCCCACTGGGCCACGGGCTTGGGGCAGGTGAGGAGCTGTTCGGTGATGAACGCGGCGAGCGGCTTGGGTGCGCTCTTGCGGCCGATCAGGTCTTTCAGCCACGCCTGGCGGGCCTTCTCGGCGGCGCGGTAGGCCGCGTTGCCCGCCCTGACGTACTCGCGTGACGGCTCCTGTGGCCTGGTCCCGTCCTGCGCCTGCGCCCGGTCCCGGTCCTGGCGGCCGTCGGGGCCGGGCCGGGGCGGGCGGTGGCCGTAGCGGCCGGGGTCGGTGCAGTGGTACTCGATGTCGCCCGGCTCGCGGGGGTTCTCGGACCAGGTGGCCATGTGGCCGGGGCACCCGGCGTGTGTCTCGGCGCTCAGGGGTTCGCCGTCCGGGCCGTCGAGCGCGCTGAGCGGCTCGGCGGTGGGCGGCAGGGGGTCGCCGTCTTCGGCGAGCCGTACCCCGGAGGCCTTCAGCTTGGGACGGACCTGCTCGCGGGCGCGGTGCTCGGCGCGGTCGTCGCGCTCCCACTGCGCCTGGAAGTCGAAGCGGTTCCTGGCGTGGGCCTCCAGCAGGCGTTCTACGGCGGCGGGGTCGTCGTCGAACTCGCCCAGTACGCCGAGCACTTCGAGATCGAGGTCGTACGTTCCGGCTTCGGCGAGTGCGGAGCGGGTCCGCTCGCCGACGGCCCTGGAGGTCTTCACCGCGCGGGAGACCTCGGTGCGGGAGAGGCCGATGAGCTGGGCGACCCTGGCCTGTTTCATGCCTGCGCCGACCGCGCCCAACAGGGCGTCGGCCTGCTCCAGTTCGGTCAGGCCGCGGCGGTAGGCGTCGTCGTTCTCGATGAGCTGGTCGATGAAGTCCTCGCCCGCCTCGCGCAGGGAGGGGTCGAGCACGTAGGCAGGGACCTCGATCGCGTCCTGCTCCTCCTTGGTCTTTGTGGTGGCCCGCAGGGCGGAGCAGCGGCGGTGGCCCATCTTCAGCTCGTAGGTGTCCTCGCCGAGGGGGAGGACCACGACGGGGACCTTCACGCCTTTGGCCGCGACGGACTTGAGGAATTTCTCGTCCAGGCTGAGGTCCCGGCGGACGTTGCTTTCGTTGACGTGGATCTGTCCGAGCCGCAGAGTGACCTGCTGCATGGGTGTGGTGGTGGTTGCGGAGTCGCTCACGGATCGCTCCTCGGGGGTGCGGGTCGGTGCCGAGCAAGTTGCCGCTTGCTCAATAGAATCAATTATACGCTCTTACTGAATTGCGGCAAGGCCCTTCTGGTCCGGATCTGCGGCGGTCTGCTGCTGGAGGATCGCTTCAGCGACGGCATCGGCGATTGCTGCGCGAGTGGTCACGGCTGCGGCCTCCTCCGGGCAGCGGCCCGGGGGCGTTGTGCCCCCGGGCCGGACGGATGCTCAGTTGTTCAGTCCTCGCCGGGCTGCATGAGGGTGATGACGGGCTCGCCCCGGTCGCCCGGCCCGACCGCGCAGACGATCTGGACCGGGCGGGCTCGGCGGGTATGGCCGTCGCGCGGGATCCGCTGCAGGCGGACGGTGACCCGGCTGCCTTCCCCGCTGCTGCGCCGGATCGCTGCGCGGGCCATGGTCAGCACGTCCCACAGGCGGCCGCGCTCGTCCTGGGGAGCCTGCCGGTCGGTGTCACCGTCGTTCCAGGCCACGCAGTCCTCCCATGCCGCGCTGGTGAGAGCGACCGGTACCCGGAAGCCGGCCTCGCGGGCCAGGCCGGCGTCGGCGGCTACAAGAACGCCGTCGGCGAGGGCCTGGGCGCGGGTGTAGGCGTGGATGATCTGGTCAGGGCCGCTGGCCGGGGGGACGGGCCGCACTGCGTCGCCGCTGATGGCAGAGTCGTCGGTTGCGGCACCGTCGTGCAGCGTCGGGCCGGTGCGCGACACGGCGTCCTCCACACGCACTGTGCGCGGGGTGGCGAGTTGCTGCGGGGAGTTGGAGCCGGTGGGCCGGACGGCCGGGCTCTCGCCCGCGGTCATGGCGTGCACCGCGAGCATCATCGACAGGCCGTTCGCCCTCGATGTGTCCCAGGCGGCCTGGGCCTCGGAGCGTGCCTGCTCGAACTCGTCCCGGATCTGCTCGTGGCTGTAGCCCTGGGCGAGCTTCACGCGCACGGTCTTGCCCGTGAGGTCGACTGCGAGGGCGGGGAGGTGGCCGGGCAGGCTGTTGTCCTGCCGGGTGTCGGCTGTCGGCTCGCGACGCATGAGGGCGCTTGCCGCGCTGTGGTCCTGCGTCCCGGCCCAACTGCGTTCCCCGGGGCGGCCGGTGCCTGCTGTGGCGGGGGCGTCGTCGGCCGGTGCCGTACCCGACCCGCCCGCGCCGGGATCGTCGGCCGTCAGGATGTAGAACTGGTTCGAGTGGACGCGGACCGTCCACTGCTGCCCGGGGGAGTCCTCGGTGAGCCGGGCGCGCGGCCTGGCCTCCCATGCCTCGAATGCGCGTGCCGGATCGACCGGCACCATTCTGCCGGTGGCGGCGTCATAGGCGCGGCACGACAGTGCCGCTGCGCGGATCTGTGTGACGCGGCGGGTCCAGTTCCGGCGGATGGTGGTCATCGTGCTTCCTCCTGCGGGGGCCGGTTGGCGGTGGGCTGGGGGGCTCACGCGGTGCGGGTGGTGGGGAGGTCGGCGACCAGGGCGGTTGCGTGGTCGGCGTAGGTTGCGGCGTGGGCGATCGCCGATGCTGTGATGTCCCGGGCGGCCTGGCCCGGGGTGCCGGTGAGGTGGTCGGCCAGGTCGTGGGCTGAGTCGTCCAGGGGCTCGTACGTGCCGTCGCTGGCCAGCAGGAGACGGCCGGTGGCCGCGTGGCGGGTGGCGGACTCGATCGCGGGGTGGCCGTACTGTGCCTGCTTCTCCTCGTCGGTCTGTGTCGCGCCCAGGTAGGAGGTGACGCGGTTGCGGCTGTCCTGGAAGACGCGGCGCAGGTTGTGGTCGTTGGTGAGGCGGTGCTGGGTGCCGTCTGGGGTGAGGAGGTAGGCGCGGGTGTCTCCGCACCAGGCGACGGTGAGCGGCTTGCCGGGAGCGGCGACGGCGACGACGGCGCAGGCGGCGGGCAGGCCGTGGCGGGCGTACTCGTCCAGCCGCTGAGGCTCGGTGGCGTAGGTCTCGTAGACGGCCCTCAGGCCCGCTTCGGCGTCGGCGTGCACGGCGGCGGCGCGGGCGAGACGGCGGGCGGCGGTGCGGGTCCAGGCCTGTACGGCGTGGCTGGAGCCGATGCCGTCGCACAGGGCGTACGCGCGGGCGCCGTTGTGGGTGTAGGCGGCGGTGGCGTCGCACTCGTGGGAGCGGTCGCCGGTGAACTGGAATGCGGCGTGGGTGCGCATGAGGACTCCGGGAGGCAGGGCCTGCGGCCGGGCGCCGCGGGGCGCCCGGCCGCAGGGCGGTCAGGCGGTGGGGGCCGGCTGGGGCTGGGCGGTGGTGACGCGCAGATTCTCGGCGCGCAGCTCGGCAGCGACGATGGCCATGAACGCGGTGTCGGCCTGCTCGTTGCGGCTGCCGGGGGCGTACCAGTAGCGGTTCTTGCGATGCCACTTGAAGCCGTGCTCCTTGAGCACGTCGGCGGCCCCGTCGCCCGGACGTGTGCCGGTGACCGTGGTCCCGTCCTGGGCCGTGTCCGAAGCGTGAGTCCCTGCGCGCCTTGGTCGTCCGCTTCACCGTCGGCCGCACGGGCGGCGGCCTGCTCCTGGGCGGCGGCCCAGCGCTGCGGCAGGACGACGTCATGGGCGATCTGCCACATCTGCTGCAGCGCCCAGTTCTCCTGGATGGCGTGCCCGTCGACGACGCAGGCGGCGAGCATCCCGCTTGCGGCGGGCTCGGCGCCGTCCAGGCTCCCGCTGCCGTCTCGGCGATCTTGGTGAGCGGTGAGCAGGCAGTCGGCGCCGACGTAGTCGCGCCCGACGAACCGCGACGGGTACAGCTCCACGGGGACGGTGGCCCGGGTCCACGGGCGCAGCAGGACGGGGACTTCGCCCGCGGGCGTGGCGGCGAGGGATGCCGAGACGGCCTCCGCCGTCACGGGGGAGGCATCGCGCTGGCCGTACACCGACATGGACAGGTCCGGGGCGGTCGGCTGCACGGGGGCGGTGGGTGCCTCGGCGCTCACCAGGTCCGCGACGGCACGCCAGGCGATGCCCTGGGCGGTCTGATGGCCGCAGCGGGTGAGGGTGGCGCCGTCCCAGCGGTAGCCCCGGGAGGTGAGCCGCCACACGCACCGCAGGACGGTTTCCCCGGCCTTGCGGCGGGCGGTGAGGACCAGGGCGCAGTGTCCGGGCTGCGTCTCGGCGGCGGCCGTCCATCCGGCCGTCTGCGCGAGGGCGGTGAGCCGGATCAGGTTGCGGGGCAGAGCGGGGGCTGGGGCGGTGGGTGCCGGCACCTCGGCCGGGGCCGTCCGCCGGGCGGGGGTGCGGGAGCTGCTGGCGGGCTGTGTGGTCGTGGCCATGTCGGGTCACTCCTGGTCGGGTCGATGCCGGGTGAGTTGCCGCTCACACCGGGAGGCAGGGCAAGGCAGGGGAGGGGGCAGGCAGGGCGTTCCCGCCGGGCCGGTCGGGCGACCGGCCCGGCGAGGTGGTGATCAGCTGCGGCGGTTCGGGGGACGGTTGTCCCGGGGCGCGGTGTTGCTGGCGCTTGCGGGGCCTGTCGGGTCCTGGTCCGGGCGAGGCACCCGCCCGGCCTGCCGGTACTCAACACCGGGTTCCAGGGGCACCGGTGCGCCGGTCTCGGGGACGACGGTGTACGCCTCCCGGATTTGCTGCGCGGTGAGCGGGCGGAGCCAGAAACCCCGGACCCTCCAGCCGCGTACGGACTCCGACCCGTCGGGGCCGAAGGTGCGCACGACGAGTCCGCCGGTGGCACATCCGACCATGGCTGCCGCGATCACTGCGGTGACACGCAAGGATGCGGCCTCGTTGATGACCAGGGTGTCATCGATCACGGTGAGCTCCTGGCCTTCGGTGAAGTCACCGTGCGGCGCGCTGGCGCTGGCCACCATGTGGTGCCTCCCGTCGCCGAGAACGGTGTTCACAAGGGACAGGTACGCGTCGGCGGCGCGGTCGAGCAGTGCATGCGCCGTGTCGACGGCGGTCTGTATTGCCTCGTCCGTCCCGTCCTCGCTGACGGGGTTGGGTGTCCACCGCATCGCGTCGATGCCGACGTCCTCGCCCGCGTCGACGTCCTGTCCTTCGAGGCTCTGCCGTATGTGGTCCTGGTACTCGCTCATCGTTCCCCTGCCTTGGGTTGTCGAGTTGGTGACGGGCAAGTTGCCGCTCGCCCTTAGAATCAATAATACGCTCTTGCAGGGGGTGACCGTCAATCCCCAATCACCCCCCGGAGCATGTGAGTTACGGCGAATCCACCCGCGTCACACTCGTACGGAAGAACCGGTTGCGGCTGAGGCTGAACATCACCCGCCTGGCCTCCCCAGTGCTCTCCCGCTTGCCGTAGATCTCGACGCTGGTCAACTCGCCCTCCTCGTAGCCCACCTGCAACACGGTGCCTTCCCAGACCTCAGGCCACGGAGCGGGCCGGTTCGCGGTTCTCGGGCGGGCGTACATGGCCAGACTCCGGGCGGGGTTGCGCTCGATGCGCACCCGCTGCCCCCGGCTGATCGGTCCCGTGACGGTCACGCTGTCCCCTCTCTGGTGGCTTCGGCCCCGGGAGAGCGGGGCGAGCGAACAGTGTCCGCCCACCCCGGGCACCTCACCGTGTCCGGACCGCCACCTGATCCTCGGATGTCGCCAACAGCTCGCTGACCCCATGACGGGCGTGGTCGGCTCGCACGCGCGCGGCCACCTCGTCGGCAGAGGGGAGCCCGAACCCTCCGTCACCGGCGAACACGTCGTACGCCTCACGCCACCCGCGAACCTGGCACTCGACAGCCGCACGCGACGCGCACGCGATCGTCAGACCTCCGACAGTGACGGACAGTGCGCCGATTCCGTCGGGGCTCACTGCCGCACTGCGGGCTCGGATCCGGGCGCGCCGGGGCACGTCGTCCAGGATCACGAACGAATTGATGGTCAATTCGGGTTCGCGCATTTCTCCCGCGTCGACCTGTTCGGGAAAGATCCTGTCGAGGATTGCAGCGGCCTCGCACCAGCCCTCCCACCAAACCCGTGCACAGGTAGGGTGCCGGAATTCGATGACGGCCGTAGGAATCTTCAGAAGAGGGATGAGTGTCAGACCGATGGATGCGTCGGCCTCGTGTTCCCCGGCTAAGTGAATCGTGAGCCGACTCATCGCGCTCACGGTTTCTGCTTCCGCGTTCAAGAGAGCTCCTTGTGTTGGTGATTGAGACCGAACCAGGTTGCCGCCTAGTTCAAAATCAATAATACACTTTACGTCCTGGCGGGAAACACTCAGAACCTTGCGACATCTCCTGACGCATCTCCTGATCCATCTCCTGACCAAGGCCGATCGCCGGCTCCGTAACTCCCCAGCTCAGGACACCGTTTCGCCGTGGTCGGGGAGCTGACATCCCCTCTGCTGCCACTTTCCCGCCCGGTTGAAGGATGAGTAGGGGGTGGGGCGGTCCGGGCGGTGGCGTGGCGGCATCGGGGATCGGGGCCCGCCGGGTGTCTGCTGCGCGTCGGCCGGGGCCGCCGCGCCGTGGCCGTGTGGGGCCTGGCGGCCCGTGGAGGGGCGGCGGGAGGCACGGGCGGCTGGTACCGGGCCTCCCGCCTCTCCCGTCCCCTTGCCGCTCTCCTCCGCCGGTTCCTTCAGCCCCGTCCCTACGAGAGTCGCGCCCCTGACAGGCAGTCACCGGGCAGCAAGGGCTGCGCCGCTACAGGCTCTCCGCTGCTTCCGCTGGCGAGTGAATGCCCGTCAATTGGGGTGGCGTTGCCGGATGCCTCCAGAATTGATCCGGCCGGTACCTTGACGCATACCACGCGGATCACCGAGCGGCACTGCAGAGGAACTCGACGCAAATTCAAGATGGCATTTTCGGGAGTGGCTTAAGCGTCCTGGACTCCCACCGAAACCCGTGCCAGGGGTGTGGTTTGAGCCCAGTATTCATCCAGGCCATTCATTTGACGCGCAACCAGAGCCCCGGTCCGCTGCCCGCGCTGACGCGCGCGGAGCGTGCGTCAGATTCCGTACTGGACTGCGGAGCAGGCCTGTACGGAATCGATCCGGCGTCAGCCGGATCAACTGACCCACGGAGTGGGTCAGTTCAGCGGACGGAGTCCGCTGGCCTCCCGCGCGGAGCGCGGGAGTGACCGCCGCGTAGCGGCGGCGCGTCGTCTTCGCGGAGGGAAGCGCGCGC
>NZ_JBEXPR010000041.1:44868-61954 GCF_040612135.1 Streptomyces sp. NPDC006458 | reverse complement strand
GACCAGTGGGGCGTCGAACTCGGCAAGGTCCTCGCCAAGCGCGTCGAACCCGCCCTGACCGAAGGCGCCCACGTGCCCGGCCTGGACGCCTCCACCAAGGCGCTCGTCGCGAAGTACCGGGAGTTGCGCGCCCGAGGCTGAACCCGGGCTAGACTCCTCCGGCGATCATGAACACGATCACTCGGGGGAGTGCAACTTGACAGTCCCGCAGCGGAGTTGGACCGGCGGCAGGCTGACCGGCAAAGCGTTCCTGAAGCCCCACAAGGTGGCATGGGTGATGTTCCATCCGGCCTGGATCCCCGACTCGGTGGATCCGTCGGTGGAGACGCTCAAGCGTGCCCGTGTCATCGCGGGGGCCGTCGCCGCCCTCGGCGTCTACACCTACGTCGAGGGCGGCTTCGCCTTCACCGAGGTGCTGGGCAACGCCATGGCCGCGTCCATGGTGCTGCTGTTCCTCACCCCGATCACCGCCGGTGTCATGCTCTGGGTGTGGCGGCGCTCCGGCGGGGGCACGGTGGCACAGCTGCGCGAGCCCCTGGTGAAGGCGCTCAAGCTGCTTCTGCTGTTCGTCGGGTCGGTGGTCGGCACCGTCCTGCTGTTCACCCTGTCGACGTCGCTGCCGACCGTCGTGCGGCTCCTGGTCACGCTCGTCGCCCTGTGGCTGGCCTTCTTCGTGCTGGCCGGCGCGATCCGGATCACCGGCAATTTCTTCGGCACCGCCGTCGTCCACCGCTGCCTGCCGCCGCTGCTCGCCTCGGTCACGTCCTGGCTGATGGCCCTGTTCGACCTGTTCTCGGGCGATCTGCACGGCCTCAGCCTCGCGATGGGCGTCCTGTTCATCCTCGGCGCGCCCGTCACGGTCACCGGCATCTCCCTGCTGGAGATGCGCCGCCTGCGCAGCCGCTACGGCATCCGCCTCGGAGCCCACCCCGCGACCCTGCCGCACATCCCGGGCCCGCCCCCGCCGATGCCGCCGACGGCCCCGCCGTACGTCCCGCAGCAGGGGAACCCGTACGGCAACCCCTACACCCCGCCGTACGGCCACCCGTACCCGCCGCAGCCCGGCTCCGGACACCCGCCGCAGCCCGCACCGGGGTACCCGCCCCAGCCCGCACCGGGGTACCCGCCCCACCAGGGCCACCCTTACGCGCCCCAGCCAGGAGCCCCGTACCCGCCGCACCCGCAGGGCGACCCGTACGGGCGGGGACCCTACGGCCCCTGAGGCACCCCGCCCCGCGCTGCCTATCCTGGAGGGAAGGGCACGGGCCGCTCGCGGACGCGAGAAGGGAGCCGGGGTGACCGAACAGACCACCGGCACCGAGACGGTTGCCTCGGAGGCCGTTCGCCGCGCACGGGACGCCGTCGCCAGGCAGGCGTGGGCCGAGGCCTACCGTCTGCTCAGCGGCAGCCCGGCCGCGCTCACCCCGGACGACTTCGCCGCCTGGGCGGACGCCGCCTGGTGGACCAGCCGGATCGAGGAGTCGATCGTCGCCCGCACGAAGGCGTACGCCGGATACGTGGCCACGCACAACGGGCGGCGGGCCGGGCACTGCGCCTGGATGCTCTTCTACGAGCACCAGCTGGCGGGACGAACGGCGCTGGCGGCCGGCTGGCTGCGCCGGGCACGGCGGCACCTGAGCACCGAGCCGGAGTGTGTCGAGCAGTGCTACCTGGTGTGGATGGAGGCCGAGGCGGCCGCCGCGCGCGGGGCGTTCGACGAGGCGTTGACCGTCGCGCGGCGCATGCAGGACATCGCGCGGCGCTGCGGCAGCCCGGACCTGCACGCGATGAGCCTCCAGACGCAGGCGGGCGTCCTGCTGGACCAGGGCCGGGTCGCCGAGGGCCTCGACCTGCTCGACGACGCGCTGTGCCCGGCCATGGCGGGCGAGCTGAGCGCCTTCTTCACCGGGTGGATCTACTGCCTGGGACTCCAGCGCTGTATGGCCTGTGCCGATCTGGAGCGGGCCGCCGAGTGGACCGACGCGGCCATGCGCTGGTGCGCGGCCATGCCGGCCGAGAACAACTTCCGGGGCCTGTGCCGGGTGCACCGCGTGGAGGTGCTGGAGCTGCGCGGACTGTGGCCACGGGCGCTGGAGGAGGCCGTAAGGACGTGCGAGGAACTGCTGCCGTACGAGCGTGGCGCGGCCGCCGAGGCGTTCTGCCTGATCGGGGACATCCAGCGGCGGCGCGGTGAGCCGGCCGCGGCCGAGACGGCGTACCGGCGGGCGCACGAGCTCGGCCGTGACCCGCAGCCCGGACTCGCCCTGCTGCGCCTCGCCCAGGGCCGGGCCGAGGCGTCGGTCACCGGACTGCGGCTCGCCCTCGCCGCCGAGGGCGACGGGGGAGACCGGCTCGCGCGTTGCCGGCTGCTGGCGGCCCAGGCCGAGATCTCGCTCGCCCTGGACCGGGTCGAGGAGGCCCGCACGGCCGCCCGGGAACTGGAGGCACTGGCCGCCGACTGGCGGCAGCGGCGCCGCTCGGCGACGACCCCGCTGGACGCCGCCGCCGCGTCCGCGAGCGGCGCGGTGGCCTTCGCCGAGCACGACGTCGAGCGGGCGCTGCCCCTGCTCAGACGGGCGCTGTCGCTGTGGCTGGCGCTGGACATGCCGTACGAGGAGGCCCAGGTCCGGATGACGCTCGCCGCGGCCCACCGCACGGCCGGGGACGACGAGGGCGCCCGGATGGAACTGCGGGCCGCGCGGGGCGTGTTCGACCGGCTCGGCGCGGTGCCGGACGCGCGGCGGGCGGCGGCGCTGCTCGCGGGCCTGGGCGCCCGCGAGCCCGGGGCGCTCACCGAGCGGGAGGTCGAGGTGCTGCGGCTGGTCGCCGCGGGCCGGACCAACCGGGTCATCGCCGCCGACCTGGTGATCAGCGAGCACACCGTCGCCCGCCATCTGAACAACATCTTCGCCAAGCTGGACGTGTCCTCACGGGCCGCGGCGACGGCGTACGCCTTCCGGCACGGCCTCGCCTGAAGGGGCTCCGGCCGGCCGTGGGCATGGGCTGTTTCGCCCATGCCCCGCCCCGGCGGGATGGGCCGTTCCGGCGATGAGAGGCGGCCAGGGGCGGGCGTACACCGAAGGGGTACACCGTTCCCCGACCCGCGACAGGCAGGTGGCCGTCATGACCGTCTCCCCACCGTCCCTGGACGACCAGCGACTGCGCGGCGCTCTGCGCGGGGACGTCGTCGAGCCCGGCGACCCCGACTACGACGAGGCCCGCAGGGTCTACAACGGCATGATCGACCGGCGGCCGGCGCTCGTCGTCCGGGCCGTCGACGCGGGCGACGCCGTCGCCACGGTCGACTTCGCCCGCGAGCGGGGCCTGCCGCTCGCGGTGCGCGGCGGCAGCCACAGCGTCGCCGGGTACGGGACCTGCGACGACGGGGTCGTCCTCGACCTCGGGCGGATGCGCGGCATCCGGGTCGACCCCGAAGAACGCACGGCCCGCGCGCAGGGCGGCTGCACCTGGGCCGACCTCAACCACGCCACGCACGCCTTCGGGCTGGCCACCACCGGCGGGGTCGTCTCCACGACCGGCATCGGCGGCCTCACCACGGGCGGCGGCATGGGCCATCTCGCCCGGCGCTGCGGACTGGCCTGCGACAACCTGCTCTCAGTCGACGTGGTGACCGCCGACGGGTCCTTCGTGACCTGCACCGAGGAGAGGAACGCCGACCTGCTGTGGGCGCTGCGCGGAGGGGGCGGGAACTTCGGCGTCGTCACCTCCTTCGCCTACCGGCTGCACCCGATCGCGGACATCCTCGGCGGGCCGACCTTCTTCCCGCTCGACGGCGAGGTGATCCGCCGCTACCGGGAGATGATCGGCGGCGCCGACGAACGGCTCGGCGCGCTGCTGGTCGTCGGGCTCGGTCCCCCGCTGCCGTTCCTGCCCGAGCGCTGGCACGGCCGGCCGCTGTGCGGTGTGGTCACCTGCTGGAGCGGGCCCGAGGACAGGGACGACGAGATCCGCGGACGGCTCGCCGGACTAGGTCCCGTCCTCGGACAACTGCTCGACCGGATGCCGTACCCGGCGATCAACACCCTGTTCGACGAGCTGCTGCCCGCGGGTCTCTTCCACTACTGGAAGGGCACCTTCAGCCGCGGCCTGCCGGACGGCGCCGTGGACGCGTACGTCGAGTACGGCGCCTCGACGCCCTCCATGGAGAGCGCGACGGTGGTGTTCCCGCTGGACGGCGCGGTGCAGCGGGTCGGCCCGCGCGACACCGCCTTCGCCTACCGGGACGTCGACTTCGCCACCGCCCTGTCGCCCACGCTCGCCACCCGGGACGACTGCGAGGCCCAGAAGGACTGGGTGCGGGCCTTCCACTCCGCGCTGCTGCCGCACTCCGCCGAGGGCGCGTACGTCAATTTCATGGACGGCGACGACCAGGACCGCGTACGGGCCAACTACCACGGCAACTACGACCGGTTGGTGGAGCTGAAGCGACGGTACGACCCCGGGAACCTGTTCCGGTTCAACCACAACATCACGCCCTGAACGGCATCACGCCCTGAACGCGAAGAAGGGCCCCGGGCGGATCACCCGGAGCCCTCCCTCGTACGTCACGTCACGGCGACGCGGGCGGGTACAGCGAGCGCGGCAACTGCGCGGCCGCCGCCGAGTCCAGCAGCCACAGCGTGCGCTGCCGGCCGCGGGCGCCGGCCGCCGGGGCCTGGATCTCCCCGGCGCCCGACAGCGCGATCGCCGCGGCCCGCGCCTTGTCCTCGCCGGCCGCCAGCAGCCACACCTCACGGGCCGCCCGGATCGCCGGGAGGGTGAGGGTGACCCGGGTGGGCGGCGGCTTGGGCGCGCCGTGCACGCCGACCACCGTGCGCTCGGTCTCCCGCACCGCGGGCAGCTCCGGGAACAGCGAGGCGACGTGCGTGTCCGGGCCGACGCCCAGCATGAGGACGTCGAAGGTGGGCACGTCGCCATGGTTCTCGGGGCCGGCCGCGCGGGCCAGCTCCTCGGCGTAGGCGGCGGCCGCCGCGTCCGCGTCGGCGCCGTACGGTCCGTCGGACGCGGGCATGGCGTGCACGCGCTTCGGGTCCAGCGGCACCGAGTCGAGCAGGGCCTCGCGGGCCTGGGTGACATTGCGCTCGGGGTCGCCCTCGGGCAGGAAGCGCTCGTCTCCCCACCACAGGTCCAGGCGGCCCCAGTCGACCGCGTCCCGGGCCGGGGCGGCGGCCAGGGCGGCGAGCAGGCCGTTGCCGTTGCGGCCGCCCGTGAGCACGACGGACGCGGAGCCGCGGGAGGCCTGCGCGTCGACGATCTTCGTGATCAGCCGGGCCGCGGCGGCCTGAGCCATCAGTTCCTTGTCGCGGTGCACGACGAGTTGGGGAGTACTCACTGCGCCGCCGCCTTCTTCCCCGGGGCCTTGCGAGCGGTCTTCTTCGCGAGTGCGCCCCCGGCCGGAGCCGACTGCGCCGCGGCGGCGGCCGCGACCGGCTCCCCGGCGTCGACCGGTTCCCCGGCGTCGACCGGTTCCCCGGCATCGACCGGCTCCCCGGCGTCGACCGGTTCCCCGGCGTCGACCGGTTCCCCGGCATCGACCGGCTCCCCGGCTTCGGAGGACTGCCCGGCGTCGGCCGGTTCAGCGGTCCGAGGCGCGGTCAGCCGCTCCACCCCGTACCGCAGCGCGGAAGCGTAGGTGTCGTCCGGGTCCAGGCGCCGCAGCTCCTCCGCGATCAGGTCGGCCGTCTCGCGGCGCTTGAGCGCCACCGCGCGGTCCGGCTGACCTTGGATGGACAGGGTCGCCAGCGTGCCGTCGGCGCGGTCGAGGACGATCGGGCCGCAGTCGGTGTCCATACGGACCCCGGTGAGCCCGGGGCCGCCGGACACCGAGCGCCGCACCGGCACGTCCAGCCGGTCGGCGAGCCACATCGCCAGCAGCTCGCAGCTCGGGTTGAACTCCTCGCCCTCGACCTCGACGGCCCGCACCTCGCAGGTCACCTGGTCCAGGGCCGCCGCCAGCATGGAACGCCAGGGCGTGATCCGGGTCCACGCCAGGTCGGTGTCCCCGGGGGTGTAGGTCCCGGCGCGGGCGGTGAGGCCCTGCACCGGCTGCTCGGCGGCGTAGCTGTCGGTCACCCGGCGCTGGGCGAGCGCGCCCAGCGGGTCCCCGGCCGGGTCGAGGGGCGCGTTCACCGGCCACCAGACGACCACGGGGGCGTCCGGCAGCAGCAGCGGCAGCACGACCGACTGGGCGTGGTCGACCACCTCGCCGTACAGCCGCAGCACGACCGTCTCGCCGGTGACCGCCGCGGCGCCCACCCGGACCTCGGCGTCGAGCCGGGACTGCGTGCGGTCGCGTGAGGTGCGGGCGTGCCGCTTGATGACGACCAGGGTGCGCGAGGGGTGCTCGCGCGAGGCGTCGTCGGCGGCCCGCAGGGCGTCGTAGGCGTTCTCCTCGTCGGTGACGATGACGAGGGTGAGGACCATGCCCACGGCCGGGGTGCCGATGGCGCGACGGCCCTCCACCAGTGCCTTGTTGATCTTGCTGGCCGTGGTGTCGGTGAGGTCTATGTTCATGGCCGGCGCCAGCTCCGTCCGTCTCGTTCGAGCATCTCGTCCGCCTCGACGGGGCCCCAGGTACCGGCCGGGTACTGCGCGGGCTTGCCGTGCTCGTCCCAGTACCGCTCGATCGGGTCGAGGATCCTCCAGGACAGCTCGACCTCCTCCGTGCGCGGGAAGAGGTTGGAGTCGCCGAGCAGGACGTCGAGGATGAGCCGCTCGTAGGCCTCCGGGCTGGACTCCGTGAAGGACTCGCCGTACGCGAAGTCCATGGAGACGTCCCGGATCTCCATCGAGGTGCCCGGCACCTTGGAGCCGAAGCGGACGGTGACGCCCTCGTCGGGCTGGACGCGGATGACGATCGCGTTCTGGCCCAGCTCCTCCGTGGCCGTCGTGTCGAAGGGGGAGTGGGGTGCGCGCTGGAAGACGACCGCGATCTCCGTCACCCGGCGGCCGAGCCGCTTGCCGGTGCGCAGATAGAAGGGGACGCCCGCCCAGCGGCGGTTGTCGATGCACAGCTTGATCGCGGCGTAGGTGTCGGTCTTGGAGCCGGGGTCGATCCCCTCCTCCTCCAGATAGCCGACGGCCTTCTCGCCGCCCTGCCAGCCCGCCGAGTACTGGGCGCGCACGGTGTCCCGGCCCAGGTCCCTGGGCAGCTTCACCGCGCCGAGCACCTTGGTCTTCTCGGCGGCCAGCGCGTCCGCGTCGAAGGAGGCGGGCTCCTCCATCGCGGTCAGGGCCAGCAGCTGGAGCAGGTGGTTCTGGATGACGTCACGGGCGGCGCCGATGCCGTCGTAGTAGCCGGCGCGGCCGCCGATGCCGATGTCCTCGGCCATCGTGACCTGCACATGATCCACGAAGGACCGGTTCCAGATCGGCTCGAACATCGTGTTGGCGAAGCGCAGCGCCAGGATGTTCTGGACGGTCTCCTTGCCCAGGTAGTGGTCGATGCGGAAGACCTGGTCCGGGGCGAAGACCTCGTGCACGACCTTGTTGAGCTCCTCGGCGGACGCCAGGTCGTGACCGAAGGGCTTCTCGATGACCGCGCGGCGCCAGGAGCCGCCGGTCTGGTCGGCCAGGCCGTGCTTCTTCAGCTGCTGGATGACCACGGGGAAGGAGCGGGGCGGGACGGACAGGTAGAAGGCGAAGTTGCCGCCGGTCCCCTGGGCCTTGTCCAGCTCCTCGATGGTGGCGCGCAGCTTCTCGAAGGCATCGTCGTCGTCGAAGGTGCCCTGTACGAAGCGCATGCCCTGGATGAGCTGCTGCCAGACCTCCTCGCGGAAGGGGGTGCGGGCGTGCTCCTTGACGGCGTCGTGGACCTCCTGTGCGAAGTCCTCGTGCTGCCATTCGCGGCGGGCGAAGCCCACCAGCGAGAAGCCCGGCGGCAGCAGACCCCGGTTCGCGAGGTCGTACACGGCGGGCATCAGCTTTTTGCGTGACAAATCGCCTGTGACGCCGAAGATGACCAGGCCCGACGGCCCCGCGATACGCGGGAGCCGTCGGTCGGCGGGGTCACGCAGCGGGTTGCTGCTTGACAAGTGATCAGCCCTCCGAAGGGGCGAGGCGCTTCAGTTCCGCCTCGGTCGAGGTCAGCAGATCGTTCCAGGACGCCTCGAACTTCTCGACGCCCTCGTCCTCCAGGAGCTGGACCACGTCGTCGTACGAGATCCCGAGCTTCTCGACGGCGTCGAGGTCGGCACGGGCCTGCTCGTACGTACCGGTGACGGCGTCACCGGTGATCGAGCCGTGGTCCTCGGTGGCCACCAGGGTGGCCTCCGGCATGGTGTTCACCGTGTTCGGCGCCACCAGGTCGTCGACGTACAGGGTGTCCTTGTACGCCGGGTCCTTCACTCCCGTGGAGGCCCACAGCGGACGCTGCTTGTTGGCGCCCGTGTTCTCCAGCTTGCTCCAGCGGTCCGAGGAGAAGACCTCCTCGTACGCCTGGTAGGCCAGACGCGCGTTGGCGACGGCGGCCTTGCCGCGTGCCGCCTTGGCCTCGTCGGTGCCCAGCGCGTCGATGCGCTTGTCGATCTCGGTGTCCACGCGGGACACGAAGAAGGACGCCACGGAGTGGATGAGGGAGAGGTCCAGGCCCTTCTCCCGCGCCTTCTCCAGGCCCGCGAGATAGGCGTCCATGACCTCGCGGTAGCGCTCCAGCGAGAAGATCAGCGTCACGTTGACGCTGATGCCGTTGCCGATCACCTCGGTGATGGCCGGCAGACCCGCCTTGGTGGCCGGGATCTTGATCAGGGTGTTGGGCCGGTCGACCAGCCAGGCCAGCTGCTTGGCCTCGGCGACGGTCGCCCCGGTGTTGTGGGCCAGGCGCGGGTCGACCTCGATGGAGACCCGGCCGTCCTGGCCGTCGGTGGCGTCGTAGACCGGGCGCAGGATGTCGGCCGCGTCCCGGACGTCCGCCGTGGTGATCATGCGGACGGCCTCGTCCACGGTCACCTTGCGGGCGGCGAGGTCCGCGAGCTGCTGCTCGTAGCCGTCACCCGACGAGATGGCCTTCTGGAAGATCGTCGGGTTGGTGGTGACGCCCACGACGTAGCTCTGGTCGATCAGTTCGGCGAGGTTGCCGGACGTGATCCTCTTGCGGGACAGGTCGTCCAGCCAGATCGCGACGCCTTCCTCGGAGAGGCGCTTGAGTGCGTCTGTCATGGAAATTGCATCTCCTACGTGTCGTATGTGAGCGTCAGCGCTGGGCTGCGGCGATCCCAGTAGTTGAACCAAGCACAGTCCGCGCGACGGCGGCCACGTTCTCCGCAGTGAAGCCGTACTCGCGGAAGAGCACCTTGCCGTCCGCCGAAGCGCCGAAGTGCTCCAGGGAAACGATGCGGCCCGCGTCACCCACGTACTTGTGCCAGGTAAGACCGATACCGGCCTCGACCGCCACGCGCGCCTTGACGGACGGCGGCAGGACGCTGTCCCGGTACCCCTGGTCCTGCTCCTCGAACCACTCCACGCACGGCATGGACACGACCCGCGTGGGCACGCCGTCGGCCTCCAGCTGCTCGCGCGCCTCGACGGCGACGTGCACCTCGGAGCCGGTGGCGATCAGGATCACCTCGGGCGAGCCGTTCGACGCCTCGAACAGGACGTAGCCGCCGCGCGCGGCGTCGTCGTTCGACTCGTAGACCGGCACACCCTGGCGGGTGAGGGCGAGACCGTGCGGCTGACCCTTGCCGAACACCTTGGTGTAGCGCTTGAGGATCTCGCGCCAGGCGATCGCGGTCTCGTTGGCGTCCGCCGGGCGGACCACGTTCAGACCGGGGATCGCGCGCAGCGAGGCCAGGTGCTCGACGGGCTGGTGCGTCGGGCCGTCCTCGCCGAGACCGATGGAGTCGTGCGTCCACACGTACGTCACCGGCAGGTGCATCAGCGCCGACAGCCGCACCGCGTTGCGCATGTAGTCGGAGAACACCAGGAAGGTGCCGCCGTAGATGCGCGTGTTGCCGTGCAGGGCGATGCCGTTCATCTCCGCGGCCATGGAGTGCTCACGGATACCGAAGTGGACCGTACGGCCGTACGGGTTCGCCTCGGACAGCGGGTTGCCCTCGGGCAGGAACGACGACGTCTTGTCGATCGTGGTGTTGTTGGAGCCGGCCAGGTCGGCCGAGCCGCCCCACAGCTCCGGGACGACCGCGCCGAGCGCCTGGAGGACCTTGCCCGAGGCGGCACGGGTGGCGACACCCTTGCCGGGCTCGAAGACCGGGAGCTTGTCCTCCCAGCCCTTGGGCAGCTCGCCCGCGGCGATCCGGTCGAACTCGGCGGCGCGCTCCGGGTTGCCGTCGCGCCACTCCTGGAACGACTTCTCCCACTCCGCCTTGAACTGGCGGCCGCGCTCCAGGGCCTCACGGGTGTGACCGATGACCTCGTCGGAGACCTCGAAGGACTGCTCCGGGTCGAAGCCGAGGACACGCTTGGTGGCCGCGACCTCGTCGTCGCCGAGCGCCGAGCCGTGCGCGGCCTCGGTGTTCTGCGCGTTCGGGGCCGGCCAGGCGATGATCGAGCGCATCGCGATGAAGGAGGGCTTGTCGGTGACCGCCTTGGCCTTCTCGATCGCCTCGAAGATCGCCTTCGGGTCCAGGTCGCCGTTCGCCTGCGGCTCCACGCGCTGGACGTGCCAGCCGTAGGCCTCGTAGCGCAGAGTCGTGTCCTCGGAGACGGCCGTCTCGGTGTCGCCCTCGATCGAGATGTGGTTGTCGTCCCACAGCAGGACCAGGTTGCCGAGCTTCTGGTGGCCGGCCAGCGAGGACGCCTCGGCGGAGATGCCCTCCTGGAGGCAGCCGTCACCGGCGATGACGTACACGAAGTGGTCGAACGGGGACTCGCCGGCCGGGGCCTCGGGGTCGAACAGACCGCGCTCGTAGCGGGCGGCCATCGCCATGCCCACGGCGTTGGCGACACCCTGGCCCAGCGGGCCGGTGGTCGTCTCCACGCCCACGGTGTGGCCGTACTCGGGGTGACCCGGCGTCTTGGAGCCCCAGGTGCGGAACGCCTTCAGGTCGTCCAGCTCCAGGCCGAACCCTGCCAGGTACAGCTGGGTGTAGAGGGTCAGGGACGAGTGACCGGCGGACAGGACGAAGCGGTCGCGGGCGACCCAGTCCGCGTCGGCGGGGTCGTGCCGCATCACCTTCTGGAAGAGGGTGTAGGCGGCAGGCGCCAGGCTCATCGCCGTACCGGGATGGCCGTTGCCGACCTTCTGTACGGCATCGGCGGCCAGGACGCGAGCGGTGTCGACGGCCCGCTGGTCCAATTCGGTCCACGCGAAGTCTGTGGTGGTCGGCTTGGTGCTCACCCTGAGTCAGGGCTCCTCTCCACATGTCGGTAGCCGGTGGTCCGGGCGCTCGTCCACCGGCCTCCGGTGCGCTCGACGCGCACCGGCCGATGGTGAGCCTACCCCCGTAAGTACGTGCGTTTTTTCCGCTCATTCCAGAGTGACGGGACTCTCGGAGATCCGCCTCCCGACTGGGCTGCAGCGCTTTCGGCAAGTGAATACGGCGCCGCTCATCTGACAGCTCGATCGAGCTCGGGCGTGCCCTCCGGAGGGGCATGCGATCGCACCCGCGTATGTGCCTTCGACCACGCCTGCCAACACGACCCCACCCCCGCGAATGTCCGGGTCTGGGCAACGTCTACAGTGGCGTGGTACGCGCGAGCTTTACCGGGACTTCACACGGCCAGGCTCGCTGGGATGTCTCTGTCAGGGGTGTGCGTGACGGCCGTTGAATCCCGTCCAGCGGGGATCGGGACGAGCCAGATCCCGAGCCACCGGCCGTTGGGGGCCCGTGTCAAGGGCTTCGTGGCGTTGACCAAGCCGCGGATCATCGAGCTGCTGCTCATCACCACCGTTCCGGTGATGTTCCTCGCCGAGCAGGGCGTGCCCGATCTGCGCCTGGTGCTGCTGACCTGCGTCGGCGGCTACCTCTCCGCGGGTGGCGCCAACGCGCTGAACATGTACATCGACCGTGACATCGACGCGCTGATGGACCGCACCTCGCAGCGGCCGCTGGTGACCGGCATGGTCGGCCCGCGCGAGTGCCTGGCCTTCGGCATCGCCCTCGCGGTGGTCTCCACCCTGCTGTTCGGCCTCACCGTCAACTGGCTGAGCGCCTGGCTCTCGCTCGGCGCGCTGCTGTTCTACGTCGTGATCTACACGATGATCCTCAAGAGGCGTACGTCACAGAACATCGTGTGGGGCGGCATCGCGGGCTGTATGCCCGTACTCATCGGCTGGACGGCCGTGAAGGACTCCCTGTCCTGGGCCCCGGTCATCCTCTTCCTGGTGATCTTCTTCTGGACACCGCCGCACTACTGGCCGCTGTCCATGAAGGTCAAGGAGGACTACGCGCGCGTGGGCGTGCCCATGCTGCCGGTCATCGCCTCCAACAAGGTCGTCGCCCGGCAGATCGTGATCTACAGCTGGGTCATGGTCGCCGTCTCCCTGCTGCTCACCCCGCTCGGCTACACCGGCTGGTTCTACACCGCGGTCGCGCTGGCCGCGGGCGGCTGGTGGCTGTGGGAGGCGCACTCCCTGCAGAACCGGGCCAGGGCCGAGGTCACGGGCGGCAAGCTCAAGGAGATGCGACTGTTCCACTGGTCCATCACCTATGTCTCGCTGCTGTTCGTCGCGGTCGCGGTGGACCCCTTCCTGCGCTGAGTCCCCTTCCTGCGCTGAGTCCCCTTTCTGCGCTGAGTCCCCTTCCCGCGCTCAGTCCCGGTGCCGAGTCCCCGCGCCAACTGGCCGTGCTTCCCGCGCCCGGTGGCCGTGCCGAGCTCCCGCGCTGAGGCAAGCGTCACGCGGCGGGGCCGTCGCCTCACGATCTACGCCTCGGTAGCATCCTGACCATGGCAGACACGGACACGCAGCAGGTTGACCCGAAGGCCGAGCGCAAGGCCGCCCGGCTCGCCAAGCAGATCAGCGCCTTCGCCAAGGCCCACGGCGGTGCCGAGGGCCAGGTCGCCTACATCGGCGAGCGCGGTGCCCGGATCGCCCTCGTGGGCGAGGACGGCAACTGGGGCAACCTCGTCGCCCCGACCCTGGAGATCGCCCAGCAGGCCGTCACCAAGGCCGGCATCACCGTGCACGAGGACTTCGACGGGGAGTTCGCGGCGAAGGTGCAGACCGGCCGCTACGAGTGGAAGCGCATGGCGGGCATCCAGATCGGCGGCTGAGCCGCCCCCTGAGGGAGCGCGGGAAACCGCGCGAGGGGCGGCCGACGACCCGCGCTCACGGGACGATCCGAGCCATCCCGCCCAGGAGGCGCCACCTCATCACCCTGCCACCCGTTAGGACGTGCAGAACCACGTCCGCCCACGGGAGGCCCGGGATGATCGACACGCCGTCCCTCGTGGACCAGTACTGCCACGGCGTACTGAGAACAGAGCTGGGCCTCGGCACCTTCGAGGCTCAGCTGTCCCGTACCGAGGGCCCACCCGCCCCCGGCACCACCCTCTTCGACACCCAGACCGGCTTCGCCGTGCGCCGCTGGTGCCCGCCGCTGCTCGGTCTGGAACCCCACTGCCACCCGGCCCGCTATCTCGCCAGACGCCGCGAACTCGGCGTCCTGGAGGCCGGCCGCAGGCTTCTGCGCGGCAGCGGCATCACGACCTATCTGATGGACACCGGCCTGCCGGGCGACCTGACCGGCCCCGCCGAGATGGCCACGGCAGCAGACGCCGAGGCCCGTGAGATCGTCCGGCTGGAACTGCTCGCGGAGCAGGTCGCCGACACCTCCGGCACCGTCGAGTCCTTCCTCGCCAACCTCGCCGAGTCGGTGCACGGCGCCGCCGCGCACGCCGTGGCCTTCACCTCCGTCGCGGGCGTACGGCACGGCCTCGCGCTCGCCCCGGAGCCGCCGGGCCCCGGCGAGGTGCGCAGCGCGGCCGGCCGCTGGCTGGGCGCCCGCAGGGTCGGCGGCGAGGTCAGCGACCCGGTCCTGCTGCGGCACCTGCTGTGGATCGCCGTGGCCTCGGGGCGCCCGCTCCAACTGCACGCGGGGCTCGGGGAACCGGGCCGGCGCATCGACCGCACCGACCCGGTCCTGCTGACGGACTTCGTGCGGGCGACGGCGGGCCTCGGCACGGACCTCGTCCTGCTGCACGGCTACCCGTACCACCGCCACGCCGCCCACCTCGCCGGGATCTTCCCGCACGTGTACGCCGACTCGGGCGCGGCCCTGGCCCGCACGGGCGCCCGCGCCGCCACGGTCCTGGCCGAGATCCTGGAACTGGCTCCCTTCGGCAAAGTCCTCTTCTCCAGCGGCGCACACGGACTGCCCGAACTGCACGTCATCGGCGCCCGTCTGTTCCGCGAGGCCCTCGGCCGGGTGCTGGGCGCCTGGGTCGACGAGGACGCCTGGTCCCTGGGCGACGCCCAACGGGTGGCGGGCCTGCTCGCGGCGGGCAACGCGCGCCGGGTGTACGGGCTGGAGTGAGGTGTACAACGGGCGGATGGAGACCGAGACGTTACTCGCCCGCTTCGTCCGTGAACTGGCGGCGGTGGACCCCGTCGCCGTCTGGGCCCACGGCTCCCTCGCCGGGGGCGACTACCAGGAGGGCCGCAGCGACCTCGACCTGATCGCGATGCTGCCGGGGCCGGTGACCTGGGGCGTCGCCTGGCGGATCGCCGCGCTGCACGCCCGCACGCGCCGGGAGCCGCTCGCGCCGAAACTGCACTGCACCTACCTGACGCCGGACACCGCAGAGGACCCCGCCCGGCGCCATCTGACCTGGGCGCACGAGCAGTTGTTCAGGCGCCCGGTCACCCCCGTGACCCGCGCCGAGCTGCACGCCTTCGGGCGGGTGCTGCACGGGAAGGCTCCCGTCGGGCTGCTGCCGCCCGTGGCGGACGGGCAGCTCCGGGAGTTCGTCGTGCGCGAGCAGCGGGACTACTGGCGGCCGGCGGTCGGCAGACCCCGGCTGTGGGCCGAGGACATCTGGGTCGACCTGGGGCTGCTCACCTTCGCCCGGGCGAGCGCGACCGTGCGCGACGGGCGGCTGATCTCCAAGCGCGAGGCACTGGAGCTGCTGCCCGGACTCGGTGCGCCCGTCGAGGTCGTCGAGGACATCCGCGGCCGCCGCTACGACGATCCCCCGCCGGTCACCCCTCGGTGGCGGGTCCGGCGGGCCGGGCTCGTCCGGGACTACCTGGGGCCGGCGATCGACGCGCTGGTCGCCTCGTACGGCTGAAGCGGCAGGTCGGCGGCCGTGGCCTCGGGGCGCTCGCGCAGTGCCAGCAGCACGCGCAGGGCGGCGATCCACACCAGGCAGGAGCCGAACATATGGGCGCCGACCAGGACCTCGGGCAGCTCGGTGAAGAACTGGACGTAGCCGATGGCGCCCTGCGCGAGCAGCACCAGGAACAGCTCACGTGTGCGGGCCAGCGGGCCCTGCGGGGCGTCGACGGCCTTGAGCACGAACCACAGCGCGAAGGTCAGCGTCACCACGATCCATGCCAGGACGGCGTGCAGCTTGCTGACGTCCTCCCAGTTCAGCGGCATGCGCTCGACCTCGCTGGAGTCGCCAGCGTGCGGACCGGCGCCGGTGACGACCGTGCCGACCGCGATCAGCAGGACGGTGGCGGCGACGAGCGCCCACACCAGCTGCTGCACGGACCCGCCGACCAGCGGCCGGGGCGCCTCGTCGCCCTCGCGGGTGCGCTGCCACATCACCGTGGCCACCGCGATCAGGGCGCTGGAGAGCAGGAAGTGGGCCGCGACCGTGTACGGGTTGAGGCCGACGAGCACGACGACGCCGCCGAGGACGGCGTTGCTCATCACGACCCAGAACTGCGCCCAGCCCAGGCGGGTGAGGCTGCGCCGGTACGGCTTCTGCGAGCGCGCGGCGATGATCGCCCAGCCGACCGCGGCGCACAGGACGTACGTCAGCATGCGGTTGCCGAACTCGATCGCACCGTGCACGCCCATCGCGCTGGTGGTGGTCAGTGAGTCGTCGGTGCACTTGGGCCAGGTCGGGCAGCCGAGGCCCGAGCCGCTGAGGCGGACGGCGCCGCCGGTCACGACGATGACGACCGCCATCACGAGTGCGGCGAGAGCCGCCCGCTGGACCGTCCGGGGGGCGGGCGTCCAGCGTGCGGCGATGAAGGCGAGCGGGTTGCGCACGGCGGCTGCGGCGTCGGCGCGGGTCAGGTTCGGCACGCGGTCCATCGTAGAAGGCCGCTTGTGCACGCTTTCACGAGGGTCGCCCTCGCGTCCTTCGCCGCTGTCGCCTTCGTCCCTGTTCGCGAGGTCGTCCACGGCTCACTCCCAGCGGAAGAACTTCCCCGCCGCGGTCAGCCCCACGACCGCCCACACGGCGAGAATCCCCAGGTCGCCCCACGGCATCCCGGCCCCGTTCCGGAGCACGTCCCGCAGGCCGTCGGACAGCGCGGAGATCGGCAGCAGGGCGAGGACGTCCTGGACGCCGGCGGGGAACTTGTCCAGCGGCACGATGACCCCGCCGCCGACCAGGAGCAGCAGGAACACCAGGTTGGCGGCGGCCAGGGTGGCCTCCGCCTTGAGCGTGCCCGCCATCAGCAGGCCGAGCCCGGAGAAGGCGGCCGTGCCGAGGACCAGCAGCAGGAACACGGCGAGCGGGTTGCCCTGCGGGTTCCAGCCCAGGGCGAGCGCGATCACCGTCACCAGGAGGACCTGGAGGACCTCGGTGACCAGCACGGACGCCGTCTTCGCGGTCATCAGGCCCCAGCGCGGCAGCGGTGAGGCGGCGAGCCGCTTGAGCACGCCGTAGCGGCGCTCGAAGCCGGTGGCGATGGCCTGGCCGGTGAACGCGGTCGACATCACGGCGAGCGCCAGGATTCCGGGTGTGAGGAAGTCCACCGCCTCGCCGTCGCCGGTGTCGACGATGTCCACCGAGCTGAACAGCACCAGCAGCAGCGTCGGGATCACGGCCGTCAGCAGCAGTTGCTCACCGTTGCGCAGCAGCATCTTCGTCTCCAGGACCGCCTGTGCCGCGATCATGCGGGACAGCGGGGCGGCGCCGGGACGGGGGGAGTAGGTGCCGGTGGCGGTCACGGTCGAAGCTCCTTGCAGAGGCCGGTGCGAGCGGG
>NZ_JBEXPR010000041.1:0-44770 GCF_040612135.1 Streptomyces sp. NPDC006458 | reverse complement strand
GGCGTCACGATCGAAGCGCGCGTCACGATCGAAGCTCCTTGCCGGTCAGCTCAAGGCTGTGTCTTCCCGGGGGGCGACCCCCGGACCCCCGGCAGAGGCCGGTGCGAGCGGGCGTCACGATCGAAGCGCGCGTCACGATCGAAGCTCCTTGCCGGTCAGCTCAAGGCTGTGTCTTCCCGGGGGGCGACCCCCGGACCCCCGGCAGGCGCCGGTGCGAGCGGGCATCACGATCGAAGCTCCTTACCGGTCAGCTCAAGAAAGACGTCCTCCAGCGTGTGCCTCTCGACCGAGAGACGGTCCGGCATCACGCCGTGCTGCGCGCACCAGGAGGTGACGGTCGCCAGCAGCTGCGGGTCGACCTTGCCGGTGACCCGGTAGGAGCCCGGGGTCAGCTCGGCGGCCGCGCTGTCCGCAGGCAGCGCCTTGAGCAGCGAGTTCACATCGAGACCGGGGCGGCCGGTGAACCGCAGGGTGTTCTCGGCGCCGCCGCGGCACAGCTCCTCGGGAGAACCCTGGGCGATGACCCTGCCCGTGTCGATGATCGCGACGTCGTCGGCGAGCTGTTCGGCCTCGTCCATGTAGTGGGTGGTGAGGATCACCGAGACGCCGTCGGCGCGCAGGTCGCGCACGAGGTCCCAGGTGGCGCGGCGGGCCTGCGGGTCGAGCCCGGCGGTGGGCTCGTCGAGGAACACCAGCTCGGGGCGGCCGACCACGGCCATCGCCAGGGCGAGCCGCTGCTGCTGGCCGCCGGACAGCCGGCGGTAGGAGGTGCGGCCGCAGGATCCGAGCCCGAGACGCTCGATCAGCGCATCCACGTCCAGCGGGTGCGCGTGCAGCCGGGCGACATGGCGGAGCATCTCCCCGGCGCGGGCGCCGGAGTAGACGCCGCCGGACTGGAGCATCACGCCGATCCGCGGTCGCAGCTCGCCGCCCTGCCGCACCGGGTCCAGGCCCAGGACCCGGACCGTGCCGGAGTCCGGTCGGCGGTAGCCCTCGCATGTCTCGATCGTGGTGGTCTTTCCGGCGCCGTTGGGTCCGAGCACGGCGGTGACTCCGGGCCTGGCCACCAGATCGAGGCCGTCCACCGCGGTCGTGTCGCCGTACCGCTTCACCAGGGACTGCACCTGGAGTACGGGATCGGTTCGCATGGGCCAAGAGTCTAGGTACGTTCGCGGGGGCTCAGGCAGCCGGGTGCGCGAACTTCCGGGGACGTGCGCCGGAGCCGCCCTCCACGGCGGCTCAAGCGACAACAGGGCCGGTCGGAGGGGGTGCGGGGGTGGGGGGAGGGGGTCGCGGACATGGCTCGTCCCGATCGATCAAAGATCGTTTCTGCAGGTCAGATTAGGTATGCCTAAGTGATGCAGGGCACCGATCAAGGTGGCATGGGTCGCTTGCCCGGTTCCGATGAATTACGCAACAATGGCGTTGTGAAAAACGTCGGCGAGGCTCGGGAGACCCCCACGGGGGCCGCTCACGAAGAGCTAGCGACCGGTGAGCGTTCGACGCGCAACCGGGTCGCGCGGTCCATCCTGGACCACGGGCCGTCGACCGTCGCCGAGCTGGCCGCCCGGCTGGGCCTCACCCAGGCCGCCGTCCGCCGCCACCTCGACGCGCTCGTCGCCGACGACGTCGTGGAAGCCCGCGAACAGCGGGTGTACGGCACCCGCACCCGGGGCCGCCCCGCCAAGGTCTTCGCGCTCACCGACTGCGGCCGCGACGCCTTCGACCAGTCCTACGACAAGCTCGCCGCGGACGCCCTGCGCTGGATCGCCGACCAGGAAGGCGGCAGCGAAGCCGTCGCCGCCTTCGCCCGCGCCCGGATCGCCGCGCAGGCCGACGCCTACCGCAAGGCCGTCGAGGGCGCCGACCCCGACCAGCGCGCCGAAGCCCTGGCCAAGGCCCTGAGCGTCGACGGGTACGCTGCTACGGCGCGCAGCGCGCCCGTGGGTGAGCAGCTGTGTCAGCATCACTGCCCGGTGGCGCATGTCGCGGAGCAGTTCCCCCAGCTGTGCGAGGCGGAGACGGAGTTCTTCGCCGAGCTGCTCGGGACCCATGTCCAGCGGCTTGCGACGATCGCCCATGGCGACGGCGTGTGCACGACGTTCATCCCCAAGATTTCCCACAACGCATCTGCAAGCACGGCCGGGAGGAACCCCGCATGACTCTCCCCACGGAGACCGCCCACCCTGAGCTGGAAGGCCTGGGCAAGTACGAATACGGCTGGGCCGACTCCGACGAGGCCGGTGCCGCGGCGAAGCGCGGTCTGAGCGAGGCTGTCGTCCGCGACATCTCGGGCAAGAAGTCCGAGCCGGAGTGGATGACCAAGCTGCGCCTCAAGGGCCTGAAGCTCTTCGAGAAGAAGCCGATGCCGAACTGGGGTTCCGACCTGTCGGGCATCGACTTCGACAACATCAAGTACTTCGTGCGCTCCACGGAGAAGCGGGCGGAGTCCTGGGAGGACCTGCCCGAGGACATCAAGAACACCTACGACAAGCTCGGCATCCCGGAGGCGGAGAAGCAGCGCCTGGTCGCCGGTGTCGCCGCGCAGTACGAGTCGGAGGTCGTCTACCACCAGATCCGCGAGGACCTGGAGGAGCAGGGCGTCATCTTCCTCGACACCGACACCGCGCTGAAGGAGCACCCGGAGCTCTTCAAGGAGTACTTCGGCACCGTCATCCCGGTCGGCGACAACAAGTTCGCGTCGCTGAACTCCGCCGTGTGGTCCGGTGGCTCCTTCATCTACGTCCCGCCGGGCGTCCACGTGGAGATCCCGCTCCAGGCCTACTTCCGTATCAACACGGAGAACATGGGCCAGTTCGAGCGGACCCTGATCATCGTCGACGAGGGTGCCTACGTGCACTACGTCGAGGGTTGTACGGCCCCGATCTACAAGTCGGACTCGCTGCACTCCGCGGTCGTCGAGATCATCGTCAAGAAGAACGCCCGCTGCCGCTACACGACCATCCAGAACTGGTCGAACAACGTCTACAACCTGGTCACCAAGCGCGCCGTCGCCTACGAGGGCGCGACCATGGAGTGGGTCGACGGCAACATCGGCTCCAAGGTGACGATGAAGTACCCGGCCGTCTACCTGATGGGCGAGCACGCCAAGGGCGAGACCCTGTCCATCGCCTTCGCGGGCGAGGGCCAGCACCAGGACGCCGGAGCCAAGATGGTCCACATGGCGCCGAACACCTCGTCGAACATCGTCTCCAAGTCGGTCGCGCGCGGCGGTGGCCGCACCTCCTACCGCGGTCTGATCGAGATCGGCGAGGGCGCCTCCGGCTCCAAGTCCAACGTGCTGTGCGACGCGCTGCTCGTCGACACCATCTCCCGGTCCGACACCTACCCGTACGTCGACGTCCGTGAGGACGACGTCTCCATGGGTCACGAGGCGACCGTCTCCAAGGTCTCCGACGACCAGCTCTTCTACCTGATGAGCCGCGGCCTGTCCGAGGACGAGGCCATGGCCATGATCGTGCGCGGCTTCGTCGAGCCGATCGCCAAGGAGCTGCCCATGGAGTACGCCCTCGAGCTCAACCGGCTGATCGAGCTGCAGATGGAAGGCGCGGTCGGCTAAGACCCGCCCCCGGTTCAGCAGCAGGCGGCCCGCACCGGTAGCGGGCCGAGATCGCAACGTAGGAAAGAGAGCAGACCGACAGCCATGGCTGAGGCTCACAACATCCCGGCGGGTGCCAACATCCCGGTGGGTGCCACCACCGCCGGCTCGATCGCGGTTGCCGCCGAGTCGACCGTCGCCACGCGCATGAGCGCGCCCCCGTCCTTCGACGTGGCGGACTTCCCCGTGCCGCACGGCCGCGAGGAGGAGTGGCGGTTCACCCCGCTGGAGCGGCTGCGCGGCCTGCACGACGGCACCGCGCTGCCCGGCGGCACGATCAAGGCCGAGTTCTCCGCGCCCGACGGCGTCATTATCGAGAGCGTCGGCCGCGACGACGCCCGGCTCGGCCGGGCCGGCACGCCCGTGGACCGGGTCGCCGCCCAGGCGTACTCCTCCTTCGAGCAGGCCATGGTCGTCACCGTGCCCAAGGAGACCGTGCTGAGCGAGCCGGTCCGCCTCGGCCTGCACGGCGAGGGCGGCGTCACCTACGGCCACACCGTCTTCGAGCTCGGCGCCTTCGCCGAGGCGACCGTCGTCATCGACCACACCGGCGACACCGTGCGTGCCGCGAACGTGGAGTACGTCGTCGGCGACGGCGCCAAGCTGACCGTCGTCACGGTCGTCGACTGGGACGACACCGCCGTCCACGTCGCCCAGCAGAGCGCCCTGGTCGGCCGCGACGCCACCTTCAAGCACATCGTCGTCACCTTCGGTGGCGACCTGGTCCGCATCCACCCGCGGGTCTCCTACGCCTCCACCGGTGGCGAGGCCGAGCTGTTCGGCCTGTACTTCACCGACAAGGGCCAGCACCACGAGCACCGCCTCCTGGTCGACCACAACACCCCGCACTGCAAGTCCTACGTGGTCTACAAGGGCGCGCTCCAGGGCGACGGCGCGCACGCGGTGTGGATCGGTGACGTGCTGATCGAGGCCGCGGCCGAGGGCACGGACACGTACGAGATGAACCGCAACCTGGTGCTGACCGACGGCGCCCGCGTCGACTCGGTGCCCAACCTGGAGATCGAGACCGGCGAGATCGTGGGCGCCGGCCACGCCTCCGCCACCGGCCGCTTCGACGACGAGCAGCTGTTCTACCTGATGGCCCGCGGCATCCCGGAGCACGATGCCCGCCGTCTGGTGGTCCGCGGCTTCTTCGCCGAGCTGGTCCAGCAGATCGGTGTCGCCGACATCGAGGAGCGCCTCCTCGCCAAGATCGAAGAGGAGCTGGAGGCGTCGGTCGCATGACCTTCGTACGCGTCTGTGCGCTGAGCGAGCTGGAGGAGGACACCCCGAAGCGGGTGGAACTCGACGGCACGCCGGTGTCCGTCGTGCACACCGAGGGCGAGGTGTTCGCGATCCACGACATCTGTTCGCACGCGAACGTCTCGCTTTCCGAGGGCGAGGTGGAGGACTGCCAGATCGAGTGCTGGCTGCACGGCTCCAGCTTCGACCTCCGCACCGGCAAGCCGTCCGGCCTTCCCGCGACGCGCCCCGTTCCCGTATACCCCGTAAAGATCGAAGGGGGCAGCGTCCTTGTTGACGTACGCGCCTCCCTCAACCAGGAGTCCTGAGGCACCCATGGCTACGCTTGAAATCCGAGACCTGCGCGTCACCGTCGAGGCCGACAACGCCACGAAGGAGATCCTCAAGGGCGTCGACCTCACCGTGAAGCAGGGCGAGACGCACGCCATCATGGGCCCCAACGGCTCCGGCAAGTCGACCCTGGCCTACTCCCTCGCGGGCCACCCGAAGTACACGATCACCGGCGGCACCGTGCTGCTCGACGGCGAGGACGTCCTGGAGATGTCCGTCGACGAGCGCGCCCGCGCGGGCCTCTTCCTGGCCATGCAGTACCCGGTCGAGGTCCCCGGCGTCTCGGTCTCCAACTTCCTGCGCACCTCCGCCACCGCGATCCGCGGCGAGGCCCCCAAGCTGCGCACCTGGGTCAAGGAGGTCAAGGAGGCCATGGAGCGCCTCAACATGGACCCCTCCTTCGCCGAGCGCAACGTCAACGAGGGCTTCTCCGGCGGTGAGAAGAAGCGCCACGAGATCCTCCAGCTGGAGCTCCTCAGGCCGAAGGTCGCGATCCTCGACGAGACCGACTCCGGCCTGGACGTCGACGCGCTGCGCATCGTCTCCGAGGGCGTCAACCGCGTCCGCGAGACCGGCGAGGTCGGCACCCTGCTGATCACGCACTACACGCGCATCCTGCGCTACATCAAGCCCGACCAAGTCCACGTGTTCGCCGGCGGCAAGATCGTCGAGTCCGGCGGCGCCGAGCTCGCCGACAAGCTTGAGGCCGAGGGTTACGAGGGCTACGCGAAGCGCGACGAAGTCGACACGAAGGGTGGCGCATCCGAGTGACACAGCTGCCGGGCCTCCTCGACACAGAGGCGCTCCGCAAGGACTTCCCGATCCTGGATCGGGTGCTCCACGACGGCAAGAAGCTCGTGTACCTGGACAACGCGGCGACCAGCCAGAAGCCGCGCCAGGTGCTCGACGCGCTCAACGAGTACTACGAGCGCTACAACGCCAACGTCCACCGCGGCGTGCACGTCCTCGCCGAGGAGGCCACGGCGCTGTACGAGGGCGCGCGCGACAAGGTCGCCCAGTTCATCAACGCGCCCAGCCGCGACGAGGTGATCTTCACCAAGAACGCCTCCGAGTCGCTCAACCTCGTCGCGAACATGCTGGGCTGGGCCGACGAGCCCTACCGCGTGGACCGCGAGACCGAGATCGTCATCACGGAGATGGAGCACCACTCCAACATCGTGCCGTGGCAGCTGCTCGCGCAGCGCACGGGCGCGAAGCTGAAGTGGTTCGGCCTCACCGACGACGGCCGTCTGGACCTGTCCAACATCGACGAGATCATCACCGAGAAGACGAAGATCGTCTCCTTCGTGCTGGTCTCCAACATCCTGGGCACGGTCAACCCGGTCGAGGCGATCGTGCGCCGCGCCCAGGAGGTCGGTGCGCTGGTCTGCATCGACGCCTCCCAGGCCGCCCCGCACATGCCGCTGGACGTGCAGGCCCTCCAGGCCGACTTCGTGGCCTTCACCGGCCACAAGATGTGCGGCCCGACCGGCATCGGCGTCCTGTGGGGCCGCCAGGAACTGCTGGAGGACCTTCCTCCGTTCCTGGGCGGCGGCGAGATGATCGAGACGGTGTCGATGCACTCCTCGACCTACGCCCCCGCGCCCCACAAGTTCGAGGCGGGCACGCCCCCGATCGCTCAGGCGGTCGGCCTCGGCGCCGCCATCGACTACCTGAGCTCGATCGGCATGGACAAGGTCCTCGCCCATGAGCACGCGCTGACGGAGTACGCCGTCCAGCGCCTGCAGGAGGTCCCCGACCTGCGGATCATCGGCCCCACCACGGCCGAGGACCGGGGCGCGGCGATCTCCTTCACCCTCGGCGACATCCACCCGCACGACGTGGGCCAGGTGCTCGACGAGCAGGGCATCGCGGTCCGGGTCGGCCATCACTGCGCCCGCCCGGTCTGCCTGCGGTACGGAATTCCCGCGACCACCCGAGCGTCGTTCTATCTGTACTCCACTCCGGCCGAGATCGACACGCTGGTCGAGGGGCTGGAGCACGTCCGGAACTTTTTCGGCTGACGGGACGAGCGATCGTATGAAGCTGGATTCGATGTACCAGGACGTCATCCTGGACCACTACAAGCACCCGCACGGGCGTGGTCTGCGGGACGGCGACGCCGAGGTGCACCATGTGAACCCGACGTGCGGCGACGAGATCACGCTCCGCGTGAAGTACGCCGGTACGAAGATCGAGGACGTCTCGTACGAGGGCCAGGGCTGTTCCATCAGCCAGGCCTCGGCCTCCGTACTGAACGAGCTCCTCGTGGGCAAGGACCTCTCCGAGGCGCAGAAGATCCAGGAGACGTTTCTGGAGCTGATGCAGTCCAAGGGCAGGATCGAGCCCGACGACGCGATGGAGGAGGTGCTGGAGGACGCGGTCGCGTTCTCCGGTGTCTCCAAGTACCCGGCCCGGGTCAAGTGCGCCCTCCTCAGCTGGATGGCGTGGAAGGACGCGACGGCGCAGGCCCTGGGCGGAGCCGACGCCGAAAGGAAGACGGCATGAGTGACACCGTGGAGATGAAGCCGGCCTCCGAGGAGGAGATCCGCGAGGCCCTGTACGACGTCGTCGACCCCGAGCTGGGCATCGACGTCGTCAACCTCGGCCTGATCTACGGCATCCACATCGACGACGCGAACATCGCGACGATCGACATGACCCTGACCTCCGCGGCCTGCCCGCTGACGGACGTCATCGAGGACCAGGCCAAGTCGGCCACCGACGGCCTCGTCAGCGAGCTGCGCATCAACTGGGTCTGGATGCCGCCGTGGGGCCCGGACAAGATCACGGACGACGGCCGCGATCAGCTGCGGGCGCTCGGGTTCAACGTCTGAGACCCGCCTGACGTGGAAGGGGCGGCACCCTGACGGGGGTGCCGCCCCTTCACGCGTTCAGCGGGCGATCCGCGTCACGGGGGGCGATCCGCGTCACGGGGGGCGATCCGCGTCACGGGGGGCGACCTGAGGGTTCCGTTCCTCCGTGTCCCCTCCGACGGACCGATGTCCCGGCGCACTTGACGCCGGGTCGAGCGTGAGCGGCCGGCCGTGGAGCCGGAACCGACCGTTGCGTACGCTCGTACACATGGGATATCTACTGCTGGCCGGGGCCATCGCCGCGGAGGTCTGCGCCACGACCGCGCTCAAGTACACCGACGGCTTCAGCAAGTTGCTGCCGTCCCTGCTGACCGTGCTCGGCTACGTCGTCTCCTTCCTGCTGCTCGCCCAGACCCTGCGGACCGTCTCCGTCGGCACGGCGTACGCGATCTGGTCCGGGGCCGGCACCGCGGTCATCGCCACCATCGGAGTGTTCTTCCTCGGGGAGGGGATGAACGCCGCCAAGGCCGCCGGGATCGCGCTGATCATCGTCGGGGTGGTCGTGCTCAACATGGGAGGCGCGCACTGATGCCCCGTCGGCACGACCCCGAGCGACGGCAGCGGATCATCGACGCGGCGATCCGGGTCGTGGGGGAGCGCGGCATCGCCGGTCTGACCCATCGCACGGTCGCGGCCGAGGCGGATGTGCCCCTCGGTTCGACGACCTACCACTTCGCCACCCTCGACGACCTGCTCGTCGCCGCCCTGCGGCAGACCGGCGAGGGCTTCGCCACGCTGATCGCCGAGTGCGGCGGACTCGACGACCCGGACGCCGACCTTGCCGCACGGCTCGCCGCGCTGGTCGGCGAGTGGCTGGCCGGCGACCGGGAGGGGGTAGAGCTGGAGTACGAGCTGTATGTCGCCGCCCTGCGCAGACCCGCGCTGCGGCCCGTCGCCGCCGAGTGGGCTCAGAGCGTCGGCACCCTCCTCGCCGCGCACACCGACCCCGTCACCGCGCGGGCCCTGGTCGCGATGCTGGACGGGGTGTGCCTCCAGGTGCTGCTGACGGGAGCGCCGTACGACGAGGCGTACGCACGGGAGATGCTGGGGCGGGTGCTGCGGGGGGCGTGAACTCTTTGAGGGGGAACGGGGAACAGCCGGTGACATGCTCAGCGAGAACCTGTTCCTGGAGGCCACGTGACCGGACCGCCGGTGCTGTGCGAGGACGGCGACCTGGTCGCCCAGTCGCTGGAGGAGCCCGAGCTGTTCGCGCGGCTGTACGACCGGTACGCGCCCGACACCCACCGGTACGCAGCACGCCGCCTGGGCGCCGGCCCGGCCGAGGACATCACAGCGGAGACGTTCCTCATCGCCTTCCGCACCCGCGCCCGCTACGACATCACCCGCGGCAACGCCCGGCCCTGGCTGTACGGCATCGCCGGCAACCTCATCGGCAAGCACCGCCGCGCCGAGGTGCGGTCCCTGCGGGCGCTGGCCCGCACCGGCCACGACCCGGTCGCCGAGTCCTGGTCGGAGCGGGCCGACGAACGGCTCGCCGCCGGGAGCGCGCACCTCCCGCTGGCCGGGGCACTGGCCGCGCTGTCGGCCGGCGACCGCCATGTGCTGCTCCTCGTGGCCTGGGCCGACCTCAGCTACCAGGAGGTCGCCGAGGCGCTCGGCATCCCCGTCGGCACGGTCCGTTCCCGGCTCAACCGCGCCCGCCGCAAGGTGCGTTCGGCACTGGGTGCCGACCCCGCGTTCACCCTCGACCCCACGGAGGTGCTCTGACATGGACGAGATGACAGCGGTCCGCTACCTGCGCTCCGAGGCGCCCGTCGCCCAGCGCCCCGACCTCGTCCCCGGCCGGGACCGGCTGCTCCGGGAGGCGGGCCGCGGCTCCCGGAGGCTGCGGGCCGACTGGCGGCTCGCGGCGGTCGGCGCGGCGGCGATCACCGCGGTGGCGCTGATCGGTACACAGGTGGTCGGCGACGGCTCCGGGGACACCCGGCCGGGCTCCCTGCCCTCGTACACGATCGAACTGGGCAGCGCGAAGGATCTGCTGAACCAGGCCGCGGACGTGATCGCCGCCTCTCCCGGCACGAGCGCGCGCGCAGGTCAGTGGGTCTACTCCAGGACCGTGGAGACCAACCTGACCGAGGACGACAGGCCGGGCCCGCGGACCAGCGAGGCGTGGACGAAGTACGCCGACCCGGCCTTCGAGAACGGCAGGCAGGGCGACGACCACTCCCCCCGGGAGCAGTACGAGTTCCTGCGGACGCTGCCGGACGACGTTCAGCAGGTCCGGGCACGCGCCCGGCAGTTCTACGACGCCACCGACTCGACCGAGTCCCGCGTCCAGCACGAGTACCGCGCCCTCGGCGCCGTCCTCGCCCGCGCCTACCCCTACGATCCCGAGGGCCTCGCCAAGGTCTACCGGGCCCTGGCCTCGATCCCCGGCGTGCAGGCCGCCGACGTCACCGACGTCACGGGGCGGGCCGCGATCGCCCTCTACCTCAAGGGAACCCACCCCTCCGCGGACCGCAGCGAGATCCTTCTCGACCCGGTGACGTACCTGTACCGGGGATTCCGCTATGTGGCCACCACGGACGGCGACGGCTGGGAGCGGGGCGACGCGGTGATCAGCGGGGCGCGGGTCGCGGTGGGTGTGGTGGAGAAGGAGGGGAGGCAGCTGTGAGAGCGGGCGGGCGGGAGAGTGGCCGGGCGGGGCGGGCTTGGCTGGCGCGGGGGCGCGGGGGCGCGGGGGGGCGGGGGTGCGGGGGTGCGGGGGCCGAGGGCGCGGGGGCGGGTGAGGGCGGGTGAGGGTCCTGTCGCCCGGCACGTGAGACGGGTCGTGGGCGGTTGGCCCGGGGCGGCCCGGTCACGTTAAGTTGCCCTTATGACCGACACGACTGCTCCCCGCACCACCGGCGCCGTGGCCGCCGGCCTCGCCACGATCGCCGCCGACGGCACCGTCCTGGACACCTGGTTCCCCGCCCCGGAGCTGACCGCCGAGCCCGGCCCCGCGGGCACCGAGCGGCTGGACGCCGCGCGCACCGCCGCGCTGCTCGGCGAGCACGGTGTGGCCGCGCTCGGCAAGGACGGCATCCGCGGTACGGAGATCGTCGCGGTCCGTACGGTCATCTCCTCGCTGGACGACAAGCCGCTCGACACCCATGACGCCTACCTGCGGCTGCACCTGCTCTCGCACCGCCTGGTGAAGCCGAACGAGCAGAACCTGGACGGTGTCTTCGGCCTGCTCGCCAACGTCGCCTGGACCTCGCTCGGCCCGGTCGCCGTGGACACCCTGGAGACGGTCCGCCTCGCGGCCCGCGCCCGCGGAGTGCACGTGAGTGTGTTCGGCGTGGACAAGTTCCCGCGCATGACGGACTACGTCGCCCCGGCGGGCGTCCGTATCGCCGACGCCGACCGCGTCCGCCTCGGCGCCCACCTCGCCTCGGGCACCACGGTCATGCACGAGGGCTTCGTCAACTTCAACGCGGGCACGCTCGGCACCTCCATGGTCGAGGGCCGCATCTCCCAGGGCGTCGTCGTCGGCGACGGCTCGGACATCGGCGGCGGCGCCTCCACCATGGGCACCCTGTCCGGCGGCGGCAAGGAGCGCGTCCGCATCGGCGAGCGCTCCCTGGTCGGCGCCGAGGCGGGCGTCGGCATCGCCCTGGGCGACGACTGCGTCGTCGAGGCGGGCCTCTACCTCACCGCCGGCACCAAGGTCACCCTCCCCGACGGCCAGACCGTCAAGGCCCGAGAGCTCTCCGGCGCCAACAACATCCTCTTCCGCCGCAACTCCGTCACCGGCGCCGTCCAGGCGGTCCCCAACAACGCGGAGTGGGGCGGCCTGAACGAGATCCTGCACAGCCACAACTGATCACCGGCGGCCGTGACCTGCGGCCGCCTAACCGATCAGCGCCCTGACCTGCTGCTGAGTTGTCGGCACCTGTCGATGGTGGTCACCATTGAGCGCCCTTCCACGGCCCGAGTATGGCCCGGGAGGGCGCTCGTGCGTGAGCACTGCACCAGGAGTTCGATCCGAGCGAGCCAGGCTTCACCCCTTGCTCCTCATCTGGGTTGGTAGTCCCAGAAGCAATAGGCGCACGCGCCACGTCCCTCCGCCGTGGCTTCGGCCAGCGCGACACGACGTCGAGGATGAGTGTCCATGCCCATACTCAGGGCGTACTCCTGCCCATCCTCCAGGGCCTTGCAGGCCGAAGAGCGGTGGAAGACCTCGCCCCCGGCTGTGATGTAGACGAACTTGATCAGGCCCTCGGGGACAGGAGCGCAGTCCACGCAGTGTTGGACGACTAAGTCGTGTATGCATCGCTCATCCATGCCGCCAGGTTAGTCAGAGGGTCTGACAAGACCATCAAAAGTTCGCGCCAGTCTGAACCTTGGGTCCGACCCCCGAGGGAGGTTGACCTCTTCGTCCCGAAGCAACTTGGGTGGGCGCCGGACTAGCTAAGCCGTGGTCGCACGAGCGAGTTCTTGGTCACACTTGAAATTGCCTCGTGCGGCCACTTTTGTGTCCTGGCCATGGTGCGGCCGGGCCGCAATAGTCCGGCGAAGCGCGAGGCGCCAGGGCCATAGAATGGCCGTTGTGACCGACAACACTCAGCGCCCCGACAGCGGGCCGAACAGCGCCCCCGAACTGCCGACCCAGTACACGCCGGCCGAGGTAGAGGAGACGCTGTACGAGCGCTGGGTAGAGCGCGGTTACTTCGAGGCTGACGCGAAGAGCAACAAGCCCCCGTACACCATCGTCATCCCGCCGCCGAACGTCACCGGCTCCCTCCACCTGGGCCACGCCTTCGAGCACACGCTGATCGACGCCCTCACCCGCCGCAAGCGCATGCAGGGCCACGAGACGCTTTGGCAGCCCGGCATGGACCACGCCGGCATCGCGACGCAGAACGTCGTCGAGCGCGAGCTCGCCAAGGAAGGAAAGTCCAGGCACGACCTCGGCCGCGAGGCGTTCGTCGAGCGGGTATGGCAGTGGAAGGCCGAGTCCGGCGGCCAGATCGCCGGGCAGATGCGGCGTCTGGGCAACGGCGTCGCGTGGAGCCGTGACCGCTTCACCATGGACGAGGGGCTCTCGCGCGCCGTCCAGACCGTCTTCAAGAAGATGTTCGACGACGGCCTCATCTACCGTGCCGAGCGCATCATCAACTGGTGCCCGCGCTGCCTGACGGCCATCTCGGACATCGAGGTCGACTACCAGGACGACGACGGCGAGCTCGTCTCCATGACGTACGGCGAGGGCGAGGACACCATCGTCGTCGCCACCACCCGCGCCGAGACGATGCTGGGCGACACCGCGGTCGCCGTCCACCCCGATGACGAGCGGTACGCGCACCTCGTCGGCAAGCAGATCAAGCTGCCGCTGACCGACCGGACGATCCCGGTCGTCGCGGACACGCACGTGGACCCGGAGTTCGGCACCGGCGCCGTCAAGGTGACGCCGGCGCACGACCCGAACGACTTCGCCATCGGCCAGCGCCACAACCTCGAATCCATCGAGGTCCTCGACGAACGCGGCATCATCACCGTCCACGGTCCCTTCGAGGGCCTGGACCGCTTCGAGGCCCGCTTCGCCATCGTCGCCGCGCTGCGCGCCGATGGCCGGATCGTCGCCGAGAAGCGCCCCTACGTCCACTCGGTCGGGCACTGCTCGCGCTGCAAGACGACGCTGGAACCCCGCCTGTCCATGCAGTGGTGGGTGAAGGTCGAGACCCTCGCCAAGGCCGCCGGCGACGCCGTCCGCGACGGCCGGGTCAACATCCACCCGGCCGACATGTCGCAGCGCTACTTCGACTGGGTCGACAACCTCAACGACTGGTGCATCTCGCGCCAGCTGTGGTGGGGCCACCGCATCCCGGTCTGGCACGGCCCGAACGGCGAGCTGGTCTGCGTCGGCCCCGACGAGCAGCCTCCGACCGGCGAAGGCTGGACCCAGGACACCGACGTCCTCGACACATGGTTCTCGTCCGGCCTGTGGCCGTTCTCCACGCTGGGCTGGCCCGAGCAGACCCCTGACCTCGCCAAGTTCTACCCGAACTCCGTCCTGGTCACCGGCTACGACCTGATGTTCTTCTGGGTCGCCCGGATGATGATGTTCGGTCTGTACGCGATGGACGGCCAGCAGCCGTTCCACACGATCGCGTTCCACGGCATGGTCCGCGACGAGTTCGGCAAGAAGATGTCGAAGTCGTTCGGGAACACGGTCAACCCGCTGGACTGGATGGACAAGTACGGCTCCGACGCCCTGCGTTTCACCCTGGCCCGCGGCGCCAACCCGGGCGTCGACGTCCCGATCGGCGAGGACTGGGTCCAGGCGTCCCGCAACTTCGCCAACAAGATCTGGAACGCCACGCGCTTCGCGCTGATGAACGGCGCCACCGTCGAGGGCGACCTTCCGCCCGCCGAGCAACTGTCGGCGACCGACCGCTGGATCCTCTCGCGGCTCAACAAGACCGTGGCCGAGGCCGACGCGCTCTACGACGACTACCAGTTCGCCAAGCTCGCCGACGCCCTCTACCACTTCGCGTGGGACGAGGTCTTCGACTGGTACGTCGAACTCTCCAAGACGACGTTCTTCGAGGGCGGCGAGCAGGCCAAGGTCTCGGCCCGCGTCCTGGGCGAGGTCCTCGACGTCACCCTGCGCCTGCTCCACCCGATCGTCCCGTTCGTCACCGACACCCTGTGGACGACGCTCACCGGGCGCGAGTCCATCGTGATCGCTAACTGGCCGAAGGACTCGGGCTTCCGCGACGACGCCGCCGAGCAGGAGATCGATCTGGTCCAGCGGGTCGTCACCGAGGTCCGCCGGTTCCGCTCCGACCAGGGCCTGCAGCCGGGCCAGAAGGTTCCCGCCCGCCTGAACCTGGACTGCACGGCACTCGCCCCGCACGAGGCCGCCATCCGCCAGCTGCTCCGGCTGCAGCCGGAAGGCGAGAGCTTCAGCGCCACGGCGTCGCTGCCGGTGGCTGGCGCGGAGGTCGCGCTCGACCTGTCGGGCACGATCGACGTCGCCGCGGAGCGCAAGCGTCTCGCCAAGGACCTGGCCGCTGCCGAGAAGGAGAAGGCGCAGGCGGAGGGCAAGCTCGGCAACGAGGCGTTCCTGGCGAAGGCCCCGGAAAACGTGGTCGACAAGATCCGGACCCGTCTCGCGAAGGCGGAGGAGGAGATCGTTCGGCTGCAGAACCAGATCAGCAGCCTGCCGGCCGCGTAGTAGCCCAGCCAGTGAAGGAAGCCCCGGACGTGTTCGTCCGGGGCTTCCTTCGTGGGGGACTCCCGTTACGGGATTCCCAGGCTCTCGAAGGGGCTCGACAGGGAAAATTCTCGCTGGCGGGCGACCGTCAGGGCCTGTTCGAGATCGAACTCGGCCATCCGGATCAGATCCACGAGCCGAGACGGCTTCGAGGCGAGCACGTCGCGGGTGATGTCCTCGGCGGAGTCGTCGCGGCCGAAGTGGTGTCGGAACAAGTCGAGGTTCTTCTCGACCACCAGCAGGGTCATGTCGAACTCGGAGGTCTCCACGTTGGAGACCCGCCGCGTACGAGAGTGGACCCGGTACTCGTGCAGTGGACCAGCAATGCAGACGACGCTGTTGTGGTCGCCTCCGCGGAAACGCCCGGCGAGGAGGTTCACGGCGAACGCCCAGTCCCCCCACTTCCGCACATGCGGGTCGTAGAAGCCACCGCGGATCGCATCGTCGCGGCGGTAGACGATCGAGGTGGGCACGTGGTGCTTGCGCAGGATCAGCTCCTCGCGGCACGGGTAGGAGGAGATGGTGAGCCCGTCGAAGTCGCCGATCATCCGCGACATGGTGTGGACGAAGGCCACGTGCTGGTGCGTCTTCAGGAACCTGACGGCGCGGTCCGGGTAGCTCCCAGACTTCAGCAGCTCCGGGTCCATGGCGAGCCGGTCGTCGGCGTCGAGCTGCATCACGTACTTGAAGCTCGCGGCATCGATGCCGGCATTCCTGGCGGCATGGTGGCCACTGTGCTCCTGGCGGAGGACGCGGACCTCGGCGCGCTCGGCGCACAGCGAGATGGCACGCAGCGTCTGCTGGTCGTCGGAGCCGTCATCCACGACCACGACTTCGTACGGGAAGGCGTGGGGCTGCTGGATGAGGGACTCCACGGCTTCGACGAGGTAGTTCCCAGAGTTGAAGCAGGGGACGACGAAGCTGATTCCCTCGGGCATGCTCGACATCATGGCGTTCTCCCTGTCGCTGATCATGCTGCCTGGTTGGCTGCAATGACGGTGGCCCGGATCGCTTCGAAGCAGTTGAGCCCGGTTCTGCTGTCCTGTTCCGCGTGCTTGGACCAGAGCAGAGTGAGGTCCCACCCTTGGTAGATACGCTGGATGCGCCGGCGGAAAGACTCCGGGGAGTAGCTGGCCTCCCCTTCGATACGCAGCAGTTGGCCGTCCGCGGATCTGCGGGTGATCGCCGTGAACACTTCGAGGTAGTGGTAGTTCTCCCCGCGTGCATGAGCGACTGCGCTCGTGAGGAGGGCCTCGACGCTGGGCCTTGCGAGGTAGTGCAGGACGTCCTTGGCGACGAGGACGCCGAAGTTCTCGTCGATGGTGAAGTCCTCGGCGAGGCACTGTCGGGGTTCGATCCGGTGGGCCCAATCGCCTGCGCCGTCGAGGCGGCGAAGAAGCGGGTCGCAGGGGATCTGATCGACGGCTACCACGTCGAATCCTGCGCGCGCTAAGGCGATGGTGTAGGTCCCGGCCCCGTATCCGAGATCCAGGGCGGTACGTGGGGTCGCCTCTGTGATGGACTCCAGGAGGGTGTTGAACCGCTCCGAGGTGGCGGCCTGGAGGTTCTCCGCGGTGTTGCGGCCCCGCTGGAGCGCGTCCGTATAGAAGGCGTACACGGATGCCCTCGTAACCGGCTGGTTCATGGGTAACTCCTCTGTCGCTTGGGTGGTTTGGAGAGGCCGGCGCCTAGAAGGGCACCGTGGCCAAGCGCCCAGGAGTGAGCACCGAAGAGGCGAGTGCCTCGGTGACCTGCATGGGCCGCAGATGGCTCGCAAGGGAGCTGCGCTGCTCGGAGCCGCGCAACCAGTGCTCCATGAGTTGGCGGTTGCTGTCGCTGTGGAACAGCCCGTCGAACGAGTCCTCCGACACGTAGCGCTCGTCGGGCAGAAGCGCGGCGTTGGCGCGCGTGGTCACGCGGGCGAATGCGTCGATTCCGTCTGCGCTGACACCACGGGGAATGTCGTAGCAGTGGACGTGAGTGGAGAAAAGCGTCGACAGCTGAGCCTCCAAGTCGACGCTCGACGTGCGGCCATTGACGTTGTAGAGGCACTCCGGGAGTTCGCCCCAGTCACGAATGGAGGGGGTGGTCTGCTCGAAGGACAAGGTCCCGAGCGAGACGGTCCTTCCGTTCGCGGCGTCCACGAGGCGGAACGCGGAGGTTACGTCGGTTTCGCCGAAGCGGAAGCTCGCATCGGAGTCAGCCGACCATCGCGCGCCGTCGTCCTGGAACCTGCCGGCGATCGGCTGCGAGATGCGCTGGTGCTGGTCGATGGGAAAAGCACCGAAGGCGCTGATCTCCAGCTTGAGCTGGCGCTCAGGAAAGACTTCCGCGTTGAGCGACAGGATCTGGGTCGCAAGGTCCACGTAGTGGTACGCGCCGTGCATCATCATCCCGTAGCCGTACTTGTACGGGTGGTCGTCGCGGCTTTCGAACTCCCGCTGGAGGTTCCACACACCGCCGGCGGCCCGGAGGTGGAAGGAGGTCAGGGGCGCTTCCCACCTCTCCATCCGGTCCCTGAGCGACGCGATGACCTGCTGGTTGTAGATCTGGTGGTACCGGCTCAGCGTCATCACGGAATGCTTCGCGGAGGAGTCGGCGGCAACGCCGATGAGTTCCTCCATGGTCTTCGTGATGTACGACGGCTTGAACCGCCCGTCGACGAGCGGGGCTAATACGGGCTTTTCGACCAGCGAGTCGATGTGGTTCTCCACGCAGAATCGGAGGTATGCCTCATGGGCTCGTACCTCCGTCGCGATGTATACCTTTGTGGGTACGCCGGGTACTCGCAGGCGCTGGACAGCGGCAGCGATGACTTCTTGCGGCGTCTCCTGGACTCGGTCGCCGGAATTCGGCAGGTAGACGACTCCACTGGGCTTTACGCTCGCCGCCTGTATACGCCTTTCGATCTCCGGGCGCTGTGACTCCAGGTCGATGATGGAGTAGGAGTCGATGTGGCCGGACATGATGGCATCACGAATGCACGGCAGGTACTTGTTGGCGACGATCTCATCGAAACCGACCACGATGAGGTGATGGGTAGATATCACGGAACTGCCTTTCCACTGGGTCCGGAGCGCGCGAACGTGAGGCTGATTTTTGGCGCACGCCATCACAGGCCCTTATGGCAATGAAGGCGGTGCGTGGACTCTCTCTACGCCGTCAGCTCATGAATTTCGGTTCGGAATTTCCGAGTCGGCTGACGGATGCGAACTCAGCTGTCGCCGCGCGAAGGCGCCTGGCGCGTGGGAACGCGCCGCAGACCGTTGCTGAGGATGGTCTCGACCGGCCACCGCGCCTCAGTGGCGACGCGGGCGTACGTGATCTCGCCATTCCGTGGGACAGCTCGGCTGACCATGAGGAAGGCTGCGGGGGTGGAGGTGCGGTGGAGCGTCTCGCCGGCGGGCGTACCAGCCGCTATCACGTACGCCGCCGCACTGTTTCTTCCTGCTCCTGCTCTCTGCATCACAGGGACCGTCTCTCTGCACTCTGAGTTGCCTCGGCATGACGAACGCTGTTGCACCGCAACCGAATTGGGGCCGAAGATCGGTTGGTGATGTTCAGTCAACGACAGGTCACGGCTCGTGGGGAGAGTTCAGGATGGAGTCCTGCGTAGTCCCGCGTAGTCCAGGAATGACGGAGGTTGCGAGGTGCCCAAGAACCCGGCGCTCGCGGAGCTGATCCGCCAGACCGTCGAGGTACGAGGCTGGGGTCCGAGCGATCTCGCCCGCGCCGTCGGGGTCGCTGAATCCGGCGACCCAGATCGTGTGCAGCGGGCGAACGCCCGCAGGTGGATGACGGGCGAGCGTGAACCCAAGTACTGGTGGCCCTACATCGCCCGGGTCCTGAGCCTGGACCCGGCCGCCGCCCCGCCGCCAGCGGACAGCCAGGTGGCGCAGCGCGGCGCCGTTGCCACACTTGCACCCAGTTTGGAGACGGCCTCTCCGCTCACAGTCTTCGCCAGCCTTTCGACGCCGGAGCTTCCCGCGCAGGTGCGGCCGGGCGACATCCAAGAAGTCCAGCAGGCGGCGTTGACCCTGACTACATGGCACAACCTTCACGGTGGCGGTGGTCTCGTCCGGCAGACCGGAACTGCCCAACTGGCCTGGGCCGCCAGGTTGCTTGATGTGCCGTGCTCCGAGGTCTTACGCCAACCGCTGTTCGCCTCAGTGGCACACCTCGGGATGGTCGCCGGCGTCGCCTGCTTCGACGCCTTCGCCCATGACGATGCCCGCCGCGCCTTCACTTTCGCGGCAGCCTGCGCCGAGGAAGCCGACGAGTGGCACCTGCGCGGGAAGATCTACAGCTGGCGTGCCCGGCACGCCGTGTGGATGGGGGACCCCGACATGGCACTGACCCACACCGAGGTCGGCGTCATCCGCTCCGACCGGCTCACCCCCACCGAACGGGCCATGCTCTACATCGCCCGCGCACGGGCCCATGCCAAGGCCGGCGACGTGCAGGCCACCCTTATCGCCGTGGGCGAGGCCGACGACGCGTACAGCCACACCCACCCCGCTGACGACCCTCCATGGATGTCGTACTACGACTACGCCCAACACCAAGGCGACACCGGGCACGCCCTGTTCGACCTCGCCATGACCACCCGCAACCGGCACCACGTCCAGGCCGCCACTGAACGGCTGGCCGCGGCGTGCTCCCAGCACACCGACACCTACATCCGCTCACGCGTGTTCTCCCGTACGAAACTGGCCACCCTGGCCATGGCGACCGGCGACCCTGCCGAAGCCGTCCGGATCGGGACCACCGCCTTGGAGGAGGCCGCCCGCGTCCGCTCTGGCCGAGCCGAAGCGGGGCTGGTAGAACTCGCTCGTACCGCCGCTCAAGAGCGAGGCATGGTGGCCGAGGCCAGCGAACTGAGCGAACGGATCACCCGCACCATCAGCAAGGGGACGACTACGTGACGGTCAGCACCAGCGATGTGGCAGCACAGGCGACCTGGCCGCTCGTCGTAGACGCCTGCCGCAAGGCCGGCCTTGATCCCGTGGGCGCCGAGCCAGTCAGGATCGCCGACAACGCCATCTGGTCCATACCCGGCAACATCGTCGTCCGCGTTACGCGCCCCGGCCGCCGAGCCGCCGCACACCGTGAGCTCCTCACCGCCCAATGGCTTGCCGAGTGTGGCGTCCCCGCGGTTCGCCCCGCTCTCCCCTCTGCGGTGAACTTGCCCGAGGACCGCGCGGCTACCTTCTGGGAACGGCTGCCCGACCACACTGTCGGCCGCCACGAAGACGTCGCCCATCTCCTGCGCCTGCTCCACCGGCTGCCCGCCCCCGACCATCTCCGGTCCTTGACCGACCCGGCGGCCAAGGCCCGCACGCGCCTCGAAACCGTTCACCACGCTGGCGTCACCAGCGACGACGACATGGCCTGGCTCGCCGACTACGCCGATGAACTCGCCACAGCCTGGAGCTCATTGCCCCGGGGGCTCACCCCTGCCCCGCTCCACGGAGACGCTTGGGCCGGCAACGTCGCCCGCACTCACGACGGGCATGTCTACCTTCTCGACCTCGACTCTGCCGCCGTCGGCGCGCCCGAATGGGACCTGACATCCACGGCCGTGAAGGTCACCACTACTGCCACCATCACCGCGGCCGAGTACGAGCGCTATGTGAACGCCTACGGTGGATACGACGTCACTGACTACGAGGGCTTCGAGATCATGCGCGGAATCCGCGAGCTCCGCATGACGACCTATGCCATTCAGACGGCCATCGACCACCCCCACACCGCCGATGAGGCACGCCACAGGGTTGCTTGCCTGCGCGGACTCAACGGCCCTCGCCCGTGGACCTGGACCGCTGTTCCTCACCCGCCGGGGAGCCCTGGACCCATCGTCTGACGACTCCCTTCGGTCGAGCTGAGCCAGCGGCTTCTGGACGAGAGTGACCTGTGGGAGGGCTACACCCGCAAGCCGACGCGGCCCAAGCGGCACGACGACGTCACCGTGATCGGCTGTCAATCCCCAGATTTCGTAGAGACGTTGGTTATGCGGCATGGTCTTGTTGATCGGGCCGAGCTCGCGCTTGTTGGATGATCCGTTCGAACTCGACGGGTGGTTGCCCGCTGGCCGCGCTGTGGCGTCGTTTGGTGTTGTAGAAGTCCGCGATCCAGGCGGCGGTCTTCAGTCGCGCCTCGGCGCGGGTGGCGAAACGGTGTCGGTGGACGCATTCGACCTTGAGGACCGAGTGGAACGACTCCGCGGCGGCGTTGTCCAGGGCGGAGCCGACACAGCCCATCGACTGCACCATGCCCCACCTGCCACAAAGCTGCCTGAATGCCTCGGAGTTGTACTCCGATCCGCGGTCGGTGTGGAAAATGACGCCGTCCACTTGACCGCCTCTGGTCGCGATCGTCATCTGCAGGGCGGCGCTGACCAGCGTCGTGTCGTGCCGGTCACCCATCGCGTAGCCCAGGGCCCGGCGGGAGAACGCGTCGTGCACGCTCGCGAGGTAGAGCTTGCCCCCGTCGGTGTCGATCTCGGTCATGTCGCCCCACCACAAGATGTTCGGCGCGATCGCGTCGAACCTGCGCAGCACCAGGTTACGTGCCGTCTTCCGCTTCCCGGGACGGGTCAGCGAACGCCGGCGGCGTGGTGCCTTGCGGCCCTGCAGGCCGAGCTCGGCCATGATGTCGGCGACGGTGTTCTGCGACACCTGCCAGCCCTCCTCCCACAAGTCCAGCGTGATCCTCGGCGAGCCGTAGGTGCGGCCCGACCGATCGAAGAAGTACGAGATCCGCTCGGCCAGCAGTGCCCGTCTGACCTCGCGTTTCGTCGGCTCGGACGGTCTGCGCCGCCACTTGTAGAACCACGCCTCCGACACCCCCAGGGCTCGACAGGAGGTGCGATGCGGAATCTTGAAACCGGTCCTCTGGCCGCTGATCACCCCGACGAGCGCCGCCGGGTCCGCAACAGCTACTTCACCCACAGGACCATGCAGCGTTTGAGGACATCACGCTCCATGACCAGCTCCTTGTTGTCCCGCTTGAGCTGGGCATTCTCCCGTCGCAACCGCGCAAGTTCCTCGCTCTCGCCCTTCGGACCGGCCTTGGCGGCCGCCCGTGCCCTCGACACCCAGGTGGCCAGCGTCGTCTCGTTGATCCCGAGGGTTCGCGACCTGTGGGATCGGCTTGCCGGTCTCCGCCACGATCCGCACAGCCCCCTCACGGAACTCCACCTCAAACTTCCGCTTCTTGCCCGCCATGACCCTCAACTTCCCCTGCAGTCAAGGTCTCTACGCTACGAGGGGATGGTCATGCGGGCTCCGGGCCGTTTTTGTGTTCACGGCCGGGAAAATGTCGCCCGCCTCGCATAGCCGCGCCGCCCCGCGCGCGTCAGTAGGGGTACGGGGGGCGGACGACGGGTTCGCCCGGGGTGAAGAAGGTGGCGATGGATGCCGAGGCTCATGAGGAGTTCCGACAGTTCGTGGCCGGCCGGTCCTCCGCGCTGCTGAGGACGGCGGTGCTGCTCAGCGGCGGTGACCGGCACGCGGGCGAGGATCTGCTGCAGAACGCCCTGGTCAAGGCGGCCGGGCGGTGGCGGCGCATCGACGAGCCGGAGGCGTACGTCCGGCAGATCCTGTACCGGCAGCAGATCAGCCGCTGGCGGCTGAAGTGGCGGCGGCTCGAACTGACCGTCGCCGAGCCGCCCGAGAAACACCCCGTGCCCGACGGCTCCACCGCGGCCGAACTGCGCCTGGTGATGCGCGAGGCGCTCGGCCGGCTGACCGCCCGGCAGCGCGCCGTGCTCGTGCTGCGGTACTTCGAGGACCTGCCCGAGGCCGAGGTGGCCCGGCTGCTCGGCTGTTCCGTCGGCACGGTGCGCTCCACCACCCATCGCTCCCTCGCCCGGCTGCGAGCCGTGGCCCCCGAGCTGGCCGCCCTGGAGGACAGGGCCCGGCGGCCCCGTGACTTCTCGCCCGTGGAGGTGCGTCCGTGAATGTCGAGGAACTGGTGCGGGACTCCCTGCGGGAGCTGGCCGAGGCGCAGCCGGGCGCCGCGCCCGGGTTCGCCGAGCGGGTGCTGCGCGCACGCCGCCGACGGCGTGCGCGACGGCTCGCCGCCCTCGTCTCGGCCGGCGCGGCCGTCGTCGCCGTCGCCGTGGCCGCGCCGCTGCTCCCGGGCGGCCGGGGCGAGCCGTACCCGGTAGCGGCCGGGTACGGCGACAGCGCCCATGCCGACCAGTCGCCGCCGCGCGAGCTGATCGCGGCCGGTGACACCGCGCTCGCCGCCTACTACCGGATTCGGACCGTCCAGGTGTCCGAGCGGCAGTCGGTCGTCCAGCGGACGTACTGGCTGCTCGATCCCGTCAGCGGCCGGTACGAGAAGGACGCCCGCTGGTCCGTCGTCGCCGTCGCGCCCGGCCTGCGGACCGCCGCCGTGCTCGAACGGAAGCTGCCCGCCTCGCGCATCGGCCTGCTGGACCTGCGCACGCGCGAGGTCGAGCGGTGGATCCCGGTGGACCACGCCGTCGGCGGGCTGGAGTTCTCCAACGACGCCACGAAGCTCGTCGCGACGACGTACGAGCGCCACCCCGACCCGTACGCCCCGTCGGACACCGACGTCGAGGGCGGCTATGTCCTCCCGCCCCCCGACCCCCGCCGCAGCGGTTTCCACGTCCTCGACGTGGCCTCGGGGCAGGGCTCCTGGAGCGCCGTCGCCGACCGTGACGACGACCTGGGCCGCCAGGACTTCGCCTTCGGACGGGACGGACGGACGGTGTACTGCCAGGTCATCGGAGCCCGGGACGGCCTCCAGCAGTTCTACGACCTCCACGGGCGGCCCCGCGCCGCGCCTGCCGGCGAGCGGCATCTGCGCTCGGACGTGCCCGCCCGGCTCTCCCCCGACGGACGGCTCGCCGCCCTCGGACTGAGCGAGGAGCTGCCTCCCGGCAGGTCCTACTCCTCGATCCTCGACCCGCGGACCGGCGACGAGGTCGCCAAGGTGCGCGGTGCGCAGCTCCTGGCCTGGGCCGACGACCGGCGGCTCATCGCCTGGGAACGGGTGACGGGCCTCGACGAGCCGTACCGGCCCCGCCTCGTGCTGGTCACGATCGGCAGCGACGAGACGGTACCCCTGAGCGGAGTGTCGGAGCAGGGCAGGTACCCCTTCGAGGACACCTGGACGCCCGTCTTCGCCCGGCGCTGAGCCCACGGCGCCCGCGATCCCCCGCGACCGCCGGCGGGCCGGGAGACGTCAGCCGGCCGTGAGCCGCTCGTACGCCGCCCGCAGCCCGTCGGCCGCCTCCGGACCGGCGGGCCGCAGCGGGGCGCGCACCGGTCCGGCGGGCAGACCGAGGCCGTTCAGCAGGGACTTGGCGGTGACCGTGCCCGGCAGTCCGGACGACATCATCGACTCGACCAGTCCGATCGCCTGTTGCTGGAGCCGGGCGGCCCCCGCGGTGTCGCCCGCGTCGAACGCGTCCAGCACGGACCGCAGATGCCGGGGGACCACATTGGCGACCGTGCTGATGTATCCGGCGCCGCCCACCGCGTACAGCGCGAGGTTGTGCTCGTCGCAGCCCGCGTAGTACGCCAGATCGGTGCGGGAGAACACCTTCTGGGCGGCCAGGAAGTCGTAGGAGCAGTCCTTGACACCGACGATCCGCGGGTGCTCGGCGAGGCGGAGGACGGTGTCCGCCTCGATACGGGTGCCGGTGCGGCCGGGGATGTCGTACAGCAGCACCGGCAGGCCGGTGGTGTCCGCGACCTCCCGGAAATGCGCCTCCAGCGCGTCCTGCGGCGGCCTGCTGTAGTACGGCGAGACCACCAGCAGCCCGTCCGCGCCCGACTTCTCGGCCTGGAGGGCGAGTTCGGCGGTGTGCCGGGTGTCGAAGGTGCCGACGCCCGCGACCAGCGAGGCCCGCTCGCCCACCGCCTCCCGCACCGCCCTGATCAGCTCGGCCTTCTCGGTGTCCGACGTGGTCGGCGACTCGCCGGTCGTGCCGGACAGCACGAGCCCGTCGCAGCCCTCGCTCACCAGCCGGTCGGCGAGCCGCTGCGCGCCGTCGAGGTCGAGCGTGCCCGACTCGGTGAAGGGCGTGATCATCGCGCACAGGGCGCTGCCGAAGGGAGGAAACGTCATGACGGCAGTGTCGGCGCGAGCCCGATGAAGCTCCACTTAAATCTCCTACGAGGTACGGATAAGCGGTGCTTCCGGATCGGCGCGATGCCCTCTGCCCAACCCGCCCGTCATGGGCCACCAATGGGCGGGACGGTCCGTCCACCAACGGTCATGGGAGGCGTCACGAGGCTCGGCACGGCACTCGCCACCTGCTCGAAGTCACCGTGCTCGGCCGGTACATCCGCTTCGAGCTGGGCTTCCGCCACGCCCGCCGGCGGGTGCGCAGCGCCACCGTCGGGCCGTGCGCCTGCGGCGCGGCCGCCGTGGCCCTGGCCGACGCGGGCTGGGGACGGTCGGGTCGGAGTGGCCGTACCGCGGCCTGCGCGACGTGCCTGCGCGGCCGTACGGCCGTGTCGCTCGCCTCGTTCGCACGGCTGGCCGGCGACGGGCTGCGGGTGATCGCGGGCCTGGCCGGTCCCGCCGTACCGGCCGCACCCGACCAGGAGGACACGCTCGGGGTGCCCGAACTCGCCGCGGAGGCCGCCCTGTTGCAGGCGCGGCTCGACTGGTTCCAGACCCGGCCGGCGCGGCTCGGGGAACAGGACGGCGGCTGACCGGACCGGGGCCGGCCGACAACGGTGTCGGCCGGCCCCGGGGGACCTCACGGGTGGAAGCGCAGCACCTGCGGGTCGTGGTCGCTGATCTGGTCGTTGAACTCCGCGTTGATGTGCACGCTGTCGTACTCGAAGTCGCAGCCGCGGCGCACCGACGGGCTGACCAGGATCTGGTCCAGCGTCTGGGCGTTGCCCTGGTAGACGTACGAGTAACGCTCCTTGCGCGGCAGCGACTTGATCGCCGACCACAGCTCCCCGTCGCCTTCGAGGATCTGCGCGGTGCCGGAGAACTCGAAGTCGTTGATGTCGCCGAGGACGACGACGTCCGCGTTGCGCTGCACGGCCAGGACGTCCTTGACGAACGTGTTCACGACCGTCGCCTGCGCGTGACGCTGGGTCTCCGAGTTGCGCGCCGGCGGCTGGAACTGCGAGGTCAGACTCTGGTCGCCGCCCTTGGAGTTGAAGTGGTTGGCGACCACGATGACCGTACGGCCACGGAAGACGAACTCACCGGCCAGCGGCTTGCGGCTGTTGGCCCAGGCGGCGTTCGCCGGGTCGATACGGCCGGGCGAGAGGGTCAGGGCCGCCTTGCCGCGCACCTCGGTGACGCCGGCCGCGGTGGTGGCGTCGCCGCCCGCGCGGTCGGTGAAGGACACCCGCTGCGGGTTGAACAGGAACACCTGGCGGATGTTGCCGCCCGGCTCACCGCCGTCGGCGAGGTCCACCGGGTCGATCGAGCGCCAGTCGTAGGCCGGGCCGCCCGCCGCGACGATCGCGTCGATCAGCTTCTGCACCGTCCGGTCGGCGGCGACCGTGCCGTCCTTCACCGCGCCGTTGTTGTCCTGGATCTCCTCCAGGGACACGATGTCGGGCGACTTCAGGTTGTTCACGATCGCGCTCGCGTGCGCGTCGAAGCTGGTGTCGGACGGGTCGAGGTTCTCGACGTTGTAGGTGGCCACGGCCAGCTCGCCCGGCTGCTGCCGACGCGTGGTCTCCCGCTCCAGACCGGCGCTCTCCAGGGTGCCGAGCCGGCCGGCGACCAGGGTGTAGCCGCCGAACTGGTTGTAGTCCAGCGGGCCGGCGGTGGTGCCGGCCAGGGTGTCGCCGACGTTCGCGACGGGGAAGTCGGCGGCCGCGCCGAGCGACTGGATCTGGATCCGGCCGCTGTTCTGGGCGGCGTAGGAGCCGTAGACCGTGCCGCCGCGGCGGCTGTCGTGCTCCTGCGGCTTCACCGTGACCCACAGCTCGGTGAACGGGTCGGTCGCGCCGACCACGCGGGCGTCGGCGACCTGGACGTTCATGCCCTCCAGGGACTCGTACAGGTCCAGCGCGTACGCCGAGGGCTCCAGGGTGAGGCCGCCCACCGAGCCGTCGGCGGTGCGGTCGCCGTCCGGGACGTAGGCGTCCGGCACGGAGTCGGCGTCCAGGGTCACGGCGGCCGGGACGGCGTTGCCGCTGGAGACCACGGTGGTCACCGGCTTGGTGATCTCGGTCACCGCCTGGTTGCCCGAGGCGGTGCCGCCCGGGACGAACTCGGAGACCGTGCCTGAGACCTTCACCAGGTCACCGACGGCCACGCCCTTCGGGGTGGAGCCGGTGAAGACGAAGACGCCCTCACTGGTGGCCGGGTCGGCGTCCGCCTCCGGGTCCTGGATCCAGAAGCCGCGCGAGGAACCGTAGGTCCGCACACCGGTGACGATTCCGGTCACATCGGTGACCTGCTTGCCCGCGTACGGGGACGTCCGGGTCGTGCCCTGGATGTCGTGGACACGGACGACATCGGCGTGGGCGGGCGACGTCAGCACGACTGTGGACGCCGCGGAGCACACGGCGGCGACGGTGAGCGCGGCGAGGCGCGCGGAAGACTTGCTCGGCAAAGGGATCCCTCCGGGGACGTTGGTCTGGCGCCGGGACGAGGGCGGCGGGGTTTCTGGACCGGGACGCCAGGCAGCCCTGACAGCGTCGGTGCACAGGTGTTCCCCCTCTTTCTACGCGCGTCAATTTCCTGCCTGGCCCGGCCGGTTGTCAAGGTTTCGGCCATGTACGGCACCTGGCGAGGAGATGAACCGGGTGGCATGGGTGGAAATCCGTCTAGGCTGAGCCCAGTTCACATCCGTCGTGAGTGCCGCACGGCCGTCCAGGTGCCCTAGGAGAAGCAGGCCCATGTCAGACAGCTCCCCCCTGCCGCCCGTGCGGCTTGCGTCCGAAGCGGAGCTGGCGCGTACCGCGCTGTCCACGCCGGTGCTGTCCAGGGCCGCCCGGCTCGCCCGCTGGGCCGGACCCGACACCCGCGTCGACGCCGACGGCGGCCTGTCCGAGGAGCAACTCCCCGCGGCCGTCGAGGCCCTCGGACTCGACGGCGACGACGCGGCCGCGCAGACCGCCGAGGCCTGGCGGGTCGCCGTGGACACCGGGCTCGTCGAGATCACCGACGAGGAGAGGGGCACCGTCACGGCCGGCGCCGACCTCGCCCTGCTCACCTCCGGCTCCCCGCACGATGTGCTCGGCGTCTGGCAGGACGCCCTGGAGGCGCTGCTCGCCGATGCGAGCGTGCCCGACCTCGACTGCCTGGTCGACGCGCTCGACGAGGGCGGCACCGTCGACCTCTCCCAGCTGGACTGGGACTTCCAGGCCGAGGCCGACTTCCTCGACGGCGTCCTCGCCAACCTCTATCTGCTCACCGCCAGCGAGGACGGCCCCGGCGACGCACCCGTGCCGCTGCCCGCGCTCGCCGCCTCCGCGATCGTCCCCAGCGACATGGCCGAACCCACCAACGACGTACTGGAGCAGGTCTCCGACGCGATGATGCGCCTCGACGACCAGTTCCGACTGCTGGAACCGGTCGGCCTGGTCGAGTACCGGCCCGTCGACGAGGCGCTGATGGCCGACGTCGACGACCCCGAGGGACCCGAGGGCGTCGACGACACCGACGTCTCCCGCTACGGCATGGTCCGGCTCACCCCGCTCGGCCGGTACGGGCTGCGGGCGCGGCTGCTGGAGGCCGGGTTCGCCGCCCCGGCCGTCGGGGAGCTCGCCGACAAGGGCGCGGACACGCTGCTGGACGGCACCGCCGGGTTCGGGCCGCGGGCCGCCCAGGCCGAGACCGAGCAGTGGCTGGCCCGCCGCGAGGCCCTCGCCGCGGCCCGTGAACTGCTCGCCGCCGCACGCGGCGCCGACCCGGGCGGGCCGCTGCGCCGGCTGCGCTGCCAGCAGGCGCTGTCCCTGGTCGGTCCGGACGCCGAACCCGCACTGCGCGAGGTCCTGGACGACGCCGAGCTGGGCGGCCTCGCCCGGGTGTGGCTGACCGAGCGCGGTGCGGCGAACGTCCCCGCGCCGTCCGAGACGATGGTGTTCTGGCTGACCGTCGACACGGTCGCCGCACAGCTCGCCGCCGAGGGGAACTCCGAGGAGCTCCAGGCGCTCGTGGAGGGACTGGCCGAGCAGCACAGCGGCTTCTTCGCGGCGGCCTGGCGCGTCGACCACCCCGCGACGGCGGACGTGCTGGAGGCGATGGGTCGGCTGCACCCGGACAAGAAGGTCGCCAAGGAGGCGCGGAAGGCCGCCTTCAAGGCCCGCTCCCAGCGAGGGAACTGACTTTCACCGCACGGCAACCGGCCTGCTCCGCAGCGCGGCTGACGGTTGCTTATCGACTCGCCCGAGCCCATGGCGTCCTCCTAGAGTGAGAACTCGGGAGGCGCCGCGGAAAAACCGGGTGCCCGGTTGGTCGGCGACAGATCGGGAATGGAATCCGGCCCATTTCCCTTCGGCTCGAAATATGCGGAGCCACCGCCTTCCTCATCGCGTCTCCCTCGGAAACGACAGCGAATTCGGGGGAATTCATCATGGCGTACTTCACGTGTATCGATCGCACTCTCGCCCGGCTCCGCCCGGCACGTACGGTGGAGGACACCAGGTGGCCCGCGCGGGCCTGACCTGGGCACGGCGGCGATAGGATGCGGGGACGGTCCCCGGTCCGTGAGGAGCAGCCGAATGTCGCAGGTGGGAGCGGGGGGCCGAACGGCCGGCCGGGACGGCGCGCCCGCTGTGCCGAAGCGGGCCGACGCACGCCGCAACCATCAGCGGCTTCTGCGGGTCGCCGCCGAACTCTTCGCCGAGCACGGCGAGAACGCCTCGCTTGACGAGATCGCCAAACGGGCCGGAGTGGGATCAGGAACGCTCTACCGGCATTTCCCGACCCGCCAGGCCCTGTTGGAGGCCGCCTACGTCGACCGGATCGAGGCGCTCGCGGCGCGCGCCGACGAGATCGGCGAGCGACTGCCGCCGGGCGAGGCTCTCGCGGAATGGATGCGGGAACTCGGCCTCGGCACGATCCAGATCCGCGGACTGCGGGCACTGCTGGGCGCGGCCGCCGCCCAGGGTGCCGCGGCCACCGTCTGCGGCATCACCCTCCAGGAAGCGGCCGGGCGGCTCGTCGAGGCCGCACAGCGGGAGGGGACCCTGCGCGCGGACGTGGAGCCGTTGGACGTCCTGCGGCTGGCTCTCGGGCTGGCGAGCGCCTCCGACCTCGCCGACGACCAGGAAGTGCGCGTCGGACGGTATGTCTCCCTGCTCGTGGAGGGGCTGCGGCCGCGGGGATGAACACGGCGGGCGCCCCTGGCTGGGGCGCCCCTGCCCTGCGGTGGATCTTTTCCGCGGTGGCCTCCTGCGCCCGCTTACAGCGCCTGGGCCGCCGGCTTGACCATGTTGCGGACCGTGCGCGCCTTCACGAAGTCGCCCATGGCCGTCATCTCCCACTCGCCGGAGAACTGGCGGATCAGCTTCGCCATCATCACGCCCGTCTGCGGCTCGGCGCCGGTGAGGTCGAAGCGGACGAGCTCCTCACCGCTGGCGGCGTCCAGCAGACGGCAGTACGCCTTCGCGACCTCGGTGAACTTCTGGCCGGAGAAGGAGTTCACCGTGAAGACCAGGCCGCTGACCTCCTGGGGGAGACGGCCGAGGTCGACGGTGATCACCTCGTCGTCGCCCCCGCCCTCGCCGGTGAGATTGTCGCCGGAGTGGCGGATCGCGCCGCTCACGATGGTCAGCTTGCCGAAGTAGCAGCTGTCGATGTGGTTGCGCTGGGGGCCGAACGCGATGACCGACGCGTCCAGGTCGATGTCCTTGCCCCGGTACGCCGGTTCCCAGCCGAGGCCCATCTTGACCTGGGAGAGCAGCGGTCGGCCGCCCTTGACCAGGGACACGGTCTGGTTCTTCTGGAGGCTGACCCGGCCCTTGTCGAGGTTGATCTTCCCGGTGGCGGGGGGCGCCGCCGGAGGGGCGGGAGGCGCCGGGGGAGCGGCCGGGGGCGCCGGTGCCTGGGCGGCCGGGGGCTGCCAGGCGGGGGCCGCGGGGGCGGCGGGCTGGACGGGGGCCGCGGGCTGGGCCGGGGCGGCGGGCTCCTCCACCGTGACGCCGAAGTCGATGGCGATGCCGGCCAGGCCGTTGGCGTAGCCCTGGCCGACCGCGCGGGCCTTCCAGACGCCGCCGCGCAAATAGATCTCCACGATCACCAGCGCCGTCTCGCTGCCGAGCTGCGGGGGTGTGAAGGTGGCCAGGACGCTCTGGTCGTCCCCGTTGCGGATGGTGGCGGTGGGTTCGATGCCCTGGAAGCTCTGGCCGGCCGCGTCCGGGCTCGCGGTGACGACGATCTTCTCGATGCCCGGGGGAACGGCTGCGGTGTCGACCGTGATGGCGTCGGGGGCGGTGCCGCCGCCGGAGCGGTACGTCACACCGGGGCCGGCCGGCTGGTTGTAGAAGATGAAGTCGTCGTCGGAGCGCACCTTGCCGTCGGCGGTGAGCAGCAGGCCCGAGACGTCCAGCCGGACCGGGGCGGTCACGTCGACCGTCACTCGGGCGGCGTTCAGCGGGATGTTCGAGCCGGGGGTCATAGCTGTCATGCCCCTTGAACGAGCGAAGGGGTTTTGCCGTTCCCTTACCTGGCGGCCGATCGGGTCAGTGGCGGTTGCGGGGGTGGTTGCGGGCGGTCCGTTCGTTGCCGCGCTTGTAGTTTCCGGTCCAGCGGGCCATGACGAGCTGGGGGTCGGTGGTGACCTCGGCGAGGAAGCGGGTGGCCCGGTCTGCGCGGAGGGTGGTGGCGGGGCGGCCGTGGTGGGTGATCAGCACGGTGCCGTCGGGGTGGGTCTCGTAGGCGAAGCCGGTGGGGTGGGGCATGGTCGGGATGCTAGGGGTGGTGGAGGGCTGCGGCCCATTGGATTTCGCCCCCGCCGCCCCCGCCCTTCCCGCCCGTCAGGGGCTCTGCCCCTGGGACCCCGGTCGGTCCTGAACGAGCCTCTTCCCCGAGCGCCGGACGGGCTGAAGACATCTCACAGGGCGCGCAGGTCACGCCGTACGGTCCTCCTGGCCACGCCGAGCTGCGCGGCGAGCGCGTTGACGTCCACGGAGCCTGTGTCCGGACCGGGGGCGGGGTGGTGGGCCGTTGGCAGGTGCCCGTCCGTGGGCTCGTCGTGGCCGGTGGCGCAGTTCCCCGCGCCCCTTGGGGCTTGCCGACGGGGTCGTCGTGCCCTGCACGGGCGGGGCCGGGCTGGTGACGCCGTTCGTCGAGCAGGGGGTGGAGGGGGCTGTCGTCGCCGCGAACCTCACTGTCGTGTCGGGGATGGGTGGGCGGCCCGAGGCGCTCGGGGCCGATGTCGCCCGCGCGCGTGACCTCGGGGCGAACGCGCTGCGGCTCTATCACGCCGGGTTGGCGTCCGACGCGGACCTCGACGCCGAGCGGCGGGTGACACGGCAGGGGGTCGTCCGGAGCGATGAGTTTCGGGCGTGGTGGGGGTCCTTCCTTGTGGCGCGTCCGTTCCTGGGCGCGTCCATTTCCAGGGAGGAGCCGGAGCTCATGAGTGAACCGACGATCGTTGATCTCGGGGCGCAGGTGCGGGTCGTGGCCGGGTTGGTGGCCGGGGTGCGGGACGAGCAACTGGCCGACAAGACGCCGTGTCCCGGGTACGCGGTGCGGAATCTGCTCGGGCATCTGTACGGGCTGTCCGTCGCGTTTCGGGATGCCGCGCGGAAGGATCTGGGGCCCACGACGGACACGAGTCCTGCGGAGCGCGTGCCGGATGTGGGGGAGGGGTGGCGGGAGGAGCTGCCTCGGGCGCTGGACGAGCTGGCCGTGGCCTGGCGGGAGCCGGGGGCGTGGGAGGGGCTGACTCGGGCCGGGAGTGTGGATCTGCCGGGGGCGGTGGCCGGGGCGGTGGTCGCGGACGAGCTCGTGATCCACGGGTGGGATCTCGCTCGGGCCACCGGGCAGGCGTACGAGCCGGACGGGGCGGCGTTGCGGTCGGCGCACGGGTTCCTGCTGGCGGTGGCGGAGGATGCCGGGCGGGGGGCCGGGGCGTTCGGGCCAGTTGTGTCCGTCGCGGAGGGGGCGCCGCTGTTGTCTCGCGCGGTGGGGCTGAGCGGGCGGGACCCGGGCTGGGCGAGGTGACGCCTGCGGCGGCCTGTTCCCGCTCGGTGGGGGCGCCTGCGGCGGGCTGTTCCTCTTCGGTGGGGGTGCCTGGGACGACCTGTACCCGTTCGGTGGGAGGTGCCTGCGGCGGCCTGTTCCCGTTCGGTGGGGGGTGCCTGCGGCGGCCTGTTTCCTGTTCGGTGGCTCTGTCCGGGGCGGCCTGTTCCTGCCTGCGGCGGCCCGTTCCTGTTCGGTGGGGGTCGTTGTAGCGCCCTTTGTTGGTGGGTGGTGCGGGGCCGCGCCGGGGGGTATCCGTCCTCGGTCCGCCGTTCTGGGTGCTTACGGGGTGCAGGGGGGTTTGCGGCGGCCGCTGCGGGCGGACACCCCCCGCCCCGTCCCCTCCCCGCCGTGGGCGGCTTTCCCGCCCTTCTGTCCCCTGCCCCCCTCACGCCGTGCGTGGCTTTCCGGCCCGTTCTGTCTGCTGTCCCTTCACGCTGTGTGTGGCTTTCTCGGGCCTTCCGTCCGCTGTCGCGTCACGCCGTGGGTGGCTTTGGCTTTCCCGACGTCCGCTGTTGCGGGGCGTACGTGGTTGTGAGCCGCCGTCTCGCCTAGCTGCGGGCATGCGTGCCGCTAGGGGCGGCACGGGTGGGCGCGGCGGTGTTTCGGCGGCGCCGAGTTGCGCACCGCCCCTGCCTCGGCTGTGACGCCGCCGCGTGAACGCCGCCCGGCCCCGGCAAGGCCCCGCGCGCGTACGCCACCGGGCGGTCGGCCGCGCGCACCCGGTCCCAGCGGTGCCGCGGGGCGAGCAGCGCGTCCGCCGCCAGGTCGTCGGCCGCGTCCGGCTCCACGGTCAACAGGTTTGCGAGGCGCGCGAGTTCGGCGTAGTGCCGCTCGAAGAAGGCATGGAACTCCACGGAGGCGTCGTCGTCGACGACTGTCCCCACGGGCGCTTCTCTCCTCGCTGTGGCTCCCCGGTCGTCGAACAGCCGTACGCCCGAGCCGAGTTCCGGAACCGTAGCGGCGATCCGTGCGGGGTCTCGAACGCCGTATGGCATGCCGCCGATTCCGTAACACGGGGAAAACCTGAAACGTGTTCAACGGGGGAACAATCCAGCCAGCATCCGCACAGCGATCACCAGCGAGGAGTGTCGCCATGTCCGAAACAGGAAAGGTCACCGACCGGCCAACCCCGGTACCGCCGACGGCGAACGGGGTCGACCGGTTCTTCCGGATCTCCGAGCGTGGCTCGACTTTCGGCCGGGAGATACGTGGTGGTTTCGCCACGTTCTTCACGATGGCCTACATCCTCGTGCTGAACCCGATCATCCTGGGCAGCGCCAAGGACAAGTACGGCGAGGCCCTCGACCCGGTCCAACTCACCACCGCCACCGCGCTGGTGGCCGCGGTGATGACCGTGATCATGGGCATCGGCGGAAACCTCCCGCTCGCCCTCGCCGCCGGACTCGGCCTCAACGCCGTCGTCGCCTTCCAGATCGCCCCGCTGATGAGCTGGGACGACGCGATGGGCCTGATCGTCCTCGAAGGCCTGCTGATCTGCGCGCTGGTCGTCACCGGGCTGCGCGAGGCCGTCATGCACGCGATCCCGCAGCCGCTGAAGCAGGCCATCAGCGTAGGCATCGGCCTGTTCATCGCGTTCATCGGCTTCGTCGACGCCGGGTTCGTCAGCCGCATACCCGACGCCGCCAACACCACCGTGCCCGTCCAGCTCGGCGGCACCGGCACGCTCACCGGCTGGCCGGTCCTCGTCTTCTGTCTCGGTGTGCTGCTGACCGTCGCCCTGCTGGCACGCAAGGTCAGGGGCGCGATCCTCATCAGCATCGTGACCATGACCCTGGTCGCCATCGCCGTCAACTCCGCGGCCGACGTCAAGAGCTGGGGCCTGACCACCCCCGAGTGGCCCGACAAGATCGTCGACACCCCGGACTTCGGGCTGCTCGGTCAGTTCAGCCTGTTCGGCGCCTTCGACGAGCCCGGCGTGGGTGTCATCACCGTCGTCCTGCTGGTCTTCACCCTGATCCTGTCCGACTTCTTCGACACCATGGGCACGGTCGTCGGCATCAGCGCCGAGGCGGGCCTGCTCGACGAGGACGGCAAGGTGCCCCACCTCGGCCGGGTGCTGCTCATCGACGGCGCCGCGGCGGTGGCGGGCGGCGCGGCCTCGTCCTCCTCGGCCACGTCCTACATCGAGTCCGCGGCGGGCGTGGGCGAGGGCTCCCGCACCGGCTTCTCCAACCTCGTCACCGGCGGCCTCTTCGCCCTCGCCCTGCTGTTCACCCCGCTGCTGACGATCGTCCCGCTCCAGGCGGCCGCGCCCGCCCTGGTCGCCGTCGGCTTCCTGATGATGACCCAGGTCAAGCAGATCGACTGGGACCGGTACGAGATCGCCATCCCGGCCTTCCTCACCATCGCCGTGATGCCCTTCACCTACTCCATCACCAACGGCATCGGCGCCGGATTCGTCGCCTACGTCGTCATCAAGACGGCCCTCGGCAGGGCGAAGGAGGTCCACTGGCTGATGTGGGGCGCCTCGGCGCTGTTCCTCGTGTACTTCGCCATCGACCCGGTGCGGCAGCTGCTGCTCTAGTGCCCCAACAGGCAACGTCGCTCGCCCCGGGCGGAGTTGCCTGCCGGGACACTAGTCCTTCAGCGCGGCCTCCATCACGGCCTTGGCGACCGGCGCGGCCAGTCCGTTGCCGCTGACCTCGGAGCGGGCCGCGTCGGACTGCTCCACGACGACCGCCACGGCGACCTGCTTCCCGGTCGCGTCCGACTTCCCGTAGGACGTGAACCAGGCGTAGGGCGTCCTTGAGTTGTTCTCGCCGTGCTGGGCCGTACCGGTCTTGCCGCCCACCGTGACCCCGGAGATCCGGGCGTTCGTCCCCGTGCCCTCCTCCACGACCGTCCGCATCGCCGACTGCAACTGCTCGGCCGTGGAGGAGGAGACGATCCGCTCGGTGGAGGCGTTGTCGTCGTAGTTCTCCAGCACGTCCCCGTTGCTGTCGGTGATGCGCGAGACCATGTGCGGCGAGACCAGCTCACCCCCGTTGGCGATGGCCGCGGACACCATGGCGATCTGCAGCGGCGTCGCGGTGACGTCGAACTGGCCGATGCCGGACAGCGCGGTCTGCGCCTCGTCCATGTCATTCGGGTACACGCTCGCGTAGGCGCGCACCGGCACGTCCCGCTCGTCGTCGTTGAACCCGAACCTCTCCGCCATCGCCCGGACCTTGTCCTGGCCGAGGTCGACGGCCATCTTGCCGAAGACGTTGTTGCAGGAGTACTGCAGGGCCACCCGGATCGAGGCGTTCTCGCAGGGCGCCGAGAGGTTCTTGTTGGTCAGCGTGTCGTCGGACTGCTCCAGCTCGTAGGGGTCGGGGCTGACGGTCCTCTCGTCGACCGAGGAGTACAGCCCGTCCTCCAGGGCCGCCGCCGCGACCACCAGCTTGAAGGTGGATCCGGGCGGCAGCGGCCGGCGCAGCGCGCGGTTGGTCAGCGGCTTGTCGGAGTCCTTCTGGAGCTCCTGCCACGCCGAGGTGTCGCCGGTGGCCAGGTCGGAGGGGTCGTACGACGGCGTGGAGACGACCGCGAGGATCCTGCCGGTCTCCGGGTCGATGGCGACGGCGGCGCCCTTCTTGCCGCCGAGGGCCTCGTAGGCCGCCTTCTGCACGTCCGGGTCCACGGTCGTGATCACCTTGCCGGGGTCGGAGCGCTTGCCGGTGACCGTGCCCAGGACGTTCTTCAGCCGGATGTCCGTGCCGTCCAGCAGGTCCTGGTAGATGCCCTCCAACTGCGTGGCGCCGTAGACCTGCGAGCTGTAGCCGGTCACCGCCGCGTACAGCTCGCCGTCCGTGTACGTGCGCTTGTATCTGAGGTCGCCGCTCGTCGTCCGCGCCGAGCCGGTGACGGCCTCGCCGCCCACGACGATGTCGCCGAGCGGCTCGCTGTACAGCGCGATCGCGTTCCGCCGGTTGTCCTTGTCGTCTGCCAGCGCCCGGCCCTCGTAGAACTGCACCCAGGTCGCCCTGAACAGCAGAGCGAACACCAGCAGCAGCGTGAAGACCGACGCACGCCTGATCGTTTTGTTCATCCCGATCACAGGACGAACGGACCCGACCGGAACGTTCCCTTCCGGCGCTTTTCTCATCCGGCGCTCCTGAACGGGGTCAGGACGTCCTCAGGAACCCCGCCTCGTACGCCGCGATCACCGCCTGCGTCCGGTCGCGCGCCCCGGTCTTCGCCAGCACCGCAGCGACATGCGACTTCACCGTCGCGGGACCGACCTCCATGCGCCCGGCGATCTCCGCGTTGGTCAGCCCGGTCGCCATCAGCCGCAGCACCTCGCTCTCCCGGCCGGTGAGCCTCGCCACCCATGCCGGGGGCGCGCCCGCGGCCCGCCCGTGCTCGACCACCAGTGCCCGCACCGCCGCCGGGAACAGCAGCGTGTCGCTGTGCGCGACTAGCCGCACCGCCTGCACCAGGGCGTCCACGTCCGCCCGCTTGAGCAGGAACCCGGCCGCCCCGGCGCGCAGCGCGTCATAGACGTAGGAGTCGTTCTCGAAAGTGGTGACGACGACGATCCGCGGCGGGTCGGCCATCGAGGAGAGGATCTGCTCGGTGGCCCGGATGCCGTCCGTCTCCGGCATGCGCACGTCCATCAGCACCACGTCGGGCCGCACCTGCCGCACGACCGACACCGCCTCGGCGCCGGTCGCGGCCTCGCCGGCCACCTCCAGGCCGGGCTCGGCGGAGAGGATCGCGCGCAGGGCGGTGCGCACCATGCGCTCGTCGTCGGCGAGGACGATCCGGATCGGTGTGCGGGTCATGCGCTGTCCTGTCCCTTCCGCGGCTCCGGTGTGCGCGCCGACAGCGGCAGGCGCACCCGCAGCCGCCAGGTGCCCGCCTCGGCCCCCGCCCGCGCGGTGCCGCCCAGCAGCCGCGCGCGGTCGGCGATGCCGCGCAGGCCGTGTCCGCCGCCCGGGCGGCAGGGGGCGGACGCGGTCACGGGGTTCTCCATGGCGATCTCCAGCCAGCCGTCGGCCGCCCCCAGCCGCAGCAGCACCGGCACCTCACAGCCCGCGTGCCGCAGCGCGTTGCTCAGCCCTTCCTGCACGATCCGGTACGCCTCCCGGGACAGCAGCGGCGGTACGGCGGCCGGGTCCGCGGCGATCTCGGCGGTGACCCTCGCGCCGCCCGCGCGGGTACGGCGAAGCAGGCCCTCCAGGTCGTCGGCGAGGGTCGGCGCGGGCGCGGTCCCGGGGGAGTGGTCGGCGCGCAGCACGCCCAGCACGGCGTCCAGTTCGCCGACCGTGCGCCGGGTGGTGTCCTCGATCGCGGCGAGCGCCTCGCGCACGAACTCCGGGTCGCTGTCCAGGACGCGGCGAGCGGCCCCGGCCTGGAGGGTGACCGCGCTGAGGGCGTGCCCGACGGAGTCGTGCAACTCCCGCGCCAGCCGGTTGCGTACGGCCAGGTCGGCGGCGCGGGCCTCGGCCGCCGCGAGCCGGTCCTCCGGTCCCGGACCGAGCAGCACGGGCGCGCAGCGGGCGAGCAGCGCGCCGCACCCGGCCGCGACCGCGGCGAGCGCCACCAGCATCGCCAGGCCGGCCGGCGGGCACAGCGCCAACGCCCAGGCCCGGTCGAACACTTCGGGCAGCCCCAGCCGGGTGCCGCCGAGTCGGGAAACGGCCGGCAGCGCGATCAGCACCGCCGCGAACGGCGGCACGGCCAGCGACATCCCGGAGACGATCCCGCCGAGTCCCAGATGCAGTGTGAACCAGGCGGCCGTGCGGCCCTTCGCCGCCCAGCCGTGCGCGGGCCCGTACGCCAGCCCGTCCGCGTCGACGCCGCACAGCGTGCGGGCCGCGCCCGACTCCAGCGGCCGGGTCGGCGGGAACAGCGAGGTGATCGCGGCCAGCGGCAACCCGACGGCGAACGAGGCGAGTTGGAGGAGGAGGTCGTGGAAGACGTACCGCGAGTCGGTCGCGGGGCCGACGATCAGCTGTCCGACGAACACGTACGGCATGGCGAGCGCGCCGCCGAGGATCAGATGGATCCAGCGCAGCCGCGCCCGCCGCCCGAACAGCGTCCGGGTGAACGCCCTCACGGCGTACGCCGGTTCGCGGCCGCGGAGCGCGCCGTGAGGAAGCTGGTGACGAGGCCCGCGACGAGGACGCCGGTGATCATCTCGCCAGCGTAGGCGAGGACCGTCCCGGTCGTGGGCCGATGGGCGGCATCGCCGAGGGAGAGCAGAGAAGCGACCGCCAGCCAGGCCGCCCAGCAGGCTGTGGCCGCGGAACCGACCCAGGCGAGGACCAGCGGCACACCGACGGGCAGGGCACGGCCGCGCCGGAAGGCGAGCAGCAGACCGCCGGTCACGGCGACGGCGAGCAGGACGGCGCTCTGGACCTGAAGGACGTAGAAGTCGGCGGTCCGGTCGGCGATCCGGCCCTGCGCGAGAGCGGTCGTGCCGCCGCTCGCCCACACCGCGTGCGCGGTCAGCGGCAGCAGCGCGACGACGGCGGCCACGGTGGCGAGGACCCGGTCGGCGGTGCCGACCGCGCGCGGCAGGTCCCAGACCCGGCCCCGCCACAGATGGCCCCAGCGGCCTCGCGCGTAGAGCGCGAACAGCGCCCCGAGGGCCAGGCCCTGCACGATGAACCCGCCGTAGACGACGCCGAACACCCACTCGCGCAGGAAGGGCTCCCCTCCCTCGTCGGCCGTCCGCACGCTCCCGCCGAACGCCCACACGACGAGCTGGAGCGGGAACCCGGTCATGATCGGGGTCAGCAGCCCGGTCGCCGCCCACATCGGGAACACCAGCAGCCACGCCGGTACGCGCAGACCCCACGGCCGGGTCAGCAGCAGCGCCAGCACGATCACCGTCGCGTCCATCAGCACGGTGACACCGTTGGCGACGGCCATCTCGGCCTGGTGGTCCAGCAGCGTGGTGCCCTCCGGCACGCCGACACTGCTCCCGGCGATCCAGGCGATCTTCAGGCCCAGATACGGTACGCACGCCGCGACGGTGACCGCCCGCAGGACACGGCGCAGCCGGTCGGCGCCGACCGTCGCGGTGGCATGGTCGGCCGGGGTGGAGGCGGGAGCTGTCTGCGTCATGCCTCCACGCTCCCGCGCCGACCCCGCCCCGCGCGTCCTGCCACCCGACGATCCGCCTCCGCCGCACGGCGGAGGGGTACGTCGGCGGGGATGAGCGGCAACTGGGAGGACCCGCCCACCGGGACGAGCCGTCCGCGCCGTGGCCCGCTCCCCGGGTCGGGGCCGGCGCCTCGGGGACACACCGCCCGACTCGGGTCCGCGACCTCCGGGTCGGGCCGGCGGGGTCGGGCCGGCGTCCCCCGGGGATGTGCCGTCCGGGTCGGGTCGGCAATCTCCGGGATGGGCCGCAGCTTCGGCCGGGGGAGGGGTCCCCGGGGTGGGACGCTTCGGGCGGGTGTGGCGCGCTCGGCGTAGGCCGTCGCTTCGGCCGGGTGAGGCAGCCCCCGGGGACGCGCCGTCCGGGGCGGGGGAGTCCCTGGAGCGAGACGCTTCGGGCGGGTCTGGCGCGCTCCGCGCGGGCCGTCGCTTCGGCTGCGTGTGGGGTCGGCTGCGTGTGAGGTCCCCGTTCCGGTCGCCCGTCCGGGTCGGGTCGGCGATCTCCGGGACGGGCTGCCCCGGGTTGGGTGAGGTGTCCCCGGGTCGGGACGTTTCGGCTGTGTCCAGGTAGGCCCTGCGTGGGCCGCCGCTTCGGGTGGGTCAGGTGTCCAGCGTGAGGACGACCTCGTCGATCTCCTCGGCCCGCGCGTTCGCGAACCCCCGCTCCCGCCCGGTCACCCGGAAACCGCACTTCTCCAGCACGCGCAGCGAACCGGCGTTGTCCGCCGCCGCGCGGGCGTACAGCGGGCGCTCGCCGACCTCGGCCAGCAGCCGCCCCAGCGCGGCCGTCGCGATGCCGCGCCCCCAGTAATAGCGGTCGATCCAGTACGTCACCTCGCGCTCGCCCGGCGCGCCGTACACCGCGGCGTGGCCGACGACGTCCCCGTCGGCGAGCACGGTCCGGGGCACTATGCCGTCCGAGGCGCGGATCCTCGCCCAGTGCGCGTCGAACGCGGCCCGGTCGGCGGGGTCGGGCGCCGTGAAGGCGGCCATCCGCAGGGACTCCGGGTCGTTCGACTGCCGGAAGAACACGGGCAGATCGCTGTCGTGGACCGCGCGCAGTACGACGTCCATGCGTTCAGAGCCTCCGGGTCGCGAGGGTCAGCCGGTCACGGGCGTCGAACAGGGCGTCCTTCACCATCTGCTCGTGCGCCGGGGTCAGCCGGGCCACGGGGACCGAGCAGCTGATCGCGTCGCGGGCCGGGGTGCGGTAGGGGATGGCCACGCCGAAGCAGCGCAGGCCCAGCGTGTTCTCCTCGCGGTCGACCGCGTACCCCTGCTCGCGGACCTGGCGCAGCTCCTCGACGAGCTCCTCCCGGTCGGTGATGGTGTGCTCGGTGAGCGCCGGCAGCGTCTCCGGCAGCAGCTTGCGCACCTGCTCGTCGGAGAACGTGCTCAGCAGCGCCTTGCCCAGCGAGGTCGAGTGCGCGGGCAGCCGGCGGCCGACCCGGGTGAAGGGGCGCAGGTAGTGCTGAGACTGCCGGGTGGCGAGGTAGACGACGTTCGTGCCGTCCAGGCGGGCGAGGTGGATGGTCTCCGTGGTGTCGTCCGAGAGCCGGTCCAGCGTCGGCCGCGCCACCGCGACCACCTCGTCGCCGTCGATGTAGGAGGTGCCGACCAGCAGGGCCCGCACACCGATGCCGTACCGCGTGCCGGTCGCGTCCGTCTCGACCCAGCCCAGCTCCACCAGCGTGCGCAGCAGCATGTACAGGCTGGACTTGGGATAGCCGACGGCCTCCTGCACCGCCGCGAGGGAGTGCATACCGGGGCGTCCGGCGAAGTACTCCAGCAGTTCGACCGTCCGTACCGCGGACTTGACCTGCGCTCCGCCCCCCGTCTCTCCAGCCGACATCGCCCTTGACCCCTTCGTTCGACGGGAAATAGTCTCCGAAAGCCCATTCAGCATCAGAGACAGCGTTCAGTATATCGAACGCGCTGGTGGACGACCCAGAGCACACCGTCAGCCCCGGCTTCCTGACCGTCCCGGCCGAGAGGCTGGCGAGCGAGGGCGACCACGACCTGCTGCTTGAGGAGTGCTTCGGGCCGGTCACCGTCGTGGCCCGCTACGAGGACGAGGACGAGGCGACGAGTGTCCTGTCCCGGCTGCCGGGCAACCTCACCGCCACCGTGCATCTGTCCGCGGAGGAGGCCGCGGGGCAGGGGCGCGGGCCCGAACTGCTCGCGGAGCTGACGCCGCTGGCCGGCCGGGTGCTGGTGAACGGCTGGCCGACGGGGGTCGCCGTGGCGGCGGCCCAGCACCACGGGGGCCCCTACCCGGCGACGACCTCCACGTCGACCTCCGTGGGGGGTACCGCGGTCGAGCGGTGGCTGCGGCCAGTGGTGTACCAGGGGGCGCCCGAGGCGCTGCTGCCGGTGGAGCTGCGGGACGGCAACCCGCTGGGGCTGCCTCGGCGGTTCGACGGGCGGCTCGAGCGGTAGCTCCGCGCGGGGCGGATGCGGTGGCGCCGTTGCGGGTGCCGCGTGCGTTGTGGCTGATCGCGCAGTTCCCCGCGCCCCTTCGGGCGTCCGCTGCGACACTTCCCTCATGGATCTCAAGCTTGCCGAACTTCCCTTCCCCCTGCGCACATACGGGCCCGACGGGCATTGGTCGAACGAGGACGGGGTCCTCACCGGTTGGGCCGGGCCCGGGCAGGACCGGTTCGTGCCGCCGACCGACGAGGGGCTGGACCCCGCCTGCGACGCGCCCCGGCTGCTCGGCGCCCCCGAGGGCGACTTCCAGCTGATCGCCCGGGTCACCGTGGGCTTCAACTCCGCCTTCGACGCCGGGGTGCTGTACGTGCACGTGGGGGACCGGGCCTGGGCGAAGCTGTGCCTGGAGTACTCGCCGGAGGTGCCCACCGTGTGCACGGTCGTCACCCGGGGCCACTCCGACGACGCCAACTCCTTCACCGTGGACGGCAGTTCGGTGTGGCTGCGGGTGAGCCGGACCGGGCGGGCGTTCGCCTTCCACGCGTCCCGGGACGGGGAGCGGTGGACCTTCGTGCGGCTGTTCACGCTCGGCGGGGAGCAGGAGACCGGCGCGGCCCTGGTCGGATTCATGGCGCAGGCACCGCTGGGGGAGGGGTGCGTGGTGACGTACGACCACATCGAATTCCGGCCGTACTGGCCCGCTGATCTGCGGGACGGCAGCTGAGCGGGGAACCCGCGTGGCCGAAAACGCGTCCTGAGGGGGGTGATCAGTGAGCGAGTGACGGGGAGCCGGGTGATCCGGACGGTCGTCCGTGCCGAGGCGGAGACGGTCGTCGCGCTGCACGCGCGGGCCCGGGCGGCGTACTACCCCGACGGGGTCCCGGACGACGGCACCGACTGGGCGGCGGCCTGGCGGGGCGCCATCGAGCGGACCGACGGGCAGGTGCTGTGCGTCGTGGAGGACGGGCGGATCGTCGGCCTCGCCTCCTTCCGGACCGTGCGGGGCGTGCCCGCGGACACGGTCGACCTGCTCCAGTTCCATGTCGACCCCGGGCGCTGGCGGTCCGGGATCGGCAGCGACCTGCACACGGCCTGCCGAGAGCAGTGGCGGGCCGACGGGCGGCGGACGGCCGTCCTGCGGGTGCACACGGACAACCTCCGGGCCCAGGCCTTCTACGCCCGCCACTGCTGGGTCCCCGACCCGGACCGGCCGCGCGCGGAGGGCGACCACCACCTCGATCTCCGGCTGGACCTCACCGGGGACCCGGGAACCCGGTGACCCGGTCGCCGGCTCGGGCTCCGCGGCCCGGCGGCCCGGGATCCGCGGCCCGGCGGCCCGGTATCCCGGTGATCCGGCGGCCCGGGATCCCGTGGCCCGGGCTCCTGTGATGTGATCCGGTGATCGGGTGATCCGGTGCCCCGCGGGCCCGGCAACCCCGTGACTTTGGGGACCTGGGGGCGCCTGGGGCCTGCCTGGGGGACCGGGTCCCCCGGGTCCCCCGTGTCCCCGGGTCGCCCCGATCCCCCGATCCCCCGCTCGCCCGGCCTCCCGCCCGCCCGGTCGCCCGGTCTCCCGGCCCCCTCCGGTCTCCCGGCCCCCTCCGGTCTCCCGGCCCCCTCCGGTGGCCCCGTGTCCCCGGGTCGCCCCGATCCCCCTGGCACTCCTGGCTCTCCTAGCCCCCGGCCCCCCGGCCCCCCGGCCCCCCGGCCCCCCGGCCCCCCGGCCCCCCGGCCCCCCGGCCCCCCGGCGTCCCGGCCCCCCGG